>CALKYM010000278.1 GCA_938003525.1 uncultured Planctomycetales bacterium | reverse complement strand
AAGTGCTCCGCCAAACGGCGCCAACTCGAAAAATAAAATATTGACGGAGCACTAGAGCGAGTCGCTCCGCGCGCCATGCCAGCCCAAACTTACGACTGCATCGTCATCGGAACCGGCGGGGTCGGCAGCGCGTGTCTCTACGAACTTGCCCGCCGCGGTTGTCGGACGCTGGGCATCGACCAATTTGCACCCGCGCACGATCGCGGTAGCTCACACGGCCAGACGCGGATGATTCGACAGGCCTACTTCGAGCATCCCGACTACGTGCCGCTGGTGCTGCGTGCCTTCGAGCGTTGGCACGAGTTGGAACAGCAATCGGGCCAGCAGCTCTACAACCAGGTGGGACTGCTGCAAGTCGGCCCACGCGAGGGCCCGATACTGGCCGGGGTGCGGCGCAGCGCCGAGGAATACAGTCTGCCGCTCGAAGAGCTCTCGCCGCGCGAGATTGAAAGCCGCTTCCCCGCCTTTCGCACGGGCGAAGAAACCATCGGTCTGCTCGAACAACGCGCCGGGTATCTTTTGGTCGAGCGCACGGTGGCCACGTACCTCGAACAAGCGCAAGTTGTTGGCGCGCAGCATCGGCCGGAAGAACCAGTCAAAGGCTGGAAGGTCGCCGGCGATGGCGTGCAGGTCACCACGCACACGACGACGTATCACGCCAAGCAGCTCATCATCACCGCTGGCGCGTGGGCGGCACAACTGTTGGCGGAACTGCATTTGCCGCTAGTCGTGCGCCGCAAGTCGTCGTTTTGGATGGAACCGCTCGATGACGCACATCGCCCGCTGGCCCCCTGCCCCGCGGTACTCTTCGAGACAGACTCCGGGGTGTTTTATGCCTTGCCGCAAGTCGACGACTCCGGCGTCAAAGTCGCCGATCACTCCGGTGGCCGTGCAGTATCGGACCCTACAGCCGTCGATCGCGACATCGACCCGTCAGAGAGGGATGCCGTGTTGCGATTTGCCGCGGCGCATCTGCCTCGACTCAGCGCTCGAGTGAACCGCCACAGCGTCTGCATGTACACGCTGACGCCCGATGAACACTTCATCGTCGATCGGCATCCCGAACACGAAAACGTCGCGCTGGCCGCCGGACTATCAGGCCACGGCTTTAAGTTCTGCGGCGTTCTTGCGGAAGCCCTCGTCGACCTGTTGCTGACCGGAGAAACCGAACTGCCGATCGGCTTCCTCCAGATCGTTCGGTCCGCATTGAGATAACGCGGCAAACAACGCTTCTCCCGGCAAACGCAAACAACCCTTTGCCAGAACATCGCTGATTTTGGGTGCCACTGGCTGCTCGCCAGCCAGTGGGCGGCGTCAGCGATTTAGGAGCAGCAGCGACAGCCGATTCCCAATGAGACACTGGCCGTTCAGCAGCGCGTCGCACGCTTGAGTCGAGCTCTACCCAGTCGCACGCAACCGCTCGGGTGATAATTGCTGCACTGCGACCGGTGCGCGACTCGCTCTACTCTTCAGATGCCACCGCCCTCGCTGAACTCAAGGTGCACGTCGAGGGGCAGCCTGGCGTTCGTTTCGGCAAACGAGTTCATGTCGTACAACAGCGTCTCGGCCCGCGGTGCCGCCTCAGTCGGTTCGAGGACCACCACTTCGACGGCAGTCGGCCGGATGAAGTTGATCATGTACCCGCCGCGAAGCGCGTCGTGCTCCTCAGGCTGCGATGTTCCATCGGCCGTAGTCGCCCGCACCCGCAGCGAATACTGGCCCGGCTTCTCGACGTTCCAGGCATATTCCCAAAACGTCCACGAGTACGGCGCCGCTGGATCGAGCAGCCGCGCGGCGTTCCAGGTGAGCCCGTTGTCCGTACTGACGTCCACACGGGCGACTTGTTCCTCTCCCGCCCATGCGACGCCAAACAGTCGTTGCCGCCCAACCGTCAACGTCTGACTCGGCTGCGGCCGCACGAAGGCTGACTTCACGACCATCGCACCCACGACGCTGGTTTCTTCGCCGTCGCCACCCGGTCGGCGTACCGTGTACTTCTTCGTCTGGAAGTAGCCCTTGAATGCGTGATCGATGACTTCGATCCGCGACAGCCACTTCACCGAGGCAACGCCATACCAGCCCGGCACCAGCAGCCGCACGGGATACCCGTGATTCGCGTCCAACGGCTCACCGTTCATGTACATCGCCAAGAGCGTGTTGCGGTCGAGCGCCTTCCTGAGCGGCAAACTGCGGGCAAAGGCCATCGTTTCGGGATGATCGTGCTCGGCCCCACGGTCTGCTCCTTCGAACACGACCTCCTGCGCGCTCGCATCGATGCCGGCCTTCTCGAGCACTGCGTAAAGCGGCACGCCCGTCCACTCAGCGTGGCCGATGGCGCCGGCGCCCCACTGCACGCCTTCGACGGCCGGCTGCAGAAACGAACGTCCGTTGCCGGCGCACTCAATCGACGCGGCCAACGATGCCTGCGGCAAATCGCACAACTCATTCCAACTCAATGTGAGCGGGCGATCGACGCAGCCTTCGATGGTCAATTGCCACGCATTCGCGTCGATCGTCGGCACGTCGAAGTGATTGCGGACAAAGAACAGCCGGCTCGGCGTCACCCAGCTACGCACCGAATCCCACGGCGTTTCGCTGTTCTCAGGCGTCGTTGTAATCGCGTGGCGGCCCAGCGGCATGATCTTGTCTCCCCATCGCGGTGCACAGGCGCCGTTTCATCATACCGATCCGTCCGTATGCCGCGTGGCAGAATCATCCGCACCCATCTTGTTTTCGCCGCGAGCGGCCGGACTTCACCATCTCGATCAACTTCCTGTCGATGCGTCGTCGCCACGGCAAATCGCGGCAGCTACGATGGTAGCCGCCTGTAGGTTGGGTGCAGTTCCTCCTTGAGAGCTATCAAGACTGTGTGGACCGACACCACTTACACCACCTTCCACCCGATACTGGCGCTGTTCGCATGGATTCTCCTGGCGATCGGATTCCCATCGCCATCGCCCGCTGACGACGCCAACTGGCTGGCCGTTGGCGGCGACCGCGGCTGCATGCGGCACTCATCGCTCGCGCAGATCAATCGCGACAACGTCGATGAGTTGCAAGTCGCATGGACGTATAACACCGGTGAACCGCCCAAGAAGACCATCGAGTGCACGCCGGTCGTCGTCGACGGCCTGCTCTACCTCACCACGGCCGAACTCCGCGTGGTTGCCCTCGACGCAGCGACGGGTCGCGAACAGTGGGCCTTCGACCCCTTCGCCGATGGTCGACCGCGCGTGCTGTTGGCCTCCGGCGGCGTCAACCGCGGAGTCGCCTATTGGTCGGACGGTCAAGTCGACGGCCAACGGCGGATCATTCACGGCACGGCCGACGGCCGCTTGTTTTCGCTCGATGCCCGCACCGGTCGGCCCGATCCAAGTTTCGGCGAAAACGGCTTCAAGGATCTCCGTGCCGACATCGTCGGCCGTGACATCTCGAAGCTGAGCTACGGTCCCACTTCGGCACCGGCAGTCTGCGGCAATGTGATTATCCTCGGCGTTTCTTGCGGCGAGGGTCCCGGACCCTCGGCGCCCGGCGATGTCCGCGCGTTCAACGTACGCACGGGAGAGCAACTCTGGCGGTTCCACACCGTCCCGCGGCCCGGCGAATTCGGCAACGACACCTGGCAGGGCGATTCGTGGCGCTTCCGCGGTGGGGCGAACGCCTGGGGTGGTGTCTCGGTCGATGTCGAGCGCGGACTTGCCTTCTGCGGACTTGGTTCGGCAGCGTTCGACTTCTACGGCGGCGATCGCATGGGCCAAAACCTGTTTGCCAACTGCACCATCGCACTCGACGTCCAAACCGGTGAGCGACGTTGGCATTTCCAGACGCTGCACCACGATCTCTGGGATCACGATCTGCCCATCTACCCGAACCTGGTCACCGTCGTGCACGACGGTCGTGTGATCGACGCGGTCGCACAAGTGACCAAGACGGGCTACGTGTTTCTCTTCGATCGCGAGTCGGGCGAGCCGCTGTTCGAGATCGAAGAACGCCCCGCCACCGCTTCCGACGTGCCGGGCGAACAGGCCTGGCCCACTCAACCGATTCCCGTCAAGCCACCGCCGTTCGCTCGCCAAGGCTTCCGCAAGGCCGACATCACTGACATCGCGCCCGCGAACCGCGACCACGTCCTTGAGAAACTCACCAACCTTCGCTACGGCGCGGCGTATACGCCGCCGTCGCTCGAGGGCAGCGTGTTCTTGCCGGGCTTCCACGGCGGCGCGACGTGGTCGGGTGCCTCGTTCGACCCCGCGACGGGCATCCTCTACGTCAACTCCAACAACGTGCCCAACGTCCTCACGCTCCGCGAAGCGCCGGCCGGCGCAAAGTATCGGTACGGCCACCAGGGTTACGTGCAGTTCCTCGATCAAGAGGGCTACCCGGCGGTCAAGCCACCCTGGGGTTTGTTGACCGCCATCGATCTCAATGCCGGCGAATTCGCCTGGCAGGTTCCGCTAGGTGAATATCCAGAGCTCACCGCCCGCGGCATCTCCCAAACCGGCACCGAGAACTTCGGCGGCACGATCGTCACGGCCGGCGGGCTGGTGTTCATCGGCGGCACCAAAGACGAACGCTTTCACGCCTTCGACAAGTCGACCAGCAAGTTGCTCTGGGAGTATCAACTCCCGGCGGGAGGTTACGCCACTCCCTGTACTTACATGGTGGACGATCGACAATATGTCGTCATCGCCGCCGGCGGAGCCGGCAAACTCCGCACCCGGCCCGGCAACCAGTTCTTCGCTTTTGCCCTGCCCGAAGGTGACTAGCGCCGCTGCAAAACACTTCCCTGCGGCGATCGACACCGTCTTCGACGACGCTTTTCGACGTTGACCTGTCGGCCGTGTGGCGGTGCAATAGTAGGGGTTCGGCAGTTCCACCACTGCCAGCGGCCCCGTCGAACCACCAACCCGCCCACCATAACGTCACGGCATAGCATGCCCGCTCAACGCTTCCTCCTGAATCCCGCCCGCACGTCCAAGCAAGGCCAGCAGATCAACGTCGGCAAGGACAACGCCGAGTACGAGGCGATTGTCAACACGCTCACCATGCACGCCGACGACATGCAGTCGCTGGGCGTGAGCAAAGGCGACTCGGTGTGCGTGCGAACCGAACACGGCGAGGCCACGTTTCAGGTCGAAGAGGGAAAAGTCCCGCCCGGAATGCTCTTCGTCCCCTACGGTCCCCCCACCTGCCGGCTCATGGGTGGCGGCACCGATGGCACGGGGATGCCCACCTCCAAAGGCTGGGAAGTCGAAGTCGAGCCGGTGCAGATTGCGGCGAAGTAAACTTCTGTCGCGCACCAGGCAAACGCGATGTCATTCAAGAAAACGAAAGATCGATATGAGTCAGAATCCAGACGCCGACCCATCATCAAGCATTGCCGGCTCACCACAATTCGCGGATGACGATCAGCAGGTCGACGGCACTGCCTGGGAAGAGGTCGCGCCCGGCCGCTTCATGCCGCGGCGAGTGCGCGGCAGCTGCCAGGGCCGCGCGCTGGGGTGAACGTTCACCGTCCCGTCGTCCCGTGCGGACGATACGCCTGATGCGGAGCAGCTATGAGCCTCACGATCGTCGACAACGCCACCTGCGCATTCTGCGGCTGCGTGTGCGATGACATCGAAGTCCACGCAGACGAGCACAAGATCGTCGCCGCCAAACGGGCCTGCATTCTCGGCAAGGCCTGGTTCCTCAACCACACTACTGATAAGCACTATCCCGATGCCCTGGTCGACGGCCGCGAAACCACCGTCGACGAAGCCGTCCAAGTCGCCGCCGACCTGCTCGACCGCGCCGACATGCCACTCGTCTACGGCATGAGCAACATCACGTGCGAGGCACAGCGGGAAGCCGTGGCCCTGGCCGAACGCTTGGGAGGCGTGGCCGACAGCCACACCTCGTTGTGACACGGTCCCACCGAAATCGCCGCCCAGTTGGGTGGCAAGGTCTCCTGCACGCTCGGTGAAGTGAAGAACCGGGCCGACTTCGTCCTCTACTGGGGTGGCAACCCGGCCGAGTGCCATCCCCGCCACTTCACCAAGTATGCCCTCATGCCCAAAGGCCGCTTCGTTCCCCGCGGACGCAAAGACCGCACGATGGTGTTGGTCGACATTCGCGAAACCAAGAGCGTGAAAGCCGCCGACATCTTCCTGCAGATTCGGCCCGGCAAGGATTTCGAAGCCCTCTCGATCCTCCGCGCGCTGGTCAAAGGCCAGCACGTTGACGAAAAACAAGTCGCCGAGACTGGCCTCACGCTCGAGCAGCTCACCGATCTGGTCGATCGCATGAAGCGCGCCAAGTTCGGCGTGATGTTCTTCGGCATGGGGCTCTCGATGACCCGTGGCAAGCACATGAACTCGGCCTCGATCCTCACGCTGGCCGCCGAACTGAACGCGTATACCAAGTTCGTCGCCATGCCCATGCGCGGACACGGCAACGTGACGGGCGCCGATGTCGTCATGCGATGGACGACCGGGTATCCCTTCGGCGTCAACTTCAGCCGCGGCTATCCCCGCTACAATCCCGGCGAGTTCTCGACCGTCGATCTGCTGGTGCGCGGCGACGTCGACGCGGCCTTGATCCTCGGAGCCGACCCCGGTGCCACGATGCCGCAACCGGCCATCGACCACCTGGCCCGCATTCCCACCGTCGTGCTCGACCCGAAAGTCACACACACCAGCCGGCTGGCCCGCGTCCACATCACCACAGCCGTCACGGGCATTAGCGCACCGGGGACCGGCTATCGCATGGATGAGATTCCGCTGCCCCTTCGCCCCGCGCTCAGGTCACCGTATCCTACCGATGAAGACGTCGTCCGCCGCATTCATCAGGCCGTGGCCGAAAAGCCCGACTGGATGGCGGCGGGCGGCCAGACGACCACCACCCAAATCTAGACAGTCCCTGGTCGAACACGCTGCGGACCGAAGGGCACGGAAAGACAGCGCATGCTTCGGATCGTCGGGGGCCAAGTCTACGATCCTGCGCACGGTATCGATGGCGTCGTCCAGGACGTCTGTATCCAGGATGGTCGCATCGTCGAGAATGTCGACGCCGCGCCGACAATCGACGCCTCCGGCATGATCGTCTTTCCGGGTGGCGTCGACGTGCACACGCACGTCGCAGGCGGTTCGATTAACTTCGCCCGCGCGATGACGCCCGAAGACCACCGCCGCACCACGGCCTTCATTCGCTCGCAAACAAACCGTGCCGGCGTGGGAGGCATGACACCCACCACGTTCGCCACCGGCTACCTCTACGCCGGCATGGGTTGGACGACCGTCAACGAAGCCGCCGTACCGATCCTTTCGGCCAAGCACACGCACGAAGAGCTCCGCGACATCCCCATCGTCGACAAGAGCTGCTGCGTGCTGTTGGCCAACAACGAGATCCTGCTCGACCTGCTCGAAGCCGGCGAGATGGAACGCGCCCGCGAAGTGGTCGCCTGGCAGATCTGGGCATCGAAGGCTTACGGCGTCAAAGCCGTCAATCCCGGTGGCGTCGCGGCTTGGAAGTACGGCAAGAACGCCGAGCAACTGAGCGAACCCGTCGATGGCTACCACAAGGTTACGCCTGCCAAAATCGTCGCGGGGCTCGCGCAGATCGTCGACGACCTCGGGCTGCCCCATCCGCTGCACTTGCACTGCAACAATCTCGGCGTGCCGGGCAACCTCACCACCACGCTCGAAACCATGCAGAACCTCGATGGCCGCCGCGCGCACATGGCCCACTTGCAGTACCACGCGTACGGCGGCGACGACTGGAGCACCATGCGCTCCGAAGCCCCGCAGTTGGCCGATTACATGAACGCGCACCGGAACTTCACGACCGACGCCGGTGCCGTGCTGTTCGGCGATACGGTGACCATCACCGCCGACGGACCCTGGCAACACCTGCTCTACAAGCTCACCGGCCGCAAGTGGGGCAACCTCGACGTCGAAAACGAAACCGGCTGCGGCATCGTTCCCTATACCTACCGCCCCACTAACCTCGTGAACGCCGTACAGTGGGCCGTCGGGCTCGAACTGTTGCTGTTGATCGACGATCCCTGGCGGGTGTTCCTCACCACCGATCACCCCAACGGCGCCTGCTTCTGGCGCTACCCGGAAATCATTCAACTGCTGATGTGCCGCGACTTCCGCCGCGATTGCATGGCCGGTCAATCGGACAAGGCGCTCAGCCGTATTCATCTGCCCGACATCGATCGCGAATACACGCTCTATGAAATCGCCACCATCACCTCGGCCGGACCGGCGCGGGCACTCGGCCTGCCGCGCAAGGGACATTTGGGCGTCGGTGCCGATGCCGACGTGGTGATCTACGACCAGGATGACGACGTCGCGCGGATGTTCGGCCATCCCCGCTACGTGATCAAAGGCGGCGAAATCGTCATCGAAGACGGCGACATCCGCGCCACGCCTGAGGGCCGCGGCCTGCTCGTCCGCCCGCCGCACGACGAACAGATCGAAGCCTTTCTGCGACCACTGTTCGAAGATTATTACACGATGTCCTTCGACAACTACTCGGTGGAAATGGAACGCATCCAGCAACCCGAAATCTGCGACTGTATCGATACCGAATGAGCGCGATCCGACTCACGCTCAAGGAGCAACCCGGCGTGCCTCTGGAAACAGAGGTGCTCTCGCCCGATGCGCTCGCCGACCTCGCGCACGACGAGATTCGCAGTCTCCCGGTGCAACTGGGCAAGCGTCGCCGCCGGCTCGACGACTTCTTCGAGATCGAAGGGGAGCGGAGCGATGAGATCGAGGTTCATGGCGACTTGAGTCTGTTGAAATGGATCGGCCGCGGTATGTCGCGCGGACGGCTCACTATCCATGGCAACGTCGGCATGCACCTGGGCGCCTACATGACGGGCGGCAGCATCGAAGTGCACGGTGACGCCGGCGACTGGGTCGGCGCCGAGATGGGCGACGGCCTGATTAGCGTACACGGCAACGCGGGCGGACAAATCGGCGCCGCCTACCGTGGCAGCCCCACCGGCATGCGGGGCGGCACCATCGTCATCGACGGTTCGACCGGTCTCGAAGTCGGGATGAGGATGAAAAAGGGCACGATCGTCATCGGCGACACCGCCAAAGACTTCGCCGGGCTGCAAATGAAAGGGGGCAATATCGTGCTGCTCGCGGGTGCGGAACTTCGCACCGGTGCCTGGATGATCCGCGGCACGATCATCTCCCTGAAACCCATCGCCATGTTGCCCACCTTCCGCCTGGCCCGCTCGTACAATCCCGAGTTCTTGCGACTCTACGCGCGGTTCCTCTCGGGGCTCGGCATCACGCTCCCGTGCGCGGCGGACGAGGGACGCTACGATCTCTACTCCGGCGACGTTTCCGTGCCGGGCAAGGGGGAGATCTTCGTGTGGCAACCGGCGGAGGCGGCAGCGTCCCGATGAAAATCGGCGCCACACACATCGAAGACACCTTCGCCGAAGCCTTCCCCATGCGCTTCGCGCGACTGATCGTCACCGCCGCAGACGACCACTGGCTCGACATGGCCTGCCGCGAGGCGACCGGCTTTGCCACGTCCGTGATTGGCTGCGACGCCGAAGCCGGCGTCGAACAGCTCTTGTCGCCCGATGCCACCCCCGACGGTCGCCCGGGAGCGGCGCTGCTGTTCTTCGGCTTCTCCAGCGAGCCGCTCGGCAAGGCACTCCTCGCCCGGGCCGGGCAATGCCTGCTGCCGTGCGCCACGACGGCCGTCTACGACGGGTTGCCGGACGCGGAAAAGCGGGTGCCGCTGGGTTCGCACCTGCGTTACTTCGGCGATGGGTATCAGAAGAGCAAGGTCATCGCCGGCGTGCGCTACTGGCGAATCCCGGTGATGGACGGCGAGTTCCTCGTCGAGGAGAACGCCGGAGTTGGCGAGGGCGTCGGCGGCGGCAACCTGATTCTGCAAGGCGAAACGCAAGCGCAAGCGCTGGCCGCCGCCCGCCGCGCGGCTGAAGCGATTGCCGAACTTCCCGGCGTCATCGCCCCCTTCCCCGGCGGCGTGGTCCGCGCCGGCAGCAAGGTCGGCTCGCGCTACAAGCAGCTTTCGGCCTCGACCAACGACCCTTACTGCCCCACGCTCGCCGGCCACGTCGAAACGAAGCTGCACCCCGCTGCCAACTGCTCCTACGAACTGGTGATCGACGGCATCACCGAAGCTGCCATCGCCCATGCCATGGCCGGCGCCGTTCACGCCGCCGCCGGCGAACTGCCCGCCATCACCGCCGGCAACTATGGCGGCAAGCTCGGCAAGTTTCACTTCCGGTTGCGGGAAGTGTTGGGTGACTCGCGCTCCGGAGAGTGAAACGCGAGCCCCGGCCGTGAGTGTCACAGCGCGAACGCACCCTCGCACCAGCGCGCGTCACGTCTTCGCCGTTCGCCGCTCTGCCTCGATCAAATGGCACGCCCGCGCTCGCGCCACTATGATCACGCCTACTGCGTCGCGGACACGCAGGTGGGCAGCAACGGATCGGCCGGCCGTTGCCAACGCCATGCATGCGGCAACACACGTCGGCCGTTTGGGGAGACAGCGTCATGATGATCAGAAGCGTCGGCATCTTCTCAGTGGGCAAAGTCTTCTTCTGTCTTTACGCCTTGATCGGCCTCATGGCCGGTGCGGTGTTTTCGCTGGTCGCCGTCGCCGGAGCCGCGGTCGGCGGTGCAGGCCCCATGGAAATGGTTTTCGGCCTCGGAGCGGTCATCATCATGCCCATCTTCTACGGCCTCGCCGGCTTCATCGGCGGGATCGTCGTTGCCCTCCTCTACAACCTCGTCGCCTCCCTGGTCGGCGGTATCGAAATCCAACTCACCCGACCGGCCGATGACGCGGCGTAGGTGGGGTGCGTACCGTGCATCCGATAACAGAATCGGCGACCACGAATCGCGCCACGTTCGGCGTCTGTTCAAAGCATCGAGGGCGCGGAGCTACATGATTGTTGACATCAGAAGCAGGCAAAATGCTCCCCTATTCGCACATTCTCGCCATCACCGCCGGCAACTACGGCGGCGAGCTCGGCAACTTCCACTTTGTCACGAGGTTCTGGGGCAGAATTGACTTTTTGTGAGTTCAGAAGGCCAACGCCGATCCGTTCTCCACTCCTAAGGCAAGCGATGTCGCTGACGAACGCCGCTCCGCTGCGATAAGTTTGGCGGACGATGTGAACCAATCTGTTGGACGAGGCGTCCTGTTCGTATGTCAACTCCAGAGCCCCTCATTAGAGATATACCGACCCTTCGAAAGACCCTCGATGACGTCCGCGCAGTCGGCTGTCTAAAACGCGCGATGCCTCTGCTTCGGCCCCTGTTCCGAATTCTCGGGGCGAACACGGAACAAATCGACGAGGCACTTGCGAATCTTGACGGGCAAGCTGCCAAGGCGGATGTACTGGCACGGTTGCCTGATCGGTTTAACGACCTGTTCGCTGATCGCGGCTGGATAATCTACGACAATATGAATGTGGAGGTGGCACTGGCCGCAGTTACCAAAGCTGAGGTAGGTGACCTCGAGGGAGCAGAAGCGGACCTCGTTGCGTACTATGATCTCGACACAGTTCGCAGAGGGTTGAACACGATGTGGGCGGTGAGCGCATTTAGCGCCCGCATGCCGCTTGCCCAAAAGGCATTTGAGGACTACGAACACGGTCGCTACCACGCGTGTGTCCCTGTCGTGCTCGCACTTCTTGACGGCATGGTGAACGAGCTTCACGAAAAGGCTCATGGCAAGCGGCGTGGCTTTTCTGCAGAGGCGTCTGATCTCAAGGCGTGGAACTCTGTAGCGGCACACAGCCGCGGACTTGAGCGACTAAAGGAAGTCTTCACGGCCGCGCGAAAAAAGACGCGCGCGGAGGCAATCTCAATTCCGTATCGCAACGGCATCATGCATGGCATAGATCTTGGTTACGACAATCCAATCGTGGCGGCAAAGACATGGGCGGCATTATTCGGCGTGCGAGAGTGGGCACTGAAGGTCCAGAAGGGTGAAGTGCAAGCGCCTCCTGCGGAGCCCGAAAAGACTTGGCGTGATCAGTTACGTGATTTGGTAGATAGCTGCCGCAAGCTCCAGGAAACCAGGGCTGAGAAGGAGAGTATCGCAGAATGGATGCCGAGGGAGCTGGTTGTTGGTAGCGATATCCGCGCCACAGGTTCACCAGCGGAGTTTCCGATCGGAACGCCTGAGCGGGCGCTCGCGGAGTTTCTCGAGTTGTGGCGTAGACGCAACTATGGACACATGGCTAAGAAAGTATTTGGCGCCTCCTCTGACTTATCGCGGGTGCCAGCTGCGCAAGTGAGATCCGTCTACGGTCAGTTAGAGCTGATAACGTTCAGCATTACGCGAGTGGAAGACGCAGCGCCAGCGGTCACTGAAGTAGAGACCGACCTTGAATACCTGGAAAACGGCAGCAATAAGAGCATGTCACACAGGTTTAGGCTCGTGTACGAAGATGCAGAAGGCAACCCGCACATGCGGGGTCATCCAGACGGCAAATGGTGGATAGTAACCTGGGCGATTCAGTAGCGCACTTGATCGCAGGCGCCGGTTTGGAATCGCCTCCCGAGCACGCACAGTCGCACGGTCTTACTACCAGTTCTGCCGTTGGTCCGCGCCGCCCCTCACCCCAAAACCCCCGCCACCACCTCCCCATGCACGTCCGTGAGCCGGAAGCGGCGGCCTTGGTACTTGTAGGTGAGGCGCTGGTGGTCGATGCCGAGCAGGTGGAGCACGGTGGCTTGGAAGTCGTGAACGTGGACCGGGTCGCTGGCGACGTTGAAGCCGAAGTCGTCGGACTGGCCGTAGGTCACGCCGGGCTTGATGCCGCCGCCGGCCATCCAGATGGTGAAGACGTAGGGATGATGGTCGCGGCCCCAGGTGTCGGTCTTTTCGATCTGGCCCTGTAGGAACGGCGTGCGGCCGAACTCGCCGCCCCAGATCACCAGCGTATCGTCCAACAGCCCCCGCTGGGCCAGGTCTTTCACCAGCGCGGCCGACGGCGCATCGGTATCGGTACACTGAATCTCAAGTTGCGTGTTCAGGTTGCGGTGCTGGTCCCAGCCGGCGTGCATCAACTGGATGAGGCGGCTGCCGCGTTCGGCCAGTCGCCGCGCGATGAGGCAGTTGTAGGCGAACGATCCCTTGCGGGTCACGTCGGGGCCATACATGTCGAGCACGTGCTGCGGCTCATCGGAGAAGTCAGTAAGCTCGGGCACTGACGCCTGCATGCGATAGGCCATTTCGTACTGCGCGATGCGGGTCGTGATCTCCGGATCGCCCACTTCGTCGGCGTGCTTGCTGTTCAGCGCAGCCAGATCGTCGAGCATCGCCCGCCGTGCCGCGCGGCTCAGTCCCGGCGGATCTTGCAAGTACAACACCGGATCGCCCGTGCCGCGGAACTTCACGCCCTGATACACCGTGGGCAGAAAGCCGCTGCCCCAGTAGTAGTCGTAGAAGATCTGCCCGCAGGAAGCCTCCTTGTCGCGCGAGGTCATGGCCACGAACGACGGCAGTTCGTCGGTCTCGCTTCCGAGCCCGTAGGAGAGCCAGGCCCCCATGCTCGGCCGGCCGGGCCGCTCATCGCCGGTGAGAAAGAAGGCGATGGCCGGCGCGTGATTCACCTGCGTGGTGTGCATCGACTTGATGAAGCATAACCGATCCGCGATCTCGGCCGTGTGTGGCAGAAAGCTGGAGACCGTCGCGCCGCTCTCGCCATGCCGGGCGAACTCGGTGATCTCCGAGAGAACCGGGCGGTCGGTCTGTCCGCTGGTCATCGTGCTGAACCGCGCGCCGCCGACGACCTCGTCGGGAATCTGCTTGCCGTGCCACTGGCGCAGTGCCGGTTTCCAGTCGAACAGATCCACGTGCGAAGGGGCACCGTTTTGCAGCAGGTAGATGACGCGCTTGGCTTTCGGCGTAAAGTGCGGTAGCTCCGGCAATCCGCCGGAGGACGTTCTTTCGGCCGCCTGCGAGTCGCGGGTCAACAGCGATCCCAGCGCGATCGAGCCGATGCCGCCAGCCGCCCGACCGAACAGCGCCCGCCGCGTCATCACGATCTTGTTTTCCACGCGTGGATCCACGGCGCTATTCCTTCGTCAACACTTCGTCGAGATTGAGAACGAGCGAGCAGATCACCGTGTACGCCGCGTGCTCGGCGGCGTCCAACGTCGTATCGCGCGGCGACTCGCCCACCGCCAGCAACTCTTCGGCCGCCACCGGATGCCGGGCATACTCGTCTTTCAACTTGCCCCAGCGGTCGACCAGCAGCCGCAGTTCGTCTTCCGTCGCAGAGCGCGACGTCGCCAGCCGGAACGCGTAGCGGATCCGCTCACTGGGCGAAGAACCGCCTTCGTAGGCAATCCGTTCGGCCATCTGGCGGGCCGCTTCGACAAACGTGGTTTCGTTCAACGTCGTCAGCGCGTGCAAGGGCGTGTTCGTTCGCACCTGCTTCACTTCGCAGGTCTGCCGCTTGCCGGCGTCGAAGAACATTGTCGGCCCGACGATCCGCCGCCAAAACGTGTACAGGCTGCGACGATAGAGGGCGTCGCCCGAATCCTGCTCGTAGCGAATCTTGTCGAACGTCGCCTCGGCCCAGATGCCCGCCGGCTGATAGGGGCGCACCGGCGGTCCGCCGATCGTATCGACGAGCAATCCGCTGATGGCCAATGCCTGGTCGCGCAGCATCCACGACGGCAAGCGATACCGCGGCCCGCGTGACAGGAGCCGATTGGCCGGGTCGTCGACATACGAACCCGCGCCCCCCTGCCCTGCCCCGGACTGTACTTCAACGAATGGCTGCCCGGCCCGCGACGTTTGCCGATACGTGGCGCTCATCACGATCTGTTTGTGCAGCGCCTTCACATCCCAGCCACTGTCGACGAACGACGCGGCCAGCCAGTCGAGCAACTCGGGATGCGACGGTCGCTCTCCCTGCCGCCCAAAGTCTTCGCTCGTCGCCACCAGCCCGACGCCGAAAAACGTCTGCCAGTACCGGTTCACGGTGACCCGGGCGGTGAGCGGGTTGCCGGTCGAGACGAGCCACCGCGCCAGCGCGAGCCGGTCGCGAGTGACTCTTTCCGGCAACGGCGGCAGGAACTCGGGCGTGCCCTCGGTCACCTCGTCTTCGAGCGGCTGGTTATAAATGCCACGATTGAGGATGTGCGTCGTGCGGCGCTTATCGTCGGGCAGCGTGTCCATCACCATCACGGGCACGGCCGACTTGTTGAGCTGATCAATTCGACTCTTGATGTTATCGACCAGCGCCACACAAGCCCGCCAGTTGGCCGAATAAGTGTTGCGGTAGTGATTGCGCAGCAGCTCTCGCTGCTCATCGCTGCGTGTATCAACATCGACCAACAGCGCGTCGGCCACTTCGCCCGGCAGGCCTCCGAAGGACTCGCCGGTCTTGCGGAAATAGAAGCCGGCGATGCCGCCGGTGTTGACGATCTTGACGAGCAGCTCGTTCTCGCCGGCCTGAAGCGCGAGCGACAGGCGCTCTTGATCGGCCGCCGCACCGCGCGAGACGTTGTTGGCCAGCACCGGTTCGCCATTCAGCCAGACCTTGATCCCATCGTCGGAACCCAGCGAGAGGTCGACGACTCTCTCGCTCTCGGCCCTCAGCGTGCGGTAGAGATACGTGGCGCCGATGGTCTCCGGCAGGGCGTGCACTTCGCCATCTGCAAACTCCGCCGCTTCGCGCCAGGCAAATTGACCGTCGGCGAACGCTTGCCCGAGATCGACGCCGCTTTCGGGCCCGAAATCCTGCTCGAACGCCGCCTCACCATCGCCCTCCGGCGCAGGCAGTGGACCGAGCGCCCACCAGTCGCCCAACTGAACCGGCGCCGCCTGAACATACTCTTCCCGTAACCACACGGCCGTCGAGCGCTCCCAATCGGCCTGTGCCGCATCGAGCTGTGGCTGGGGCGATGCGATAAGGCGATTCCAGCTCGCCAGCCGCGCCTTGAGCTGCGCCAATCGCCGTCGATTGGCGGGGGTGTAGTAACTGGCTACCGGCGGCGCTTTGCCACCGCCGCGGGCGCCACTCTCCGACGTATTGTTGAAGAAGGCGAAAAGCCGATAGTACTCGCGCTGCGTGATGGGATCGTATTTGTGATCGTGGCACCGCGCGCAGGTCATCGTCAGACCCAGCCACACCGTGGACGTCGTCTCCGCGCGATCGAAAACGTTCTCGACCCGGGTTTCTTCCGCGATGCGACCGCCTTCGCCGTTGTACATGTGGTTGCGATTGAACCCGGTGGCGATCAACTGCTCGCGAGTCGCACCGGGCAACAGGTCGCCCGCCAACATTTCGATGGTGAACTGGTCGAACGGCTTATTGTCGTTGAGTGCCGCGACCAGCCAATCGCGCCAGGGCCACATCGTGCGGGTGGGGTCGCCTTGAAATCCGTCGGTGTCGGCGTACCTGGCCGCATCGAGCCAGTCCCAGGCCATCCGCTCGCCATAACGCGGCGACTTCAACAGTCGATCGACGACTTTCTCATAGGCGTCTGCCGATTCATCGCTCAGAAATGCGTCGAGCTCTTCGGGCGTCGGCGGTAGCCCCGTCAGATCGAGCGTCACGCGGCGAATCAGCTTCTCGCGGTCGGCCTCGCGCGAGGGAGAGAGTCCTTCGCGCTCGAGTCGCGCGAGCACGAACTGATCGATGGCGTTGTGCGGCCAGGGGTGCTCTCGCTCGGGAGGCGGACGACGCACAAGGGGCGCAAAGGCCCAGTGAGCCGTCCACTCGGCTCCGCCGGCAATCCAACTCTTGAGCGTTTCGATCTCGGCCTCAGTGAGGCTCAGCCCGGTTTCGGCGGGAGGCATCCGCAGGTCGACATCCTCAGACGAAACGCGGTGGAAGAGCTCGCTGGCGGCGGGTTCACCGGGCACGACGAGCTGATAACCGCCGCGATCTTCGAACAATCCGTCGCGGGTATCGAGCCGCAACTCGGCCTGCCGCGCTTCGCCATCCGGTCCGTGACAGTGAAAGCAGTTTTCGGAGAGGATCGGCCGCACATCGCGGTCGAAGTCGATCTCGCTGGCGCGGCAGACTGGCAGCGCGCCGCAGACTGCGACCAGGAGAGCTGTGCGGATCGAACACGTCAGCATGAACGGCAGACCCGTTTGTAGTGGCGCGTACGTGGACGGCCCATGCGGCGACGCGGGCCGCCGCATGGGCCGGCAGGTCTGAACTTGTTGGCAGTGTGCCGACGGCCGGCTAGTCCACAATGGGCAGCACCAAAGCCGTCGGCTGGCGCGCGTTGTGATACACCGTGTTGTTCGCCTCTCGCGGCTCCGCTTGCGGCTGGCCCGGCGGATCGCCCGTGCCGGGATTCACTTCGAAGCGCGGCGCGTTGCTCGACGCCACGTGGACGGCAATGCGGTGGCCCGCCTCGAAGATATTGGCCGTGCTTCCCAGATCGACGGTCATCTGCACCGGCTCGCCAGCCGGCATCATCTTGATCTGGTCGGCTTCGCGCCCTTCGCGATAGCGCGTCCGCAGCGGCGCATCGAGAATCAGCGCTTCGTACCCATCGGGATAGACGTCGACGAGCTTGACCATGAAGTCGGTATCCGGAGCATCCGTCGATGCATACAGATCGACGTAGACGCGTCCGCCGATCTCCACGTCTTCTTCCAGCACAGGAGTTTGGAACCGCAGATAGTCGTCGCGCTCTTCGATCTGGCGCTGATCGACCGGCCCCAAAGGCAACGTGAGATTGGCCCCGCCGAAAGTCGGGACGGGGTTATTCGGATCGTGTACGTAGGTTGTCGCGGCCTCGTAGTCTTCCGAAGGCTCAGTCGCCAAGCTACCGCCGGGCAGCAAATGATAGCGCACCTCGCGACTCTCCGGAGGCCAGTTCTCGGCCGTCTGCCAACCGTTCTTCTCCGAGCTGTCGCCCTTACGGGCCGACGCCATCTGGTAGTACTTCACCGGGGGCTCGGTGCCGATGCCGTTCTCTTCGCCCTTGAGGTGATGATCGAACCAGCGCAGTTCCTCGGCGAACACGGCCAGAATACCGCCGGCGTTGCGATAGGAAAGTTCGCCTGCCAGGTTTCCGTGACCGAATGGCCCCATGAACAGTTTCTGGTTGCCGCGGGCACCCTCAAGCCCCTCGTTGTGAAGGAACGTGAAGTTGTTTTGCGTGCCCGAGGAAAAGATGTCGTACCAGCCGCCGAGATGGTAGATCGGGATGTCGATCTTGCTGCGCTGCGAGGCGATGTCGCGCGACGCTTCTTCTTCCGTATCCTCGATACTCGCCTTGCGATCGGCAACCTGGTCTTCCGCTCCCTGACCGCGCATCCAGTTCGTCGTGTCGGCTTCCTTGAAGACGCCGCCAATGAACGACGCTTCCGTCCAGAAGCTCTCGGGGGCGACGACGACAAAGGCCGCCTTGAGCGCGTCGGGATCGGCAATGGCGGCCAACAGTGAGGTGATGCCCATGGCCGATGCGCCGGACATGCCGACGTTGCCATCGCACCACGGTTGCTCGGCGATCCAGTTCACGGTGTCGAAGCCGTCCTCCTGATCGTCGAGGAAGGGACGATACTCGCCCTCGGAACGGAACATGCCTCGACAATCCTGAATCACGTACGCGTAACCCGCCGAGGTGTACCGCGAGGCCATCGCGCCGAACTGTCCGTCCTTGCTATAGGGCGTACGTGTGAGCACGACCGGCCACGGCCCGTCGCCCTTTGGCAAAAAGACGTTGGTGGCCAGCTTCACACCGTCGCGCATGGCGACCATCTGCTCGTCCGCGCCCTTTCGCACCTCGGGCCGATCGGCAGCAGCGGCCGGCGAGGCTGTTGCCAGGGCAGCGATGCCGACCAGGCTGATCGCGAGCAGACAGAGAGTTCGGCGACGGTAAAGATACATCTCTTGAACTCCTTGCAAGCGGGTATTCGCTGGTAGCGCCGGACGCGCAGCACGCCGTTACCATCGACGGCGCAACACGCGGACAACCTGACCCCCACACCTGATCAGGCTCAAGTCGCGATTCTAACACAGTCCCACACGCCGTGTCCGAGCCGCCCCTGAACGACCGGGCCGCGGTCGGCTGACCTGGCGATGGGACGGCCTCGGCACTTCCGTACTGCGAACAGGAAGCGATCACACGGCCGCGTTAGACTGATGGCGCACAGACCAGGCAGCGACTGCCATCGCGGAATCCCCTCACATGCCCGACCAACCCAAAGCCGCTGCCACCTGTATCCTCGTGCGCGGTGGCGATGACCCCGAGATCTTGCTCGCCCGCCGCAATCCGAATCTGCGCTTCATGGCGGGGCACCACGTCTTCCCCGGCGGGCGGATTCAAGCCGATGAAAGTCTCACGCGCGTCCTGAATGCGACGGACGAGGCGCACGCCACGGCCATCCTGACTGTCGTTCGCGAAGTGTTCGAAGAAACAGGGCTGCTCTGCGTGCAAGGTGCCCTACCCGACCGCGACGCCTTGCGCGCCGCACGTCATCGACTGCTCGACGAAGAAACAGGGTTCGAAGACCTGCTCGAAACACACGAGCTGCACATCGACGCTGCTGACTTCGAGCCGGCAGGCAATTGGCTCACACCGTCGTTCGTGCCCATCCGCTTCGCCACGCACTACTTTCTGCATCGGGTGCGCAGCGACCAGCGGGAAGAGTTGATCGAAGGCGAGATCGTCGGCCTGGAATGGTTGAGTCCGGCCGAAGCCCGCCATCGCTGGCATCGGGGCGAGCTGCGGCTCTCGACGCCGGTGGCCTACACACTGCGGCAACTGGCGGCCGCCGGCCTGTCGCAGGCATTGCCGCGATTGCAGCGCGGAACGGAACGCGCGCCGGGCGAACACAACTGGTTCGAGATTCGCCGCGGCATCACACTCGTGCCGGTCAAGAGCGTGGCCATCCCACCTGCCACACACACCAACTGCATCATTGTCGGCGAAAAGAACCTATTCGTGGTCGATCCTGGCCCTAAAGGCGACGCCGAACGCGAGCACCTGCTGCGCCAGATCGATCATTTGATCGAGCTGGGCGGCAATGTCGAAGCGGTGCTGCTCACGCACTCGCACCCCGATCACGTCTCCGCCGCCGACGAACTCCGCGGCCGCTACGGAGCGCCCGTCATGGCACACGCCGCCACGGCCGCGGCCTTGCCCTTCAAGGTCGACCGCCACCTGCAAGACGGCGACGTTTTGACCAGCGGCGGGGAACCCCAGTGGCGGTTGGAGTGTCTCTTCACGCCAGGACACGACCCGGGACATCTCTGTTTTCTCGAGACGTCGACCGGCACATTGATCGCCGGGGATATGGTCGCCAACCCGGGCACGATCATCGTCTCCCGACAGTTCGCCGGCGACATGAGCGACTTCATGCAGAGCCTCGAGCGGTTGCTCGACGTGGACTGCAAGTTGATCATTCCTGCCCACGGCCAACCGGCCGGTAAGCCGCGTGCATTCATCGAACAACACCTGACCCATCGCCGCTGGCGCGAAGGCAAGATCAAGCAGGCCTACGACTCCGGTGCCACGACGTTCGATGCGCTGTTGGCTCAAGCATACGACGACGCGCCCGAGGCCGCCCTGCCCTGGGCCCGACACGCGCTTGATGCACACCTCGCGAAGCTGGGAATCGACATGCCGGGCTTCTAGCGCATCCCCCCGCTAGCGAGCTCACTACTCGAAGGCAGGCAACACGAATGGTCCGGAATCGTCTCGTCTTCGTCGACAACATCGGTACGCCTCACAGAAAACGATTGCGTCTCGCACAATCGTCGGCGACGATGACGTGCTCGGAGGGTCGGCTCACCTGCACTGGCAACCGAAGAATCTTCGAGATGTTGGCCGCGTTGCCGAACAACTGAATCAGCACGCCGTGTCGAACCCCATGCCCAAGATCATCTTCACCGAAAACCTGCGGCGGCACCTAGAGTGCCCGGAAGGCGATTTCGCCGGCGCCACCGTGCGCGAGGTGCTGGAGACGGTATTCGCGGAGACGCCCAAACTTCGCAGCTACATTCTCGACGACAACGGCGCCGTGCGGACGCACGTCAATATCTTTGTCGATGGCCGCATGATCGAAGACCGCTGGCGGCAACAGGACGCCGTTCAAGCGGAAACAGAAATCTATGTCATGCAATCGATCTCCGGGGGCTGAAAACCAGAAGAAGAGAAGAAAGGTGTAGCTCGATGAGCGACAAGTTCTACGTCGGCACGCGCAAGGGACTGTTCGCATTCTCACGCGATTCGGGCGGAGCCGACAGTTTCAAGATCGAGTGCATCGGCTTTTTGGGCGATCCGGTGTCGGCCGTCTTGCACGACCAACGTGACGGCGCACTATACGCCGGTCTCGAACTGGGCCACTTCGGCGTCAAACTGCATCGCTCGGAGGACGGTGGAAAAACCTGGAGCGAGATCGAGCCTCCGCAATTCGAAGGCGAAGAACACCCGACGCCGGAAACGTTCGACCAGCCAGTCGACTACAAGGGCCCCACCGTCGACTCACTGTGGGCCATCGAATCGGCCGGAGACGATCAAAGCGGTGCGCTTTGGGCCGGTACGGTTTCCGGCGGACTGTTTCGCTCGGATGATCGCGGCCAGTCCTGGACGCTCAATCAACCGTTCTGGGATGAATTCAAGCCCGCTGAGCGACAGGGCCCGCCACCGCACGAAAAGCCCGCCGTGCACACGGTGATCGTCGATCCCCGCGACAGCCAGCGCATCTTGCTGGGCACCACCAGCGGCATCTGGGCGTCGGTCGATGGCGGCGCGAGTTGGAAGGTCACCGGTCCCGGCATGGTGATGGATGTCTTCCCACCACCCATGTCCGAACAACCCGACCAGCAGGACCCGCATCGCGTCGTGCAGTGCAAGTCGAATCCCGACGTGCTCTGGGTGCAACACCACTGCGGCGTGTTTCGCTCCGACAATTGGGCCGAAAGTTGGCAGGCAATCACGGCGGCCAAGCCGTCTCGATTCGGGTTCGCCGTGGCCGTACATCCCGACGACGCCGATCGGGCGTGGTTCGTTCCCGGCGTAAAAGACGAATGCCGGCTGCCCGTCGATGCTCAACTCGTCGTTTCCCGCACCCGCGATGGCGGCCAGAGCTTCGAGGTGCTCCGCAACGGGCTCCCGCAGGAACACGCCTACGATCTGGTCTACCGTCACGCGCTCGACATCGATCACAAGGGCTCATGCCTGGCCTTCGGCTCGACTACCGGCAACATCTGGTTCACCGACGACGAGGGCGACACGTGGCACCACCTCGCCGGCCACCTGCCGCCGGTTTACTGCGTGCGGTTCGCGTAAGCGCGAACCGCACGCAACGGAAAGCCGCTCGCGCTTGATCGCCACGACTATCCCGTCGCCGGGCAACAACCCCAGCGAGCGCTTAGCGTTTGTAGCTCAGTAAGGCGTCTGAGCCCACTTCCTTGAACCCCCCGCGCTCGCCGCGTATGTTGCTGCGCTCGGCTGACGCCCATTGCCTGCCTTGATAGGGACGTTGATGGAAGCGCGCAACGCCCGGATCGGGCTCGTTTTGTTCTGCGTTTACCTGCTGCTCTACGCGGGTTTCGTGCTGGTCAATGCCTTCTCGCCGGACACGATGGAGATCACTCCGGTGGCCGGCATCAATCTGGCCATCCTCTACGGCTTCGGGCTGATCGTCGCCGCGTTGATCTTGGCATTCCTCTACGGCTGGCTCTGCCGGGCGCCATCGCAGGACGCGGGTGGTGGGAGGGACGAGGCGTGATCTACGAACCTTCGGCCGTGGCGGTGGCCGTGTTTGCCTTGTTCGTGGCTATCACGCTGGGGCTGAGCTTCTATCTCGGCAGCCGCGCGAAATCCTCGCAAGGCTACTTTGCCGCCCACGGGCAGATTCCCTGGTTCGTCAACGGCTTGGCCTTCGCCGGCGACTATCTCTCGGCCGCCTCGTTCTTGGGCATCTGCGGGATGATCGCGTTTTACGGCTACGACGGGTTCCTCTACTCCATCGGTTACCTGGCCGGCTGGATCGTGGCGCTGTTCGTCGTTGCCGAACCGATGAAACGCTTCGGCAAGTTCACATTCGCCGACGCGCTGGATGCCAAGTTCGGTTCGCGGGGCATCAAGTTCGCCGCCGGCATCAGCACGCTGGCCGTGAGCGTCTTCTACCTCATCCCGCAAATGGTCGGAGCGGGCGTGCTGATTCAGCCGCTGTTGGGATTTCCCCATTGGCTGGGCGTGCTGCTGGTCGGCACCACGGTGATCATCATCGTCGTCACCGCCGGCATGGTTTCGACCACCTGGGTGCAGTTCCTCAAAGGATCGCTGCTGGTCGTCTTCAGCACCGTGCTGACGGTCGCCATTCTCGGCCGCGGCTTTGAGGTACAGCCCGGCGGCGCCGACGGCCATGAGTTTCGCGTCCTTGGACCCTATCCAACGGAAGCCGCCACGACCGACCCGTCAGACCGGCCAGAGAATACGGCGCTTCTACCGGCCGAGGGCGAATGGGAAGGCACTCCGTTCGTCCGCTTTCAAGACAACGACACCGGTCGCATCTCCGTCTGGCGTCGCGCTTCGACCGACTCCGGCGCGCTGCTCTATGAAGCACAGACCGTGACCACGACCGCGGATGGCCAGACGCTCGTCAACGGAGAGCCCAAAGGCATCAAGCACGGCGAACCTGAACTGCACCCGGTCGGCCACGTGAGCGAACTACCTGAGGGCCAACAGGCAACTGGCCCCATCGGCCCGCTGGCGTTCTTCAGCACGCTGCAAGAGAGCGAGGTCGTCCTGTGGGGCAAGGAGACGATCGTCGAAGCGGACGGCGCGGAGACGACGGTCTACTACCAGAAGCCGACCCCCGGCAGCCAGGTGTTGCGTCCCGGCGAACACCCGCGCTTCGCCGGCATTCGCAGCGAACGGCCGGTCGACAAGCTCAACTTCCTTTCGCTGATGATCGCGCTGTTCGGCGGCACGGCCGCCCTACCCCACATCCTCATTCGCTACTACACGGTCAAAGACGGCGCCAGCGCCCGCAAGAGCACGATCGTGGGCATCGCCAGCATCGGCTTCTTCTACGTGCTCACGCTCTACATGGG
>CALKYM010000277.1 GCA_938003525.1 uncultured Planctomycetales bacterium | reverse complement strand
AACTGCACTGGTGATCTCGACCAGCGGGCGTCAGGTAGTCGGCCGAAATACTTGCAGTCGGTACGATCAGCCGAGGTCAGCACGCCGCCCAGGTCGCCCGCGGACGGTGTCACCAGTCGGCGGGCTAAGCGAACGGCCTACAAGTTGTGATTGTCGGTGGCACCAACAAGCGCAACGACGCCTCCCCACCGATGTCCGGCCTGAGAGACCAAGGGACGACGCTGGGAGGCAGTCACCGCGCGAAAGGTCAGTGACATCGGGACAAGTTGGGAAAACAGCCGTTTCGGGGTGCCGCCGCGTCAGAAGGGTCGCTCAAGCTGCGCCTTTTTTGCCATCTGGAGTCAGAGCACTGCAATTGGGTTGCCGGGGGAACCCGTGGCACCTTTGAGGCGCAGCGGTGCGAAGATGAAGGCAAACTCATGGGTGCCAGCCTCGGCGAGTTCATCGAGATTCAGGTTCTCCAAGAAATAGATGCCGTGCCGGGTGATCATCTGCTGATGCACTTCGAGCGGCCGCTCCGGCACGGGAGACGGATCGACCTCGATTCCCCAGTTGTCCGCACCGACTGCGCAGATATCGCGCTCGATGAGCCAGCGCGCTGCTTCCAGACCAATGCCAGGTTGACCGGAGTTGTAAGCATCGTTGTCGACCTTCCACAGCTTGCCGTGGCCAGTGCGAATCAGCACGACATCGCCTCTGTCGATCTGCACCCGTTGCGAGCGAGCCGCATGCACCAATTGCTCGGCCGTGATCTCGAAGCCTACAGGCAAGCGTTCGACACCGCGGTCGGCCGCGACATCGATCAGCACGCCACGGGTGAAGAACACGCCGACGTTCTCAACGCCGAGTTTGGTCAGGCCGTAGGGCTCCTCGATATCCGCAGAACGGAATCCGTTGTAGTACGTATCGCCTTCCTGCAGACGAACTCCGACGTGTCCCAACCCGTCCATCTGCGTACCCATCTGGCCGATTTCACCGACGAAGAATTCGTCGCGGCCGACGCGCCTGTTCTCACCCAGCACCTCACGAAACGTTGGGATCGTCAGCCGAAAGGTGCGATGCGGAAACGTGGGCATCTCGCGTTCATACACTCGGCCTAGCTGGATGACCCGACCGTCGCGAACAAGTTGAATCGCCTGGAGGACTTTCTCCGCCGTAATCAGGTTGGTCGCACCTCGCTGGTCGTCGGCGCCATACCTTGAAGGCCACCACCGTGGGCCAATCGGCGTCTCGCTGGTGGCTGCGGATGTCTCCGCACTTGCCGGCGGATCGTCACTGGTTTCTTCGCCGGCGGCCAATGGACCATGACCGCAGAAGTTGAACGCAACGAACATGACAAGGGTTGCCACCAACACTTCGCGCACGCTAATGCTCTTACCCATCAATAGCCTCCGCACCCCTCTCGCTGTCGAATCGAAAGTGACTCGGTCGTGGTCTCCAGCTAGCCGGTCGCCGCAGTTCGCGCATCGCTCACATCGGGCACGCCCACACGCCGTGACGCTGCAGCCGCAACCAGCGACTCCCAAACCGCATCAGGCAATGGGATGCCCTCAGCCAGCCGCTCTCGACGTCGTCGGAACTCATACTCGCCGGGCGCCATCACTTCAGCGTGACCTTCCACGGCCTGACTGGAGGTCAGATAGTCGAGCATTCGGTCAATCTCTTGGCGGAACTCTGCTGCTGGCCGAAAGCGGTCCGTGTGGATTGCGAGGAGAAACATTCCGGACCCGCTCGCCGTCGCCTCGGCTTCTGGCGAAGAGCAGCCCGCGCCGGAGAGCGCCCCGGCCAGGACGTCGACCATGACGGCCAGCCCGAATCCCTTGTGCCCGGCGTTTCCGCCCAAAGGCAACAGCGCCCCCCCTGGCGAATCGTACAACGCGCCCGGGTTACGAGTTGTCTCGCCGTTCGCGTCGATCAACCATCCTTCTGGCACTTCCTGTCGGCGCAGGTGGAAGTCGCGGATCTTCCCCTCCGGTGCCACGCACGTGCTGATGTCAACCAGAACCGGAAACTCTTTGCCGCTCGGCGCGGCGAAGGCGAGCGGATTTGTCGACAATCGACGTTCTTTGCCGCCGAATGGCGCGACCCATTGTCCGGCGCCACCGGCATTGGCCGCACAGAAGCCGAGCAAGCCAGCCGCTGCTACTTGCGAGACGTAACTTCCCAACCGCCCACTATGATTCATGCTTTTCAGCGTAACCGCCGCGATGCCCGCCTGCCCTGCCATGCGGATAGCCCGTTCGGCGGCCAGATGTCCAGCAACTTGACCGAACATCCCCGTCGCATCCAGCAGGGCGCCAGTCGGCCAGTCGGTCAGCGTGATCAAGTCCGAGCCTGGCCGGATCCGTTGTTGCTCGATGTCACCAAGGTACTGAGGGACGCGGAGTACGCCGTGCGAATCGTGGCCGCACAAGTTCGCGTCGACTAGGTGCTTCGCGACGATCTGTGCCTCTTGCGGCGAGGCGCCGGCGGCGCTGAAGAGCATCTCCGTGAAGCAAGCCAGTTCCTCGGCAGTAAGTTTGACCATGAATCTTTGCCGGGGTTCGCATGCATCCCACCGAGCACGTTCTGCAGAGCCAGCGTGCGGCGCAACGCCAGCGGCTCCGTGTTCAGCCATGCCGGGGCAGCGTCGGTGTCTGGTTCCTTGCGCGCTTCGCCGAGCCGTTAGTCAGCCCGGCTGCCGCAGTTTGCAGCACCGACGATGCGCTGCGAACGGCCTGCTCAAGGAGGATCGTCTCGGTGGCATAGGAAACGAACCGCATCCCGCGCTCCATCCACTGGCGCACAACCGCGAGGTCCGGCGCAATGATTCCCGGCGCGACCCCGTGCTTACGCGACGTGTGGATGACCTGCTCGATTTGTTCAATCGCCAAGGGGTGATCGATCTGCCCGGGAATCCCCAAGTCGACCGTCAAGTCCATGTAACCCAGGCATGCGACGTCGACTCCGTCAATCTCCAGCATGGCATCGAGGTGTTGCATCGCCTCGACGCGCTCAATCTGTATGACGACCAGGGTCTGCTGCTGATTTGCGCGGATGAATTCGGCCGCGTCCACCGACACCCCCTCAGTCTGTGCCACCGTGGCTGCGTAACCCCGCACGCCCTGGGGCGGGTACCGTGTCCAGCTGACGACGTCTGCCACAGTCTCGGGCCGAGTCACCCGGGGGACGATGATGCCCCGGGCACCGGCGTCCAGCACGCGACTGACGAAGGAGTATTCGGCCTCTGGCACGCGGACCAATGGTACGAGGCCGTGTGTGCGAGCCGCCTCGATGAGTGCCGCCACCGACTCAAGCGTGAAACTCGTGTGCTCCATGTCGATGAACACGAAGTCGAGATCGGCCTGAGCATAGATCCGGCAGACGTCACGGTGTGCCATCCGGGAGATCTCACTTCCGATGGCGAACCCACCAGACGACAGCGCGGCTTTGACCAGGTTTGTTTGCATAGTCGGCTTGCTTCTCAAATTGGGTGCCACCTGCAAGGGCTGGCAGGTGCTGACTCCGATCAATTCATCGTACCCACGACGTCGACGACAATTCTCCCTGGCGCGGTGCCGCGACACAGCGAGTCAAGGGCGTCGCCAATCCGGCCCAACGGATAGCGGCCCGCAATCGGCGGACGCAGCGTCCCTTGAGCCATCAGATGCAAGGCGGCTGCCATCTCCCGCATTCCGCCATTGCGTGCTCCGATCAGCTCCAGCTCCCGCTGTGCGATCTGGATCGTACTGATGGCGGGCGACTCGTCCTCTTCGCCCACCACGATGATTCGTCCGCGCCGCCGCGCCAGTGTCGCCGCCAGGCGCATAGTGGTTGAGCGGCCCACGAACTCGAAGACGGCGTCGAAAGCTCCGGCGCGCTCAAGCTTGTCGAGCTCGTTGGCTTCGAGTGCGTCGGGGGGCAAGACGCTGCCGTCTGCCCCGAAGCCTCGGGCCATTTCGATTGCCTGGGAGCTCAGGTCGAACCCCGTGGTTTGCACGCCAGCGGCAGTCAGCAATTGAACCACCATCAGTCCGATTCCTCCGCAGCCGATCACCGCTGCGGAATCGCCCAGCCCCACACCGCTCTTTTGGAATGCGTGGACCGCTGTGACCGCCGCACAGCTGGCCAGTCCACCGGCGGCGAAATCGACCTCGTCAGGGAGCGGCATCAGGTTGTGGGACGGCGCAACAAAGAATTCGGCGAAAGCGCCTGGCATCGTCACCCCAAGGATGCCGCGCAGATGCGTAGCCTGCGCGTCGTAGCCCGACCGCGTATATCGACACTCGCGGTCACGCACGAAGAGATGTGGCACCACGCGCTGCCCGACGGTGATGTCTCGCACCTCGCGACCAACGTCAACGACGGTGCCGCCGGGCTCATGACCGGGAATATGCGGGAGCTTTGGCACATACGCCAAACCTGCTTGCAAATGCAGGTCGGTTCGGCACACCCCGCAAGTATGAGTGCGCACCAGCACTTCGTCCGGACCGGGTCGCGGCGTCTCCACGTCGACGACTTCCAGCGGTTGGCCAATGGCGGTGAGCAGGGCGGCTCTCATGAACGTGTGCGCCTCAAGCAAACAACTCGTCCACCACACGACCGCGGCACGCCGGAACGGGGCGTCCTTGAGGATCGCGCAACTCAATATCCGCACGGACGCCCAGCAGGTGCAACATCGTCTGTGCCAGGTCTGGCGGTTCGACGGCGTCGTCCGTAGGGTAAGCAGCGTGTCGGTCCGTCGCCCCGTAAACCCGCCCACCGGGAATTCCCGCTCCGGCCAATAGTACGGATTGGGTCCAAGGCCAATGGTCACGCCCGGCTGCCGCATTGACCGTCGGCGTGCGACCGAATTCGGACATCACGACAACCAAGGTTGTGTCGAGCAAGCCGCGTTCGTTCAGATCGGCGAACAGTGCAGCGAGCGCCCGATCGACGGGCGGCATGAGTCGATTGCGCATGTGGTGGTAGATCCGACCATGCGAATCGAACTCGCCACCACCTTCGCCCGGCGGCTCAGGGTCAATCCAGTAAACCGTCGTCAGGCCAACTCCGGCTTCGGCGCAGCGACGGGCCAGTAGCAGCCCCTGACCAAATAGGTGGTCGCCGTACCGTTCTCGCATCGCTGTGGATTCCCGGTTCAGGTCGCAGGCTACTCGCACGCGCCCGGACTCCAGCAGCGAAAACGCCTTCTCGTAGCTCTCCACAAATGGGCGCACCATCGCCGCCGACTCGCCCTCGTGCGTCTGCGCGTCGAGCCTACTTAGCAGTTCTCGGCGTTTGCTGAGTCGCTCGAGCGGGGAATCCGGCGCAAGCTCAACCCCCGGCAGGCGAAACTCGACCGTCTGCTTGTCCCCCCGCACAACCATGGGGTCGAATTTCTGCCCCAGGAATCCCCCGCGCTGTCCGGGCCAAATCCCATTGCCCGGCGGTTGAAACAATGTCGGCAAGCAAACAAACGGCGGCATGCGATTCTTCCAGCCTCGCTGACTGGCGTAGATCGCACCGATGTGTGGATGATCGCTTGGCAAAGCCTGAGGCTGCACCACCCCGGGTCGCGGATGGTAGGTACCGCTGAGCATCGTCGAGAAACTGGTCGTGTGCTCGGTGTCGGAATGCGTCACGGATCGAACAAGCGTGAACTTGTCGCTCTGCGCTGCGAGTTCAGGAGACAGCTCTGAGAACCGCACGCCGGGCGTGTGCGTCTCAATGGTCCTTAACTCGCCGCGAACTTCAGACGGCGCGTCGGGCTTCGGATCCCAGGTGTCGAGCTGCGAGGGGCCGCCGCACAGATAAACAAGGATGCAGCTTTCCGCGCGACCGAACGTCGAGGTTGGTGCGGCGGCCAGCGACCGCGCGCGCAGCCAATCTGGCAACATCAACCCCAGCCCGCTCAGGCTGCCGAGTTCAAGCAGCCGGCGACGGTTGTAAACAACTCGTCGATGGCGTTTGTGGCTGCGCATGCCTTCTCCCGGCAAGCCGCTACGGGCCGGTGAGCCCCAACGCGGCTTCAATCTCTCGGATGCGGCCCGCGTTTCGCGCGGCGCCGTCGTCGAGCAACGGGTAGTTATACATGTCGTTGGTCAGCGTGCCGGTGAAAGGAATGGCCTTCAATGCGTCGACAATTGCACTGAGCTTCAATACACCCTCGCCTAGTGGCAGATGCAAGGCATAGGTTTTCGCATCGCCGTCGGAGAAATGCACATGCCGAATCCGATCACCGAGCTCCGCAATCGTACCGACGTACGTCGCCGGTTGCCCGACTCCGTAGTGGCAGCAATCGTAGACTAACCCGACCATCCCATTTGCAGCGCTCGCGCGGAGACGATCGATGAACTCGATAGCCCAGGCGTTCTGCATGCTGAGTGTGTCGGGGTGCGGCTCGAATACCAGTTGCAAGTCGGCCGTCTGACATATCTCCACAACACGCGCAAACAATTCGACGCACCTCTCCATACACGCGGATGCTGACCGGTCCTGGTTCACGCTGTTCCAAGGGTCGTGCGTGATGATAATCCCGAGTTCGAGCTGGTGCGCGAACTCGACGGCGGCCCGAAAGGCGTTGAGCGTGTCCGCTGCCGCCGTGTATGGATCGACTTCCACCCAGCAGTCGAATCCATAGAGATTGAGCCTTGAGTCGGCCGCCCATGTGGCGAATCTTTTGCGTAGGCCCGCAGTGGTCAGTTTGGCATAGAATGGCGGCCGCGAAACCTCGAGCGAGTCGAAACCGGCCTGCCGCACGCGACGACAAATCGATTCAATGCTCGGGTCTTCGTGGAAACTCACGGCGTTGATGCGCGGCATCAGGCAACCTTAACGTCGGGCCAGATGATGGCCCGCGCCTCGTCAGGCGTGGCAACTTCGCGCCCCAGTTCCCGCGCGATGCGAACGATCTTCTCTACCAACTCCGCATTCGAGCGGGCATACTCGCCGGGCCGCACGAAGGGATTATCTTCCATGCCAACCCGCACGTGACCTCCGAGAATGATCGCGGTTGTGAGGATTCTCCACTGCTCGTCCGGATCCATGACGCTGGTGTTGTAGAGGAAACCCTCGGGTAGGTGGTGATGGTTGTAAAGCATCGCTTCGGGCGTTGGCGGCGTGTAGCTGCCACCACGCCAGCCAAGGAAGAACGTGATCCACACGGGCGGCTTCAGCAGCCCTTTCTGCACCATTCGCTGCGCATTCCAGATGCCGCCATAGTGAAAGCACTCGGCTTCAATCTTAACGCCCAATTCCGCCGTCGCGCGGCAGTACTCTTCCAGCTCAGGCCGATTGTGGAGCCCATAGAGTTCGACCGGTTCGCGTCCCGGTTCGTAGTCGAAGCACTCGTCGTGCGGATTGAAGCAGGTCGAGATCATGTCCGGCTTCTGCTCGATCATGAGCTGCTTACGCTGTGGAAAGCGCCCATTGGCGATGCCGTACTGAATGATCGCATCGCAACTGCCAAGGATGTCTTGCCGCAGCCGCGCCCAGCCGGGAATGTCCAAGTCGGAGAGTCGAGTGCCGTCGTCCTGAATCGTCTCATCGATCGTGTAAGGACCGTGTAGATGGCAGATACTTGCACCGGCGTTCACGCTTCGCACGTATTCCCGTGCTACCTCGGCGAAACCCTTGGGTGTGGGATTGTGCGGATTGCTGGGGTACGCCATCGTCGAGTCGCACGTGACTGTGACGATAAGTTTGTCCATGGCTCTGTTCGCCTTGAGCAGGGGAGACGCCTCCCCTACGAGTGACCAGGATTAGCCGCGACATGCCGAACTTGGTATTTGTCGCCTCACACGAAATCATCGAACCGCTCAAGCATCGACATCGACGCCGCCAAACGCGAGATGTTTGATCTGTAGATTCATCGATCGCTCGCAGTGCTCGCGCATTGCGCGTTCCGCCAGGTCCGGATCTGCGCTGCGGATGGCCTGCACGAGCGCTACGTGCTGCTGCTTCGGCTTCGCGACCCGGTGTGCGATTTCTCCACCCCGGGCCAACAAGCGCACCAATTGGTTTGCCCGTAGTATTTCCACCAGTGGCAGGACCCGAGAAAACTCGGCGATCCGCAAGTGAAGTTGCGAATCGAGCGGATGAATCGTGTTCGGTGCAGATTCCGTGTCGATTAAGTCGTCGAGCTGGGCAGCCAGCTCCTCGAGCTCGTCGAACTGCTCGACTGTCGCCAGACGCGCGCAATGACGTGCTGCTTCGCACTCGAGCGCAGTGCGGATTACGTGCTGAGCGCGTAGCGATTCAACATCGAGTTGTCGCACCCTGGCGCCCCAGCCGGGCTCCTGCTCGACGAGCCCGTCCCGAGCGAGTTCCCGGATGGCGTCGCCCACCGGCGCCATGCTGGTGCCCAGTGTGGAGGCCACTCTCCTGAGCGAGATACGATTGCCCGGTTGCAGCCTTCCTTTGATGATTTGATCGCGCAGGTGCCGGTAGGCCCTCTGACTCAGCGTTTCCCGCCCTTGCCTGGAGGTCCGCATGTAGTAGTTCCTGTTCCGATTCTGTTCGAACAGTGATAGAACAAACTGGTTTATAGCCGCTGCGAGCAGCAGTGGTCAAGCTGCCGAAGATCCCAAACCCTGAGGCCGCAGCCACGAGACAGGCCGTTTCGCAGGGCACGAAGTCGCGGTTCCTTAAGCCAAAACGCAGGTACTCAGGCAAATGCCGCCGACAAAACGGATGCCCTCAGCCGAGAAAACGGGGCATTCCAAGCGACGCCACCCGTGACCGGGCCGTACTACTGAGTTGCTTGACACGCCAGCGCGCCACCTGCTACCGTACGTCATATCAGTGTTCGAACAGTGATCGATACATAATGTGGCGGGCATCCATCGCACTGTGCACGAGCAATGAATGAGGCAGGGGGTGGGCGATGAAGCGAGGGCGATTGCCGGCGTTGGCACGCGCAGCGTTTGGTGTGGCGTTCCTGACGGGACTCCTGCTGAAGGCCGATACGCAGCTCGTTGCAGCTCTGATCCACAACCTCGCCGCTGAGTTCGACTCAATCAACAACCCGTCGCCGGAGGGATGGGGCTACAATGAGTCGATCGCCAACGGCGCCGGTCCGGTCGGCCCATTTAGTGCCGATTGGAACTCCCCCGACTTTGGCCCTGGGCAGCCGGGGTACATCGGTGCAGCGGCTGGAGTGCATGCGGGCTGGGCACAACGGATCGACAATGGCAACACGACGCCGACGTTCGACGATCCCATCGGCACGGTGATGACGCACGGGCCAACCAGCGTTGCCTGGCAGGCTCCGGCAAGCGATGTCAGTCTGTTTTCGGGACCGGTGTTCGCGACCCTCGATATCGGCATTTGGAATCTTCGCAACATCGGGCGCTCAGGTACGTGGAACCTGTGGCTGAATGACGCCGTGCTACTGAGCACCGGTGCGGTCAACGATGCCAGCGGTACTTCCGCCAACCCCTTCGACCTGGCAGGCGGTAGTGGTGGCGCCGCCGCGCTGGGCCCACATACGATCACGACGGGTGATTACTTTCGCCTTGAGATACTGGAGAACGACTTTGTCGGCGTCGAGTTCTCGGTAACGCTGGTGCCCGAGCCTTCGAGTGCAAAGCTGCTCGCAATCGCCGTCGCCTGTGTTGCGCTGTGCATGACGCTTAAGGTATCGCTTCGGCGCCGTGGCCCATTGGCTAGCACCGGGATTGGATGTTGGAAATCTGCAGAATTCAAGCACCGTTGATCGCCGTCGCATTGCTGCTGACCGCGACAGACCTGGTGGTCGGCGAACCACCTAACTTTCTGCGCGAAGTAGCGCCCATCCTCGCCGCCCACTGCCACGATTGCCACGCGGCAAAAGTGCGGGAGTCCGGCCTTGATTTGCGCGACGTGTCATCGATCTTGCGCGGCGGCGAGGGAGGGCCGGGCGTCGTTCCCGGCGTCGCAGACGAGAGCCCGCTGTTGATGCGGATTGTCGACGGCGAGATGCCGCCCGATGGGGCAGAGCCTCCCTCGCCGCAGGAACTGGCGGTGATTCGCGGATGGATCGAAAAGGGCGACTTCTCAGTCGCCGACACTGCGGACCCTTGGCAGCAGCGTTTGCGCGAAGGTGCAGAGTTCTGGTCATTTCAGCGACCGGTCCGTGCGGAGATTCCAGACGTAATAAACGAGCTGGCCGACCGCGTAAGCAATCCCATCGACTCGTTCATACTTAACGAGCTGACAGGCTCCGAGTTGGAACCGGCCCCATGGGCCGATCGCCGTACGCTGATCAGGCGGGCCTATTTCGATCTAGTCGGTCTTCCGCCGACGCCAGAGCAGGTACAGGCGTTTGTCGACGATTCCGATGAGAACGCCTGGGCGAAGGTGATCGAGGAGTTGCTTCGCTCGCCACATTACGGCGAGCGCTGGGGCCGGCACTGGCTCGACGTCGCGCGATACGCAGACACCGGCGGCTATGAAACCGACATCTTCTTCAGGAACGCCTGGCGCTATCGCGACTACGTCGTTGAGTCGTTCAACGAAGACAAACCGTACGATCGCTTCGTGCAGGAGCAGATAGCCGGCGATGAGTTATGGCCCGACAATCTCGACTTGGAAGGCAGCTACAGCTTCGCTCCCGAAAAGCTCGAGCACCTCGAAGCGCGGGTGGGCACTGGGTTTTACGCCCTGGGGCCGCAGATCCACGAGTCGAACATGGACGCCCGTAAGCGGCGGTACGAGGAACTCACAGACTGGGTCGACGTCACCGCTGCCGCCTTCCTTGGACTGACGGTCGGCTGCGCGCGGTGCCACGATCACAAGTTCGATCCCATTTCGCAGCGCGACTACTACGCGCTGCAAGCCATTTTTTCCGGCACGGTTGCCACGGACATTCCCGTGGTCAACGGGATGGAGATCGCTGACCACAAGCAGTACTATCCGCAGGTGCTCACGCTCGTCGAAGCACGCAAGCGCTACCGGCTCTTCGAAAGCAGGGTTGCGGGTAGGGAGCTGACCGCCGAAGAGCAGCAGGACCGCCAGAGGCTACGCGATGCCATCGCCGATGCGGTGCTGGCGCTGCCCGAGCGCGCCGGCTCGAGCCCCAATACGCCGTGGGACGGTTTGATGGACGTGCCGACCGCTACTGTCCTGGGGCACGAGCGGCCGGAACTCGTGCGGACTGTGTTTCGACTGAGCCGTGGCGACCTGGATCGGCCGCGCGAGGAAATGGATGCCGCGCTACCGGAACTGTTGGCGCAGCAGACCGATTTCTCCCCCTGGCTTCCCGGTCCGATCGGCAGTCGCAAAGAGCTTGCGCTCTGGCTCACGCAACCCGATCACCCATTGACGGCGCGCGTGATGGTCAATCGGATCTGGACCTGGCACTTCGGCCAGGGCATCGTCTCGACCCCGAATGACTTCGGTGCCATGGGGCAGCGTCCCTCGCACGCGGCACTGCTCGATTGGCTGGCTATTGAATTCGTCGAGCGCGGCTGGAGCATCAAAGAGATGCACCGGTTGATCATGTCATCTGCAACGTACCGGCAGTCCAGCCGTGTCTTTTCGCCGGACCACGAGCAGCGCGATCCGGACAACAAGCTGTGCTGGCGAATGAACCGGAGACGGCTGGAGGGCGAAGCGGTTTGGGACGCGATTCACGCCGTGGCCGGCACCATCAACCTGAAACGGGGTGGCCCAGCCGTGATGCCGCCGTTGGTGGCTGAGGAAATGACGAATAAGGCGAACTGGGTGGTGAATGCCGATCCGGCCGAACACACACGCCGCGGCATGTACATTGTCGTGCGCCGCAGCTTTCAGTTCCCACTCTTTGAAGTATTCGACGCGCCCGTCAATTCGGTAAGCTGTGCCGCCCGCAATGTGTCGACTGTCGCGCCTCAGGCACTTTGGTTGCTGAACAACCACACGGCCTTTGGTCAGGCCAGCCAGTTCGCGGCACGCTTGCTGCGCGAGGCTGGAACGGAGTCACGGGCTCACGTCGAACGCGCGTTTCAATTGGCTCTCGGGCGTGTGCCCACCCCAGAAGAATCGGCCGAGGCGCTCGCTCTGCTCGAACGACTGGCCGTCGAAGTTGCCGAGGGTGACGACCACGGCAAAGCTCTTCCGGACGAACTAGCCAAGCTGGAACCGCCACACGGGCGCGCGCTGGAACTGTTTTGTCTGGCGCTCTTCAACCTCAACGAGTTCCTCTATATCGATTGATTCCCACACTCGGAGCCTTTCGCGTCCGATGCCGAAGAACTCGACGCACTGCTGCCAGTATCTGCCGTGCATGTCGCGGCGCGACTTTCTCGCCACGTCCAGTCTCGGTTTCGGCGCGCTGGCCGCCGCCGACTTGTTGGCCGGCGAACGCGCCGGTGATCCGCCAGCCCCGCGCCCCGCACACACAGCGGGGAAAGCCAAAAGCGTCATTCTGCTGTTTATGACTGGCGGTCCCAGCCACGTCGACACGTTTGATCCCAAGCCAGAGCTCAGCCGATTCGACGGCCAGAAGTTGCCGGAGAGTTTCGACAGCGAGAATCTCGATCTGCAGTTCATGCGAGCGTCCGACGGAACGCTTATGGCCTCGCCGTTCGCATTCGTGCCGCATGGTGATTCCGGCCTGGAGATCTCAGAGCTGTTCCCGCATTTGGCCCAACACGCCGATCGACTGGCCGTCGTGCGTTCGTGTTTTCATGAGTCGTTCATTCACGGACCGGCCATCACCTACATGTGCACCGGCTCGCTGCTGCTCGGTCATCCCAGCATCGGGGCTTGGGTCACCTACGGATTAGGGTCCGAGAGCGATTCACTACCGGCCTATATCGTCATGTCCGATGGGGGCTTTCGTGGTGGCGCTGCCATGTACCAATCGGGCTTTTTGCCCGCGGTGTACCAGGGCACCGTGATGCGCAACGAAGGCACGCCGTTTCAGAATCTAAGCTCCAGTGAAGGAGTGACGCCCGAGCAGCAATCGATCTTGTTGGAACAACTGCAGGTCTGGAACTCACGACATCGCGACGCGCGGCTGGGCGACAGCCGGCTCGACGCGCGGCTGGCCAACTACGAGCTGGCCTACCGCATGCAAATGGCGGCCCCAGAACTGATCGATCTATCGCCTGAGACCGAGGAAACGCTCGCGCTCTACGGGATCGATGAAGAGCCCGGCAACCGCTTCCGCAAGATGTGCCTCTTCGGACGGCGGATGGTCGAACGCGGCGTGCGTTTCGTGCAGCTCATCAACAACGACTGGGACGGCCACGGGCAGTGTGCCGAGAACCATCGGCAGAATGCCCGGCGCATTGACAAGCCGATTGCTGGACTGCTGACGGACTTGGCTCGTCGCGGACTTCTAGACGAAACGCTCGTCGTGTGGTGTGGCGAATTCGGACGTACTCCAGTCATGCAGGGCGACAAAGGACGCGATCACAACCCACACGGGTTTTCCATCTGGATGGCCGGCGGCGGAATTCGCGGCGGAAAGGCGATCGGCGCTACCGACGACTTCGGCTTTCGTGCGGTCGACGACCGTGTACACGTGCACGACATTCACGCCACGATGCTCTCGCTGTTGGGCATCGACCACGCGCGGCTCACGTATCTGTTCGAGGGCCGCGAGCGGCGACTTACCGACGTCGGTGGCCAGAACGATCTCAGCCAGCGCCTGCTCTCCTAGACGTTGGCGAGAGTCGCTGCGGTTTGTTCCATGCGATTAAGTCAGTAATGGATACAAGCCGCGCGCACGGCGAAAGTTAATCTGTTAACGTGCGCGACATGAACAAAGTGGAATTCGACAGGCGGGCGGGCAAGCTGGCGCCGGTACCATCAGCCCTCGTATCCCGCAACCCGGCCGCATGGCTGAGCATATTCGGACCCGGTGCGGTCATTGCTTCGTTGACGATCGGTACCGGGGAGCTGATCTTTTCGACCCGTGGCGGTGTGCTGTTCGGTTATCGGGTTCTCTTCCTGTTCGTCACGATCTCGGTACTCAAGTGGGGGCTAGTGTTTGCTTCCGCGCGCCACATGGTGCTCACCGGCGTGCATCCCTATCGACGGATGATGGAGTTGCCCGGCCCTCGTGGTTGGCTGCCGATCGTCCTGTTTCTGTTGGCCTCGATTTGCATGCCGATTTGGGTCAGCTTTCACAGCTCCGTTGTGGGCAACTTGACGAGCTGGATCACAGATACCCGCGGCAGCGTGGGCGGGGCGGCCGATTTCGCATGGGGTGCGGCCGCGCTGACCGCTGTGCTCGTGCTCACCCTTTCGGAAGGTTACACGGCCCTGGAACGAATTCAGCTTGGCGTGGTGACCGCCATGATGGTCTGCATGGGCGTCACCCTCGTGTTGTACAACCCGGATTGGCTGGCCCTGCTCACCGGCGCGGTGGTCCCGCAAGTCTACGAGTATCCCAGTTGGCTGTCGGCGTCGTATCCTGATATCGCAGAGCAACCGGTCTGGATCGAAACCACGCGCTACGTCGGTGTGATCGGGGGCGCCGGCTATGACTATCTGGCCTACACGTCGTTTCTGCGCGAGAAGCGCTGGGGCTATGCCGGAGTCCGCGCTCTCGGTAACCAAGACGTGGATGCCGTCGCTGCAGATGCACGGCATCCGGCGCGTCTGTGGGTTCGCGCGCCTCTGTTGGACTGCACACTGAGTTTCATCGTGGTCGTTGCGATCAGCGCCGTATTTGTGGCGTCCGGCGTCATGATTCTGGGTCCGGAGCAGCAAGTTCCCGACGAAGCGAACCTGCTCAACCTCCAGGCGCGTTTCGTTACAGAGTTCCATCCGTGGCTATTGCCGCTCTACATCACCGCAGCCATGCTCGCCATGGTTGGAACGCTTTATGGCACACTTGAAGTGGCCTGCTACATCGCGACTGAAATCAGTCGGGCGGTGTCGCCAGAGTTTGCCGAACGCCATGCTCGGCGGATTCGTCGGGCCACCATCGTCTGGTGCAGCGCTGGCGCCTATCTCGTGCTGGGATGGATGGCCACCTACCAAATTGGTGGTGGCGGTGACCGTCCACCGCTGTTGCTCGCCATCTTGACGCCCGCGAACTTGTTCACCGGCGTGCTGTTTTGCGGGTTGCTGTGTTTCCTGTTGTGCTGGATGGATCGCCGCTTCTTGCCGCCGGCGTTGCGGATGCGGCCCTGGTTGATCGGATTGAATCTGCTGGCCGGGGCCATCTTTTTGGCGCTGGGTATGAAAGGCTACTGGGACTACAGTTCGCGCTGGTTGGCGATCGGCGCCATTCTGGGCATGTTTGGCATTGGCATCACCGTTGCGTGGTGCCGGCAAAGGCTTGTCCTGACTGCCGTCGACGAGGACTCGTCGGAATTCTAACGCCACCTATCGGAAATCGACATGCCGACCGTAGGCGATCTCGCTTCGGCTAGGGCTAGCTGCAGTCTCGGTGTTACCAGGACCAACGCCCGCGCAGGTCTTCATTGATAACGGCGCCGTCGGGCCAGCCTCCTTTGCGGAGGGTGATGATGCACTGGGCGGCTTCTAATCCCATCGCCTCGACCGACACCTCATCGGTACCCGCCAAGTGTTGGCTGACGACGACGTTGTCTAGCGCGAAGAGTGGATGTTCGGCCGTCGTCGGCTCCTGGGCGAAGACGTCGAGCCCAGCCGCTGCGAGCTGTCCGGAGGTAAGGGCGTCGAGAAGATCGTCTTCGTTCACCAACTGGCCGCGGGCGGTATTGATGAGTACGCAGCCGCGTTTCATCTTGCCAAACAGCGCGCGGTCGAACACTCCTCGGGTTTGCTCGTTGAGTGGGCAGTGCAGGCTGACGTAATCCGATTGGGCCAGCAGCACATCCATGTCGACGATCTCGATGCCATGCTCATTCGCCCAGCCAACATTGGCGGCGGGATCGGCAGCCAGCAGTCGCATTCCGAACGCCCCCGCTCGCACGGCCGTCGACTGCCCGATGCGACCCAGACCCACCAGCCCAAACGTGCGCTGTCGCAGCGCGCGATTGACCCACAATTGCCATCCGCCCGAGCGCGTGACTTTGTCATTGAAAGCGATAGCCTTGGCGCAGGCCAACAACAGCGCCAGCGTATGCTCGGCGACCGCCTCGTGGTTGGCGGTTGGCGTAACGGTGACCACGACTCTATTCGCGGTTGCGGCCGGGATGTCGACGCGATCGTAACCGACACCTGCCCGGGCGATGACACGCAGACTCTCGGCCTCGGCCAATACCCGCGGTGTATAGATCTCGCCACCAGCAAGCACCGCGGCCACACCGTGCAGCTCTGCGAGCGTTTCATCCTCTGATGAAAGTCCTCGAGCAAAGGTAGGGTTCGCGGGGTAGCGAATCTCGAATCCCTCCGCTTTTAGGCGCTCAACGTAGGGCGCCTCTTGTTCCCGCATGACTTCGGGAGTTATCAACACCGTGGCCATTGCAAATCTCGATGTTGGAACTGTCAACGTTAGCGACCGGCACCATTGTTCGCGGTTATCGCCGGCACGCAACTGCCGCCGAGCATACCGCGCGCCTCGTTCAACCTGATCGAAGTGTGAACGGACAGGTTTTCCTTGACAAGCAACGCGCGGGCCGCAATCAATACCCTCGGCAGCCAACCACGGCAGAGAGTTTGAAGCGAGCCCAACCCGAACACAGCGATTTGCGGGGTTCGCGATGATGCCGCCTTTGCCCTGGAGGGCGCCGGGTGCGATCGAGAATCAAACCGCGCGAGGAGTCGAAGGATGAGCGAAGCGTCTCAGCCGATTGAATACGGCATGTTCATTATGCCGTTTCATCCACCGTCGAAGCCGCTGTCTCAAGCCTTCGACGAAGACCTCGAGTTGATTGTGCGGGCCGAGCAGCTTGGCTTTCGCGAATTCTGGATCGGTGAGCATCACACGATGCAGTTTGAACCGATCGTGATGCCCGAAATCTTTATTGCCCGCGCGCTCGGCGACACGAACACCATCCGTATGGGACCGGCCCCAGTCTGCCTGAATCAACACCATCCGGCGCACGTGGCCAGTCGGTTGGCATTCCTTGATCACCTGTCAAAAGGGCGCCTCAACGTCTGTTTCGGGCCCGGCAGCGTGACCACCGACATGGAGTTGTATGGGCATACACCGCAAGATGCCGGCGGCATGGTGTTTGAAGCCATCGACATGATTCTTAACATGTGGACAAGTGATCCTCCGTATCACTACGACGGCAAACACTGGCAGATCTCGCTGGAGAAGTATGTCGACCAGGAAGTCGGGCTGGGATTCATCCACAAGCCGTATCAACGGCCGTACCCCAACATTGTTATCCCGGGCATGAGCCGCAACTCATACAGCATGCAGTTTGCCGGGCGGCGGGGTTACGAACCGTTCGGCCACTGCCTCGTCACGAGCAACGTGTTGGCCAACCTTTGGGAGACGTATGAACGAGCGGCCGTCGAGGCTGGCCACGTTGCCGATCGTGGCAAGTATCGAATCGCACGTTCAATCTTTCTGGCCGACAGCCGCGCAGAAGCCGAGCGTCGCGCGCGAACCAATTCACTGGGTCATAACTACGAGTACATCGGCAATCTTTTCGATCGCGGGCTGGGCCGCAAGATTTACAAGCGTGATTTGGAGATAGCTGACACAGATTGCAATCTCGACTACCTGATGACCGAACAGATCATCGCTGGCGATGTCGATACGGTGCTCGACCGCTTGTTGACGATGGTGGAAGAGACCGGGCCTTTTGGCACGCTGATCTTGATGAGCTACGACTGGGACGACAAGGATAGCTGGCTGCACAGTATGGAACTATTCGCGCACCAGCTCATGCCGGCCTTGAACAAAGCCGTCGGAGCCATAGCAGCATAGCGTCGATCGATGTTGCAGACTGCCGATGACTCGCGGCAGACAGCCATTGAGCCTGCGAGCCAGCCGTTGACTGCAGCCGCGCGACTGACTCACCTGTATTGTGCGATCATGCGATCTCGCCACATAACGCCGACGCTCAGGGCGGGCCTGCTTCTGGTGGCCGTGTCGTGCGTCGCCCGTGCGGAATCGCCTCCGCGCGTCTTCGATCTCTCACTGCTCGTCGCATCGGATAGGCCCTGCACCTGGCCGCAGGGCTGGCCGGTGTTTCAGCTTCATCACCATCGGACGATCGGCCCGCTGAGTCCCTATCATGTCGACACGTTGTTGATCGATCCGAACACCGGCACGCAGATGGACGTGCCGCCACACTCGATTCCGCCACCCGACTCAGAACTGCCGAATGCCGGACCCGCCGGATTGCTGTACACCGAGCGGATTCCGTCCTGGCAGTTCTGCGGTGAGGCCTGCGTCATCGACTGCCGCGACTTGCTCGACGCTGCCGAGAACGGCACTAGCCCCTTGATCACCAAAGCACACGTCCACAGCTGGGAAGCGGAACACCGTCCTCTAAGGCAAGGCGACGTTGCGTTGTTCTTCAGCGGGTATAGCGACCGCTATTATCGCCCGCTGCCTGAGGGTCGGCGGTTCCTTGCCGAGCCGCTCGAAGGCACGGCACCGGCGTGGCCCGATCCCGATCCGGATTGCATGGAGTACCTCGCCAGCCGCGGCGTGATGACCGTCGGCACCGACAGTCCCAGTATCGGGCCGATACCTGACCTCGCGGAACCCACGCATGTAGCCGGTCTGCGTTACGGCATGATCTTCACTGAAGGTGCCACGGGGCTGGGACAATTGTCATCCAGTGGAACCTTTTACTGCATGCTGGGCCCCAAACACCAACAGGCCGCCGGCAGCGAGGTTCGCGCGCTGGCGATCGCCGAAGGTCCGCTCGCGGCAAGGTTGATCGAAAGCGCTCGTCGACGGCGCGTTGTCGATCTTTCGGTTCCACTGGCCGAAAGCCTGCCCGTTACTTGGCCGGGAAGCGGCGTTGGCAACTCGCGGCAGCCGTACTACACGGTCCGCTTTGGGCACCGCGCGACGGTGGGCGTGCCGTTTCAAACGCACTTGCTCGACAGCCACGCCGGAACGCATCTCGTACCGCCCGCCTACGCGCTACCGGCGAAGACGGACAAGCCGCCTCAATACTCTCCCGAGGTCATCCGCTGGCGCGACGAATACGAAGCTCGGTTTGGGCCGCTCGGCACGACCGACCGGACGGTTGATCAAGTGCCGATCGGTCAGACCTGCGGTCCGGCGCGCGTTGTCGACGTCCGCCACCGAATCGGGAGCACCTCTTCCAGCGACTGGCCTGCTTCGCCCCCGATAACAGCAGACGATCTTCGCAAGGCCGAGAAGGCGCATGGGCGGTTTGCCGATGGAGATATCGTCATCTTGCAAACAGGCTGGAGCGATCAGTACCTCAAGCCACTCCCTGACGGTGCCGCCTGCATGGATGATCCGCTCAACGGGCGCAGCGAAGGGTGGCCGGCGCTAACTCCGGAAGCCGTCCGGTTCCTTGCTGAGTGCGGCGTGCGATGCGTCTGCACCGATGCTCCAACGGTGGGCGGTGTTGATCCGCAGCAGGCCCTGATGACCTACTGGGCCCTGGGAGCAGCCGACATGGTCGCCGTCGAGTTTCTCACGAATATCGACCGCATAGAACCGAACGCGTTCTTTATCTTCGCCGCGATCAGAATCCGCGGCGCGCACGGGGCACCCGGACGCGCGATCGTACTGCACTAGCGTTTTCGATCTAGTGGATCACGAGAGACTGGAGTCATTTCCATGCGTAACGCAGCCGCCTTTCGCAACAAACTGTCAGGCGGCGATGTCGCCTTCGGTACCGGGGTTTCTTTCACTGACCCCACGGTCACCGAAGCGCTCTGCGCCATACTCGATTTCGTTTGGATTGACATGGAGCACGGACCGCTGTCGCTGCCGGTGGTGCAAGGCCACTTGCTCGCCACACGAGGGTCACAAACGGCTGGGCTTGTCCGGGTCGCCTGGAACGATCCCGTACTAATCAAGCCAGTGCTCGACATGGGAGCCGACGGAATCATTGTCCCTATGGTGCGAACACCGGCTGAAGCACGGCAGGCCGTCGAGGCCTGCAAGTATCCCCCGGAAGGCATCCGCGGCTTTGGGCCGCGTCGGGCAAGCGATTACGCCCGCCGCGGCGGGCCAGAATTCTGCAGTGAGGCAAACGAAGAAGTGCTCACCTTCGTGCAGGTCGAACACGCTGACGCCGTGGCCAGCCTCGACCAGATCGTGTCAACGCCAGGACTTTCCGGTATCGCACTGGGCCCGAACGACTTGGCCGCATCGATGGGCCACACGGGCCAACCCAGCCATCCCGACGTCACGGCAGCGATCGAAACGACCGTCGCGCAAGCGCGCGAAGCGGGGCTGATGGTTGGCATCGGCAGCGGCCACACGGCTGAAGAACTGCTGCAATGGATTCGCATGGGCGTGCAATGGTTCACCATGGGGTGCGACTTTTCATTGCTCACGTCCGCCGCCGAGCAGTCGATTCGCGCCACCCGTGAGCGACTGGAGTCCGAGCCAAGGTGAAGTTCGTTTGGCAACCACGACGGCGCCGAGACGACTTTGATGCAAATCGAATGCTCAGCGCGCCGGACCAAGGCTGAAGGCCGGCTGTGCAAGGTTGGGCATCGGGTGTGTTCCCGTATGCGGCGGCTTGGCGCTGGGTAAACCATGGAAACTCTGATCGGCCGGGAGGCCCATTCTCTTCGCCCGTCTCAGAATCTGTCGCCACGACCGTATCGCGACCCGAGGCCCGGGTGGTACGATCAAGAGCTGGTGCCGTTGCCTTCTTGGCCTGTCGAGCCCTTGTGTTCCCATGTCTCGCGCGACTACGCATACGACGTCGCGATCCGCTGAGTTGCTGGCGGTTCTCGAAGACTACCGGCAGGTGTTTGTCGTGATGCACGACAATCCCGATCCGGACGCGATCGCCACGGGGTGGTCGATCGTGTGCCTGGTCGAGGAGCGGCTGGGGTTGCCGGTGCGTTTGATTGGCGGCGGAGCCATCGTGCGGGCTGAAAACAAGCACATGGTCGAGTTGCTCTCGCCGCCCATCCAGCTGGCCACGCGCCTAGTTGTGCCCGATGATGCGGCGACGGTCTTGGTCGACTGCGGGGTGCGTACGACGAATCACTTGGCCGTCCGCTCGGGCGTGGAGCCGATCGCCGTGATCGATCATCACGGCGGGTCCGCACCCGAGCAGCCGCTGCGTTTCTCCGACGTTCGTTCGGATGCGGCCGCCTCGGCGAGCATCGCGGCCAGCTATTTGCGCGAGCAGGGCGTAGAGCCGGGAGCGAAGTTGGCGACTGCGGTGTTGTACGCGCTGCGCACCGAAACGCGGGGTGGCGAAACGGGGCACTCCGATCTCGACTGCGCGCTGGTCGAATGGCTGACGCCGCGGGCCGATCTCGAACTGCTGGCGGCCATCGAGAACGCGCCGCTGGAGCGAGAGTACTTCAGTGATCTAGCACTGGCGATGCAAAACACGATGGTCTACGGCGAGACGGCGCTGTGCTTTCTGCCGCAGGCCCAAGGTGCGGAGATCGTCGGCGAGGTTGCTGATCTGTTAATCCGCTGCCGCGGCGTCATTCGCGTCCTGTGCGCAGCATTGATAGGCGACGACCTGCTGCTCTCGGCTCGCACCGAGCACGACGAAGACAATGCGGCGGAACTTTTGCAGCAGACCATCGAGGGACTGGGTGGCTGTGGCGGGCATTCACACCGCGCCGGCGGAAAGATATCGGCCGCCACCAGCCGCGGCGAGCCGCGAAAGAACTTGCACGCCCAACTGCGCCACCGCTGGCTGGCCGCGTGCGGCGCGAGCGAAGAGCACGGCTCGCGTTTGGTAGCGACGCCCGACGTCGTGGACAATCTCTGACTTCTAGCGGCGCGTCCCTCCGCTCGGGCTGACGAGCCGGAAGTGAACCGTCTATCTCTCTGCCGTTCACCACCACTTTCTTGCTGAAATGCGCACCATGGATGCACCCTCGCCCGACGTCTACGAAAAGCTGGGATCGTTTTATCTGGGGCGGCAGTACGATCTGGACGACCGCCAGGTGGGCCCGGAGCTGGTGCTGTACGACGCGAAAGACCTAACGACGCACGCGGTCTGCGTCGGAATGACCGGCAGCGGCAAGACGGGGCTTTGCATCTCGCTTTTGGAAGAAGCGGCGCTGGACGGCATTCCGGCCGTCATCGTCGATCCCAAGGGCGATCTCTCGAACCTGCTGCTGACGTTTCCTGAGCTCGATGCAGAACAGTTCGCGCGCTGGACCGATCCGGATGAAGCGCGACGCAAAGAGATCACGCTCGACGAGCTCGGCGCCCAACGGGCCGATCTGTGGCGCGAGGGCCTCGCCTCCTGGGGCATGACGCCCGAGCGGATCGCGATGTTGCGCGAGGCGGCCGAGTTCGCCGTCTACACGCCCGGCAGCGAATCGGGTTTGCCGCTCTCGGTGTTGTCGTCGTTTCGCGCGCCGGCTGCAGAACTGCGGGATGATGCGGACCTGTTTCGCGATCGGGTGAGCACCACGGCAGCCAGTTTGCTGGGACTATTGGGCGTGAAGGCTGATCCGATTCGCTCGCGTGAGCACATCCTGCTGGCGACCATTCTCGAACATCGTTGGAAAGAAGGTCACGATCTCGACCTGGCCGGGCTGATTCGTCAGGTCCAAACACCGCCGGTCGCGCAGATTGGCGTGCTCGACGTCGAGGCCTTCTATCCGGAGAAAGATCGTTTCGAGCTGGCGATGGCGCTCAACAACCTGTTGGCGGCGCCGGGCTTCGCCAGTTGGCTCACCGGTCCACCGCTCGACGTCGATCGATTGCTCTATACGCAAAGCGGTAAACCGCGGTTGGCCGTACTGTCGATCGCACACCTCTCGGACGCGCAGCGGATGTTCTTCGTCTCGCTATTGCTCAACGAAACTCTGAGCTGGATGCGCAGCCGGCCGGGCACGACGAGCCTCCGCGCGATCCTCTATATGGACGAGATCTTCGGCTACATGCCCCCCGTGGCCGAGCCGCCGTCGAAGAAGCCGCTGCTGACGCTGCTGAAGCAGGCCCGGGCATTCGGGCTAGGGCTCGTGCTGGCCACGCAGAATCCGGTCGATCTCGACTACAAGGGGCTCTCGAACATCGGCACGTGGTTTCTCGGGCGATTGCAAACTGAACGCGATAAGGCCCGGGTGCTCGACGGACTGGAAGGCGCGGCGGCATCGACCGGGTCCGGCTTCGACCGAGCTGATCTCGACACGATGCTGGCGGCGCTCGGCAATCGGGTCTTTCTATTGCACAACGTTCACGAAGACGCGCCGGTGTTGTTCCAGACGCGCTGGGCCATGTCGTACCTGCGCGGGCCGATGACGCGCGATCAGATTCGCACACTGATGGACGACCGACGCGGGCAGTTGGAAAAGGAGACGGCCGAAGCGGGAGATGCTGATGCTGCGGGAGATGCCGAGGCACAGAACGCTTTCGCCGACGAGGCGACTGCAAATGACGCGACGAGCGAGCCCGCGGAAGCGCCATTGCCGGAGCGTGCGTCGCCGGCCAGTGAATCGGGTCGCCCCCTCGTGCCGCCGGGAATCGACGAAGTGTTCGTGCCGGCAGGCGATCCAAAGGAGAAGCTACCGCAGCGGCGGGCCTACATGTTGGGTGTGGCTAGGATCCATTTCGTCGATACCCGCCGCGGATTGGAAGCCAACGAGCATCTCGCTTGCCTGGTGCCGCTCGAAGCGGACACGACGCGGATCGAGTGGGAACGGGCGATGCTGGTGCCTCGCAAGTCGCTCGTGTGGCAGGATCAGCCGCAAGGTGATACACCCTTCGGGCCACTGCCGGCCGTGGCGCTGGAAGCGAAACGCTATTCCACGTGGAGCAAGACGCTCGAGGCGCATCTCTATCGCGAGCGTCGTTATGACCTCTGGCGTTGCGAGTCGCTCCGGGCCTTTTCACGGCCGGGTGAGAGTGAACGGGCATTTCGCATTCGACTGAGCGACGAGGCGCACGAAGAGCGCGACGAGAAGATCGAGAAGTTGCGCGCCAAGTACGGTCCCCGCGCCACGCGGCTGGAAGATCAGATCCGCACGGCGCAGGCCGCCGTCGCCCGCGAACAGCAGCAGGCCAGCTCGGCCAAGATGGACAGCGTGATTTCGTTCGGCAC
>CALKYM010000276.1 GCA_938003525.1 uncultured Planctomycetales bacterium | reverse complement strand
CAGGCGCTCGATCCGCGCGTCAAGAATCGCAGCCGGCTGCCGTACACGATGGCGGAAATGGAAGTCAAGCTCGTCGATCCGCAGGCACAGGGCGTGATCTTGGATGTGAACGGCTATGTCGCCGAAAACAAGGGCGGCAACCTGTTCGCCGTTTCCGCGGGACAACTGCTCACGCCCACCACGCGGAATGCACTGGCGGGCATCTCGCGCGAAACCGTACTCGAACTGGCCGCATCACTTGCCATCCCATCTCGCGAGACCGATTTGCAACCGTACGACCTCTACACGGCCGACGAGCTGTTCTTCACCAGCACGCCCTACTGCATCATGCCCGCCACGCGCTTCAACGGCCTGCCCGTGGGCGATGGCAACGTCGGGCCCCTCACCCGCAAGCTGCTCTCCGCCTGGAGCGAGCAAGTCGGCCTCGACATCGCCGGGCAAGCCCTCGACCAACTCTCCCGCGGCGGCCCGCGCCCACGGCCGGTGACGTAGCTGAGAGGTAAGCGATCGATAGCGCCGCCTCTTTGCCCGCGGTACAATGCTGGCGTGTACCGACGCCGCACGATGGCGAGCGTCGGCCGGTGAAAAAGGGGCAATCTCGTGGACCTCATACACTCACATAGATTCGCACGGAATGCGGTGCGCTCCCTGACGGGCTTCACACTTGCCACCCTCGTCGTCGCTGCCATCGGCCCCGCTGCTGCTCAACCGACTGATCGTCAGGGCGAGCAGGCCGACGACGATCGGCGGCAGGCAGACGCTGCCGAGCTTCGACGGCTTGCAGTTGCTATCGACGAACACCGTGAGGCAGGCGACTACACGGCCGCCGCGGCAGCGGGTCTGAAGAAGCTGGAAATCGAACGTCGACTTCACGACAGCGGCGACGCAGCGCTCAACAAGTCGCTCCGTCAAGTCGCCGAATTGCTTCTGTTGGGCGCCCGAGGGGACGAAGCCCTTGCTCTGCTGCGTGAATTGCGCGAAATCTATCGTCGCGAAAACGGTGCGCAACACTGGCGAACGATCGAGACGGAAGACTTGATCGCCCTGTACACGCGCGCGGTAGAACTGTCGGCCGACGACCTGGCTCGCCTCCAGGAGAGCGACCGCATGATGCGAGAAGCTGCAGCTGCACTCGATGCAGGTCGCCCCCGCGATGTTTTGCAGCTAGCACAGGCGGCACATGGTGTTCACGTACGGTTGCTTGGCGACCAATCGAAGCCGGCGCTCTACTTGGTGTTGTTGCAAGGCGGCGCTCTGGCGCAATTGGGCCAGCTCACCGAGGCAATCGAGCACTACGAACGGGTTCGCGCCGGTCTGTTGCGAATTTTTCCCCCAGACCGTTGCCCTGGCGGGCAACCGGATTTGGCAACGGCCAGCCAAGTTATCGGCATGACGGCGCTGCGCGCGGGCGACATCTTGCTCGCCCGAGAACGGCTGCTCGAAGCGATGTCTGTTTTTCGCCGGCTCTATCCGCCGGAGACACATCCGCAGGGGCATGAATCGCTCTTGGAATGCGTGAACAAGTTGGTAGAGATGGAGACCAACTTGCAAGCACTCACGCGAGCACGATGGCTACTCGACTACGCGACGGACATGAGCCGCGCGCTCTATCCCACCGAGCACTACCCGCATGGAAGCGAGCAAGCCGCCATGACGATTCTGCTAGCGGGCCGGCTTGCTGCCGCGAACGGCCAACTCGGAATCGCCTTGCAGCGGGCGCGAGAAGCCCTCGAAATGTATCGCGCTGTCTATACCGAGTCGGCTGGGTCGCGAGGAATCGAGAAACGCCTCGACTGCATGTTCTTGATGGCCAACGTCTTCACGGCATTGGGCGAGTATCGGGCAGCGGAGGACGGTTGGCGTGCCATTCTCAAACTGCAACTCAAGCTCTACGCGCCCGAGCGCTATCCGCATGGCCATCCAGAACTTGCGGCGGCGCTGAATAACTTGGCGCAAGTCCTGGACCGGAGGCGGAAGTTTGAAGAGGCTGAAAAACTGCACCTCGTTGCGAGCCGCATGTGCAAGAAGCTCTTCGAGCAAGACGGCACGTTGAACAATGGTCGCAGTCTCGCATCTTCGCTGGGGGCGTTGGGCTACTGCTACGCCCGGCAGAAGAAGTTCGACGAGGCGGCGCATCGATATGCCCAGCAACTCGAGTTGCTACAGCGGCTCGTGGTCGAGCGAGAGGTCGTGGGCGTCGAAGGCATGGTCTTGAAGCCACTCATCAATCTTTCCGACGCGCGACAACGCGCCGGCGCTCCGACCGAAAACTGGCTGCCGCCGCGTGAGCGAGCTTTGGACCTGGCACGCCGCCTCTATCCAGACGCAACTTATCCCAATGGACATCCCGACCTGTTCATCACTCTGCAATATGTCGTTGCGGGCTTCAGTCTGCTGGAGCGCTACGACGAGGCGGTGCCCCATCTGATTGAATTGGCTGAGAAGCACTACGCCTACGTCGCCCGTGAGCTGAGTAGCACAGTGGTGGGTGCCGTCGATCTCGAGTTGTTACGGCTCAAGCACGAGCTCGACTGGCTGCTGACGTACGCGTTTCGCCTGCGAGACCAACGGCCGGAACTGGCCGAGGAAGCCTATCGTCGCTTCGGCAGCCAGAAGTCGGTCGTGTTGGACGCGCTGATTCACATGCGGCGGATCGAACGCGAGCTGGCTTCCGATCCGCAACTCGCGGCATTAGCGCATGAGTTGGAACAACAACGCGCCCTCATGAACGCGCTGGTGATGGTGCCGGAGGCAAGCCAAGGTGCCGAACCATTGCATGCCCGACAGCGCGCGCTCCGCGAGGAACTTCACCGATTGGAAAACCAATTCGCAGTTGAGCTGGCCCAGCGCAGTGGCACGCTCTCGCGTCGGTCGCTGACCCTGGAAGAGCTGCTGCCGCACCTTCGAGCCGATGGGCGAGCCGCGCTAGTCGAGTACGTACGCTACGAGCAGATTGAAATGACCCCCGAGGTTGGCGGAGTTGCCAAAGGTGAGCCCTACTACGCCGCCTTTGTCGTTGCGCCCGGCGCGGAGCCGACCATCGAGCTCATCGATTTGGGGCCGGCGGGGGAAATCGAGCGGCTAATTGAGGAGTATCGCGAGCACATTCGCGAGGTGCCGCGGGCGCTCAGTTTTTCCAGCCGGGAGAGTTTGGTCGAGACGTATCGGGAACTGGCCACGCCGCTCTACCGGCGCGTTTTCGAGCCGGTGGCCCAGGTGCTCGGCGATGCGGACTCGATCTATCTCGCGGCCGACGATGAACTGAATCGCATCGCCTTTGAAACGCTGGTCGATGAGAACGGCCAGTTTCTCATCGAACGCTACTCCTATTCCTACCTGTCTTCTAGCAGCGATCTGTTGCGCGAGCGCGATCCACCGGGCGAGGGCGTGGTCGTTTTCGCCGATCCCGCGTTCGATGCGGACGCCGCGACCCAGCGTGGAGTGATTGCAGAACTGGCGCCACAACCGGATGCCGACAGCTTCGCATGGCGATCTGCACCGGATATTGCCACGCGTGGGTTGAGTTGGAGTCGCCTGCCGGGCACCGCGGCTGAAGTGGAGTTGATCGAGCAGATCTTCTCTGGCACGGAGTACGGTGAGGTGACGACCTACGCGGGCGAGCGGGCGCTCGAAGGATTGTTGAAACAAGTCGAGCGGCCGCGGCTGTTGCATTTGGCCACGCACGGGTTCTATCTGCCTGAGATTGATGATGACGACGAACGGTTCGGCGAACCGGCACTGAGCGGCATGGGTACGAGCGCCGTGATCAGCCGGCTGCGCCGCGAACAAAACCCGCTCTATCGATCAGGACTCGTATTGGCCGGCGCCAATCGCGCCAACGAAGACGCCACGGAGTCGGTAGATGAAATCGAGAGCGGTGACAGCGATTCGTCGGCCGCTGACGATCTTCCTGCCTGGCCGGCCGACGACGGTTGGGTCACGGCCGAAGAAGTTGCCATGCTCGATTTGCAGGGCACGGAATTGGTTGTGCTCAGCGCGTGCGAGACGGGGCTGGCCGACGTGCGCACGGGCGAAAACGTTTCGGGACTCCGGCGGGCCTTTCTTCACGCTGGCGCGAGAAACCTGGTGACCAGCCTTTACAAGGTGCCCGACGATGCCACACACCGCTTGATGGGCAAGTTCTACACCCAACTGCGCGAAGTGGGCCCGCGCGAAGCGCTGCGCAGCGCTCAGCTCGCCATGATGGAAGAAGAGCGGCAAGAGTACGGCGCGGCGCACCCGTTCTTCTGGGGCAGCTTCATCTTCGTGGGGCCTGATTGACGGCGTCATTCGGTGAGTCGCCTGCCGATGCGGGGTTCCTCGCAGCACGACGCCTTTGTCCGGCAAGAAGAAACAGCCCGAGCAACGCGGTGGTGGCCAAAACCCCAGAACCTGGCTCGGGGACGCCGATCATCAGCACAGAATCGGTGCCGTCGGTGAAGAACGCGCGGACCATGATCTGACCGTCATCGGCGATACTGCTGTTGTCGCCAAAGGTGGCCCAGGAAACGTTGGCGACCGTCCGCGAATCACCCGGGGCGACCTCCAAAGAATCGCCCTCGCGGATGAAGAGTTGTAGGTTGCCGGGTGACACCTCCGACCAGATGGCGCCGTCATTGGCGCCGGTGATGCCCGGTCCGACGAGTGGCGCGCGAAAGGCGATTTGTCCGGCTTCGTTGAGCGCGAAATCGCTCACTTGAGAAAAGGTTGCGCCTGCGATACCCGGCGCCGCGTCGCCTTCGCGGGCGACGAGCCGCAACTCGCCGTCGATCGAGTTGGTCCACAGGGCGCGATCGTTTTGTGCCGTCACTCCTGGTCCGGCAACCCCGGCGCGAAAGGCGACGTCGCCATTGTCGTTCAACATCAGCTCGCTGGTGCCGGTCAGGTCGTCGAAGACGTTCGCCCCGACTCCGGGTGCAAGATCTCCCTCGCGCGCCAAGAGGCCGAACCCGTTGTCGCCGTTTCCGACCCAAATGCCGGCGTTGTTGCTGCTGGTGATGGCCCCGCCGTCGAGCCCCGCGGCGAAGACCGACAAACCTTCGGCGTTGAAGTGGAATCGATTGAAGAATGAATACGTTGTGCCAGCTTCTGTTTGCGGCGCAGTCTGACCCTGACGGGCCACGACTTGCAGGTTGAGCGCCGCGTCTTCGATGAACACGGCCTCTGTGATGGTTGCTCCGGCGATATCAGAGACAAAGCCAGCTCGTCCTGCCGAATTGACCCGGCTGACCTTAAAGGGCCCAAGGCCGAACGTGTCATTGAAGGTCGCAGTCGGCGCTATCTGCGGGGCCGCGTCCCCTTCGCGCACGACCGTGCGAAGCGTCGCGCCGCTGGTAACGTGCAATAGTTCGTCGTTGAAGGCCGTGATGCCGCTTCCAGATATGCGTGAGCGGAACATGACGTGCGCGGATTCACTCGCCTGCGGAAAGAAAATCTGAGAATACGCCGCCCCGGAGATGCCGGCCGCGACGTCGCCTTCGCGGGCCACAAGTTCCAAAGCGCCGCCGGAGGACTGGTGCCAGAAGCCGCGGTCGTTCGTCGAGTTGATCCCAAGGCCTGCCAGACTGCTGATGAACGCGATGCCTGACGATCCGTCGATGATCTGTGCGTTGGAAAAGCTCGGGAATTGCACCCCGGGTTCCGTACCGGGCGCCTGGGTGCCGGACTGCGCGACAAGCTCGAGTTGTCCGTTTCGCTCGGCCCAGATGGAATGATTGTTCGCGCCGGTGATTCCCGGTCCATTGAGCGTGGCGAAGAAGACGGCGTCGCCAGCGCGATTCATGTGCGGCGAGAAAAAGCCGCTAAACGCGACGCCGGGCGGAAGTCCGGCCGCCTGCTGATTGGAGATGGCCACCGTGCGCAAGAAACCCTGCGATGCCAGCGACTGGGCGCGCGCTGGCCCGGCGGAATGGCAATCCGCAGCCAAGTAGAGCAGCGCGAAAGCGCGCACAGCGACCCAAGAGTCTACAAGTCGCATAGGTTGTCCTCTCTCTGTTCCCGGTCCGCACGCAGCGCGGCGCGCGCTCCGCGAGGGGGAGCGCGGTCCCCTCTACGGCGCAAGACGAAGAACAGCACTGGGAAGTCACGCGCGTGGACCAATGCGAGGCCGCGCGGCTGCCAATGTGGCGGAGGGACAAAGGAATCGATGGGCGAATCGCGGTGATGCGTCGCCACCGAAGGGCAGCAACATCCGCTGGTCAGCCCACCCAAAACGGGCTCGACCAGGCGCAATGGCCGTTGTGCTGCTTCACACGGACGTAGTAGTTGTCCCCTCGCGTGGAAGCAGGGCGCCGATCTTCCCAAGTGACGCGGGTCGCGTACTCTTCGGGCGCGACAAGTCGGCTGATGATCAGGCTCTCGCTGGTGAACGGGCCGGTGAAGGCGACCACGTTGTCGGTCAGCAGTTTCCTCAGCGAAGTCGTGATCGTCTGCTCGCTCGGCGAGCGGAGGATGATCGACAGCGCGGCGTCCGGCTCCGCGTCGATCTCGCAAACGATTGCCTTGGTCGGATCTTCGGCGTATGCCTGGCGCCGCGTCGTGTGGGAGGTCAGGCGCAGCTCGTTGTCGGAAACCTGTCGCAGGCGGTCGCGGAGGTTTTCGCCGAACGGCGCTGACTGGAAGCAGCCCAGCACCCGATGAAGGGTCGCGCCGCGCAGCTCGACCCGCATATCCCAGGCACACGTCCGATCGAGATCGAGCGCACCCCAGGGTCCCCAGCCGTACTGAATCCGCAACTTCGCGCGGCCCGGCAACTTCGGCGGGCCGTCGACTGCGTCTTCAGGGAAGTGACGCTCGATGACGCGCCCGTTGCGGATCAACTCGACGGATTCGAGCGAGTCCTGACCTTCGACGCGGACATCGAACTGCCGTTCGGCTGTCGCCGGTAGCTGCGCGCCCATGGGCAGGCCGTTGAGCGTCGTCTCCAGCGCGATGCGGTCTCCCGTCGCCGCGTAGCAGCGCCGCTCGCGCACGGCGCGGAAGATGGCCGCGGCCGTCAATTCTTCAGCCCAGACACCAACCACACCTTCGCCGTAGGCGCCGGGATAGCCGCGATGGTCGTCGCTAGATGCGACGAAGCCGAACCGCAGACCGCGGGCCAGTTGACGAGCGATCGTATTCGCGGTCCAGCGTCCGCTCATGCTGTGGCGGATCATGGGGAACGGCGCGCGGTCGCTTTCGGTGCAGCCGTGCTCCGAGAAGATTTCGACGACCGGCGAGACGCTGGCGCGGAAGTGCTTCCAGTTCGCTCCCCGCCAACCTTGCAGATAGCCAACGTGATGCGGGATGGCGAGCGCTTGATTGGCCTCGGCGAAGTCGAGCAACTTGTCGACGTGATCGGGCAGGAACAGATCTTCCTGATCGTTGTCGAACAACAAGCAATAGTCGCCGAAGTGACTGGAATGCCACTCGTAGCCCAGAATGGCCACGAACTCGTCGTCATTGGCATCCGCGATCATCTGTCGAGTGCGCGGCCAGTGCTTGGCGTGCACTTCGAAGCCGCGGACCCACTTCATGTGGCGATCGCCGGGCATCTCCGGCATATCGTGCCACGAGGCGTGGCCGGTGAAGGCGAAGAAATCGAGATGCTCGCGGGCCAGGTCGATCGAGCGGGCCAGGGAACCTTGCGCGTAGCCGACGGCGTTGTGGTTATGAAGATCACCCCAGTAGAGCGTGTGTGGCGCGCTACTCTGGCCGGCACTCAGTTCAGACTGGCTGCGGACGCCCGACGCCAGAGTCGCGGCGACCGCGCCGGTTACGAAACGCCGCCGAGTGAATTCACAGCCAGACATCAGGCCCGCCCCAATCGCGCGAAGCAGCGGCGAACTTCACAGCCACAGACCGACGCGCTCGTTAAACGTCGGCCAGATACTCCGTGCGGCTCTTGCGCGACACGAGCGCTGTGGCCTGATCGTCGTCGACGAACTGCTCGTTTTCCGGATCCCAACGCAACTCGCGGCCCAGCATCAGCGCGATGTTGCACAGGTGGCAGGAGGTCATGGTGCGGTGGTGCGTCACCACGTCGGAGACGGGCTGCTCGCGGTCCTGCACACAGTCGAAGAAGTTGACCATGTGATTGCCGGGCGACTTGCCCTTGTAGAGTTCGGCGATCCGCTCGTCGAGCTCGCGGTTGTCTGATTCGGTCAGCTCATCGACCGGACGGCCTTCGAGCTTGCCGCGGTTGACGAAGATGCGCCCCTCGTCGCCCTCGAACAGCACGCCGTTGCCAAAATCGATGCCGTCCTCTTCACGCTTGTAGTGGTGGTTGACGGTCATCAGCGTGCCGTCGGCGAATTCCAGATCGACGTGGAATTCGGAGGCCGTGTTGTAGCCGTTGGGCAAACTGGCTTCGCCGGCGAGGAACGCGGGCCAGTTGACATCACTCGTGACAGCCGGCGGGAACTGGCAGGTGCCGCTCACCTTGACGGG
>CALKYM010000275.1 GCA_938003525.1 uncultured Planctomycetales bacterium | reverse complement strand
GAGATGCTCGGCGTGCGGCCGAACTCGCCCACACAGACCACCAGCGTCTGATCCATCAGCCCGCGCTGCTCGAGATCGTCGATCAAGGCGCTCACACCAGTATCGAGCGCGGGCAGCATCGTCTTCAGTCGAGGGAAGTGATCGACGTGCGTGTCCCAGGTTTGCACGCGCCCCATGTTGCACTGGATGACGGGCATCTCGAGTTCGATGAGCCGCCGGGCGAGGAGCAGCGTCTGGCCGAACGTGTGCCGTCCGTAGCGATCGCGGGTCTCGGGCGATTCGGCGTGAATGTCGAGCGCCGTTTTGAGATGCGACGAGGTGAGCATCGAGAAGGCCAGCTCTTCCTGAACCGAGTACTTGCGGCCGTCGAGCGTGGCATCGATCTGTTGTTGCTGGCGGTCGATGCTGGCCAACAGCGCGCGGCGGTCGCCGAGCCGCGCCAGGCTCAGCCCGTCGATCAGCGAGAGATTCTTGACCTCGTACTTCTCGCCGTTGGGATCGTCGTTGAGCACGAAGGGGTCGTACGCGGGCCCGAGGAAGCCTGAGTGTTGCCCCGGCCAGACGAGCACGCCTTCGATCAATGGATTGGGCAGCGTCACTTGGCTCGGCAGACCGTCGCCGCGCGGACGCAGGTACGAGACGGCCGAACCAAACGACGGGTTGTCGACCCGATTGAGCGACTTCGCTTCGTTCGAGTCGCCGCGGAAAATCTGCACGGCGCCGGTCAATGCATTGTGCGAGCCGGACAGGTGGCGATTATCGCCGTGCGCCATCGAACGCACGATGGCCAGCTTGTCGGCCCGCGCTGCCATGCCGGGCATCTTGTCGCCGAACTGCACGCCGGGCAGCGCCGTGGCGATCGGCTCGAACTCGCCTTTGACTTCGGCGACCTCGGGCTTGGGATCGAACATGTCGATGTGGCTGCCCCCACCGGTGAGAAACACCAGCACCACGGACTTTACGCGCGGCGCGCTCGCGGCTGCCGCCTGGCGATGCAGCAGGCCGGAGAGGCCCAGCCCGAAAAACGACGAGCAGCCAACTTGCAGCAACTCGCGGCGACGCAGCATGGCGGGTTCTCGTTAAGGCGGGGCAGTCGCATCTGGCGAAATTAGAGCGGGGCCCACAGTTTACCTCAACTTGAGCAACCGCACGTCGGCCGTTTGAGGCGCAATACTCTCTGGCCGGACATACCAACTGTTGGCCCCGTGGCGACAGCGAGACTCGACGGAAGTCCAATACTGACGGTCGCTTGAAACGTGCGACTGACTGGCGTGCGCGCAGCGGCTGCCGCTACAATAGGAAACAATCGCGATCAAGCGCCGCTCGTGCGGCGCTGCTACGGCTGCGCCGCGTTCCCTCCGCCAATCCGGCTCGCCCCGTGTTGTTCTTTCCTGCTGCCTCCGCCGGTTTGTCGACCATCGGCCGCAGATGCTGCGGCTGGAAGACGGTCGTGGCGCTGTTCGTCGTGCTGCTGAACTCCGGCTATCGGGCAACAGCCCAGGCGGTGCCAAAGCCAAGCGAAGAGGAAATTGCCTTCTACGTCGAGAAGGTGCAACCGATCTTTGAGCGGCACTGCTACAAGTGCCACGGGCCCGAAGAGGAGGCACAAAGCGAGTTCCGTATTTCCAGCCGCGATGCGCTGCTGGCCGGCGGCGAGCTGGGCCCGGTGGTCGATTTCGACGATCCGGACGACAGCCAACTCTTGCGGGCACTGCGCTACGAAGATCTCGAAATGCCACCGGCCGGCCGGCTCGGCGATCGCGAGATAGAGGCCGTCGCCCAGTGGGTCGAGATGGGCGCACCTTTTCCCGCCGCTGTTGGCGAAGGAGGCGGCTCGGGGGCGCAGTCCTACTGGGCCTACCAGAAGATCGAACGGCCCGAGCCTCCGCGCGTCGACGACGCTGCGTGGATCACCAATCCGATCGACGCGTTCATCCTGGCCCGTTTGGAAGCCGCCGATCTCAAACCCGCGTCCCAGGCTGACAAGCAGACGCTGGTGCGCCGTATTTATTACGACCTGACAGGCTTGCCACCAACGCCCGAGCAGGTGCGCGAGTTTTTAGTCGACCCGTCGCCCGATGCGTACGCCCGACTGGTCGACCGACTGCTCGATTCGCCACACTACGGCGAGCGGTGGGGGCGGCATTGGCTCGACGTGGTTCGCTTCGCGGAGACGAACGGCTACGAGCGGGACAACGCGAAGCCCAGCGCGTGGCGCTACCGCGATTACGTGATCGGCGCGTTCAACGACGACAAGCCGTTCGACCGATTCGTGCTCGAGCAGTTGGCCGGCGATGAGCTGGAGGATGCCGGCGCAGAGACGATCGTCGCCACCGGCTACTATCGGCTCGGACTGTGGGACGACGAGCCCGTCGATGCAGATCAGGCCTATTACGACAGCCTGGACGATGTGGTGAGCACCACGGGGCAGGCGTTCTTGGGAATGACGATCGGCTGTGCGCGCTGTCACGATCACAAGATCGATCCGCTGCCCCAGTCCGACTACTACAGCCTGCTGGCCTTCTTCAACAACACCTACAAGGACATCAAGCAGCTCGAATTCGAGAAGACCGCCTTCACGCTCAACACGCTGGTCACCATCGCCAGTTTCGAGCAACTGGTCCAGCGGCAGATCCAGGAGCGCAAGCTGGCCGCTGAGCTGGAGCAGGTCAACGCACAGGTCGCGGAGTACGAAGAGCGGATCTACGCGGCGCTCACCAATCCCGAGAAAGAAGACGCCCAGGACGAAGAGGTGCGGCGACATCTGCTCGAGCAGCGGCGCGGCGACGTACTGGCAGCCGACGAATTGCAGCTCTATCTGGCGGCACTGGAACATCGTCACACGCTGGAAAAGAAGAAACTCCCGCCGCTGCCCCAGGCGCTGGCCATCAAGGAAAACGGACGCGAAGCTCCACCGACCCATGTGCTCACCCGGGGCAGCGTGCACGCCCCGGCCGAAGAGGTGCAGCCCGCGTTTCCAGCCGTGCTCGGCTTCGAGCTGCCAGAGATTCCCGAACCTGCGGCCGATGCCAAGAGCTGCGGCCGTCGCCTCGAGCTGGCCCGTTGGCTGGTGCATCCTGACAATCCGCTCACGGCCCGTGTGCTGGCCAATCGCCTCTGGCAGCATCATTTCGGGCGGGGCATCGTCCGCACGCCGAACGACTTCGGCAAGTTCGGCGAGCGTCCCACGCATCCGCAACTGCTCGACTGGCTGGCGGCCGAGACTATTGCTCGCGGCTGGCGGCTGAAGTCGATGCACCGCCTGATCATGCTCTCCAGCGCGTATCGCATGGCCTCGGTGGGCGATCAAGAGGGCTACGACGCCGATCCGCGCAACGATCTGTTTGGGCGATTCGATCTGCGGCGGCTGGCGGCCGAAGAGATTCGCGATTCGGTGCTGGCCGCCAGCGGAGCGCTCAACTTGAAAGTGGGCGGGCCAAGCGTCTTTCCGCCGATCCCTGCAGAAATCCTCGCAGGCGCCTCGCGCCCAGAGGCGGCCTGGAATCTCTCGGCACCTGAAGATCAAGTCCGCCGCAGCGTGTATACGTTTGTGAAACGGTCGCTGCCTGAGCCGGTGCTGCAGACGTTTGATCTGGCCGACAACGGTTCGAGCTGCGCCGTGCGGTTCAACACCACCGTGCCGACGCAGTCGTTGACCATGCTCAACGGCGAGTTCTTCGTGCGCGAAGCGGAGCGTTTCGCGCGGCGGCTGGAAGAGGAAGTCGGCCATGATCCGGCCGCGCAAGTCGAGCGCGCGCTGTGGTTGCTCTTGTGCCGCTCGGCGACGGAGGGCGACATCGATCGCGGCGTGGAGTTGATCGAGAACCTCCAGCGCGAAGAGGCCCTGTCCGCGGCCGACGCCCTGAAATACTTCTGCCTGATGGCATTCAATCTCAACGAGTTCGTCTACGTGGATTAGGACGCAGATGAGTAGCGACAAGCCCCGCAATTGCTTCTGCCGCCGCACGCGCCGGCAGTTCCTCTGGGAAGCCGGCGGCGGGTTCACTTCAGTGGCCTTGGCCGGCATTCTCGACGGAGCCTTTTTCCGCCGCCAGACCGTCGCCGCCGATGGGGTCACGCCGCTGGCGAACCCGCTCGCGCCGAAGGATCCGCACTACACGCCAAAAGCCAAGAACGTCATCTTCCTGTTCATGTACGGTGGACCCAGCCACATCGATACGTTCGACTACAAGCCGGAACTTTATCGTCTCGACGGGCAGACCGTGCCGGTCAAAACCTTCGGCCGAGCCGGCAAGAAGAATGAAGGCCGCGTCGTCGGACCCAAGTGGAACTTCAAGCAGTACGGTGAGTCGGGCACCTGGGTCAGCGACCTGTTTCCACACGTGGCGACCTGTGTGGACGACATCGCCTTTCTGCATTCGCTCTACGCCGAGTCGCCTATTCACGGCTCGGCCATGCTGATGATGAATTCCGGCCGGATTCTCTCGGGCAATCCCTGCCTGGGCAGTTGGGTCAACTACGGGCTGGGCAGCGTCAACCAGAATCTGCCCGGCTTCGTCGTCATGCTCGACAAAACCGGCGGGCCGATCAGCGGCGCGCAGAACTGGACCAGCGGCTACATGCCCGCCAGTTATCAAGGCACGCTACTGCGCGCGCAGGGCGAACCGATTCTCGATCTCGAACCGCCCGACGGACTCAGCCAGGCGGCCCAACGACGCATGCTCGATACGCTGGGCCGGTACAACGCATCGCACTTGAATTCCCGAACGGGCAATTCCGATCTCGAAGCGCGGGTGGCCAGCTACGAGTTGGCCTACAACATGCAGCAGCATGCGCCGGAAGCCGTCGACTTGGCCTCTGAACCGCAGCACGTTCGCGATCTTTACGGGCTCGACAACGAACGCACCAGCGACTTCGCCCGCAAGTGCATCCTGGCACGGCGCTTGGTCGAGCGCGGGGTGCGGTTCATTCAGGTCTACTCGGGCGGCAACCACAACGACCACAACTGGGACGCACACGGCGACCTGGAGAAGAACCACAACTTCCATGCCGGCAATACCGATCAGCCGATCGCCGGGCTGCTGAAAGATCTCAAGCAGCGCGGCCTTTTGAACGAGACGCTGGTCATTTGGGGCGGCGAGTTCGGCCGGCAGCCGACCGCCGAGTACGCCAAGGGCACGGGTCGCGATCACAATGCCTACGGCTTCACGATGTGGCTGGCCGGAGGCGGAATCAAAGGCGGCACGCACGTCGGCACGACCGACGAGTTAGGTAGCCGCGCCGTCGAAGAGCCGCTACACGTCAAGCGGCTGCACGCCACGATCCTGCACCAGATGGGGCTCGACCCCAACCGGCTCTCCTACTTCTACAACGGTCTCGACCACAAACTGGTCGGCGTCGAAGGGGCCGAGCCGATCGGGCAGATATTGTGAGAGGCATGTGAGTAGATCGACGCGAACCGGTGCCGCGCTATGTCCACGGCACGAGGATAGGAGTTGGGTACAGATCCAACTGGCATCGGTATCTGGCGAGGCTACTCCTTGGTGCCGTAGCAACTCGCCTAGCTCTATTCATCTGTGACTAGCCGAACTTGATCAATGTCGACAATGTCAAAAGATTCGTCTTCTGGATCGTATTCACGTCCCTCAAAACGAACGTACAGCGAAATACAGAATTGGCTAACGTCAACCACTTCCCCGCGGCAGAAGGTGCCAGCGGGATGCTCACCAAGGTATGTCTCGATCGTCCGACCGACCAAAAGCAGCTGGTGCACTGCAACTTCAGCCTCGATCTCCGCCGACTTCGCAGCATGCGTAGCAGCGTGCGCCAGCCTCATCGCTTGATTCATCCAATGCCGCTTCCCGTTCGTAATGGCGGTGAGCTCAGTAACGTCCACCATCGTCTCGCCGGTCTCGCACTCGGGCTCAACGTCTGTTCCTTCATCCGGCAGGACTGAGACCGGCCCTGCCATGTGATCACAGATCGCCCCTTGTGTGGAGATAGCGGTCCCCTGCCAAGCGGCATTGCCAATGCCGTGCTGCACGCGGGGTACTCCTATCGCGCCCACTGGACGAAGTCGGCCAATACCGCCCCGTCGGCCATGTTCACCTCGCCGAGGTCTTGTACGGCATTCGCCTCTGTCGGCGCCATGTTCTGCTGAACGAGGAAACGCAAAGCTTGTTCCCAGTTGCCATGTGCAGAGGAATAGTGAGGAGAGCGATCGAATTGGACAACGATGTTCACATCAGTAGTGCTGCCCACCCGCGAGATTTCAAATAATCGCGGATGCCAAAAGGCTCTAGGTTATTGTCCGCGTTGAGAAAAACCATCACGGTCCATTTGGCGTCCGCCGCGTGAACGGGTGATGGAGAGATAATTGCTGCAAGCATGACTGGTGCGATACTTTGGCGGAATATCCTCATGATGTTGCCTTTCCCGTACGTGTAGCTTGACGGGCGGTCAGGAGCTATGCGGTGGCCTTTTGCCGACAAACGATCGCGCTGCGCTGCCGGTTGTCGGCAGCGCAGCGCGATCGAAACGCTCTACCATCTATTGCGCCACAGGGAGGAAGCGCGGGATCGCTGTCTTGGCTGGCGCAGCGGGTCGGTCGGACTTGGATCGCTTGGTTGACAAGTACTCAAAGACAACACAAGAGCTTGCGGGAGGGTCTTGCGGTTCAGTTTCAAATGACCCAAGAGCCAGAATGGTACCGGTCGGGTCGAACGGATCGAATGCCACCAGGGCCACTGTGATTACTTCGTCAGGAACACCAAACTCGAGACACTGATCGGGTTCCATGTACACCTGGATTACTTGATCGATGTAAACCATCGTTACAAATACGGGCTGTCCTGTACCGTTACAAATGCAGTCGACTTTCCCCGACTGAGCAACGGCCTCAGACGAACCAACGGCCGACACAATCGCCATGACAATGGCCAGGGTAACGTTGTTGCGTACGACGGATCTCAAGCTCATGGTCTTCGTCTCCTGGGATTCGTAGTAAAACGGAACGAGCCAATACCCGCTTTCAGCAGTTGCGCATCCGTAAAGAACTCGGAGTCGTCAACAGTCGAGATGGCTGTAATCCAATTCGCCTCGCCACTGCTATCAAACCGAAATCCGCTCTGGATGCCCGCCAGAAAAAGGCTCTGAGACCACCATGACGGCCGATTCTGTGCGGACCGAGGCCGACATGTGACGACTCTGTTGCACTGGTAGACTGAGAAGGCTGATGGCGATAGGCAAACTCGTTCCCGGGGCACTACTTAATGCACAACGACGGGTCGGTCAGCGGTTGGATTGCCGGCTTGAAGGCGGGTGATCAAGAAGCGGTCCAAAAGCTCTGGTCGCGCTATCGCGATGAGTTGATCAGGATGGCAAAGAGGCGGCTGGACGGGATGCCGCGGGGCCCGGCCGACGAAGAAGATGTATTGCAGAGCGTCTTGATGAGCCTGTGCCGCGCCGCCACAGCGGGACGCCTCGACGATGTGCGCAACCGCGATGATCTATGGTGGCTGCTGCTGGCGATTACCAGACAGAAGGCGGTCAATCTCATCCGTCGTGAGACAGCGCAGAAACGCGGATCGGGACGCGTGGTATCAGCCCTGAACTGGGGCAGTCCCAATGGCCTCCGAGACGACCTTGATCACCTCGTAGGTGACGCGCCGACGCCCGAAATATTGGTAGCCATGGAGGAGCAGAACCGACGACTCTTGAGTCTGCTGCGCGACGACCAGTTGCGCAAAGTTGCCATGTCGCGAGTTGAGGGATACACGGTCGACGAGATCGCTGCGACGCTCGACATCAGCAAACGATCGGTGGAGCGCAAACTCCAACTCATACGCAATCGGTGGAAAAGAGAACTGGGCCGTGCAGTGGGATGAAACCAACACCGAAACGGAAGGAACCGCTGCTTGGTCAACCGATGACCGCATTGACGCGGAATGTGACGCATTTGAGCTCGCGTTCTCGAGAGGTAGTGATCCGGACGTCGCCGCGTATCTTGACCGCGTCGATCCAACCGAACGTGGCCAGCTACTTGCCGAGCTCTTGCTGCTCGAGTATGAGTTACGTGACGCGCGACAACCCGTCGATTGGGACAACTATTTGGACAAGTTTCCAGCCTACGCCGACCACATCGAGGTAGCCCGATTTCGCGCGACGGGGATTTCTGAAACACTCTCGCCTGATGTCACGGATGAGCCACTGTCGCTGAGCAAGCAGTTTGGCGACTATGTGCTGCTCGAGATGCTTGGTCGCGGTGGGATGGGAACCGTCTACCGAGCGCGGCAGATCTCGATTCCCAGGCAAGTCGCGCTGAAGGTGATTCGCACCGATCGCATTGGCGTTGATGCAAAGCGGCTTCTGGAACGATTCCAGCTTGAAGCTCAGTTGGTTGCTCAGCTGGAGCACGATGGAATTGTAACTCTGTACGATGTGGGCAACGTCGACGGGCAGCCCTACTACACGATGAGGCTCGTCGAAGGTGGGAGCCTGGCATCTCAAGTCGCCGACGGCCCCATGTCGCCGCGTGAAGCCGCGAGGTATGTCGAAGCGTGTGCTCGAGCGGTTCACCACGCGCATACGCACGGCATCGTCCACCGCGACCTAAAGCCCAGCAACATCCTGCTCAACCAAGATGGTCGTCCGCTGGTCGCCGACTTTGGTTTGGCCAAACTGGACGACGGATCAGGCGACCTGACTCAAACCAACGACCGTCCTGGCGCGCCGCCGTACATGGCGCCGGAACAGGTCACCAGCGCAGCGGGAGTCTCGGCAAAAGCCGACATCTATGGATTGGGGGCAACGCTTTATCACCTCATCACCGGCCGTCCACCGTTCCAGGCGGCGACCGCGCTGGAGACGATGAAACTCGTCTGCGAGCAATCGGTGGTGGCACCGCGCGACGTGAATCATCAGATTCCTCGAGATCTCGATACCATCTGCATGAAGTGCTTGGAGAAGTCTCCAGATCGCCGTTACGCTTCGGCAGTCGACTTGGCCGACGACCTCGCACGATTCTTGGAACACAGGCCCATCCATGCGCGGCGCCCAGGGCCGATGGGCAAACTGGTAAGGTTGTTTCACCGGCATCCGGTCCCGGCAGCGTCGATGACCGCCGCGTTGTTGATTCTCGTCGTCGCGATCATCATCGTTTCTCTCCTGTTTCGGAGCGAATTGCAGGCACGACAGCGTTCGAACGAGATGCTGGCCCGCCAGTTTCTCGAACGCGCGGATCTCGACTCGGGCGTTTTTTCCCCGAAGGCCGCGCTGAATGTACTCGCAGCGCTTCGCGTCGATCACGCAAACAATCGTCGCACAGCGCTCGACCGACGGCGCCTTGGAGCGATCCTTGCCCGACAGCCGCGACTCCTCGGCATGTTCGATCACGGCCAACGCTTGACCAGCCTTTCGAGCGGCAGTTCCGGAAAATACTTGGTTGCGATTGGCGGCTCTTGCGCAAACATGTGGGACATCGATCGCTGCGCGCGCGCGTTAGGTCCGCTGGAACATGGCGGGCAGGACGTCGAGGCTGCGGCCCTCTCCGGCAATGGGGATCTGCTCATCACTGTCGGTTGCGATGGATATCTGCGCGCGTGGGACACGCCGAATCGAGCCGAGATGGGCGCGGCCGGGGTGGGGCACCATGTGGTCAGCGTGGCGATCAGTCCAAACGATCGCGTTGTGGCGGCTGGAACGGCGAAGGGGCAACTCGTGCTTTGGGACCTCGAAACACAGGCAGTCGATCTGCGCCCGTTGCATGTTGACGCTGCGGGCAGCGCCTCCCATGTTTCTGATGTCCGGTTTCATCCTTCGGGTCGATCGGTGCTGTCAGCGGACAACTCCGGGCGTGTTTTCTTAACCCCAGTTCCTGCTGCGCGCTTGCAGCCAGAAGATCCAAGTCCGTTGCAACTTGACGACGACGCCGGGGCGGTAGTGTGTGTGCGTTTTTCGGAAGACGGGGATCGGTTGGCCATCGCCAGCCAAGATTCCGTCGCCATCTGGGACACTTCTGATCCGCTCGAAGCTTCACCAGGCGGCGGCGGAGATCAGAAGAGTCGAGTCGCGGCCGTTCCGCTGATCTCGCGCCTTCCTATGTCGCAAAAGATGAACGCAGTTGAATTCCTATCTGGCGCGCCATCCAGGTTGATAACGGCTGCGGCCGACGGACGCGTTCGCATTTGGTCGCTGGAGCATGATGGATTTGGCCGAACGTGGGAGTTGACGCCTTCTCACGATGGAGAGGTCCGACTGGTCTCCACGCTCGCCGTTGGAGACAAGCACTATGTCGTATCAGCGGGCAATGACCGCGTGGCCCGTGTCTGGTGCTTTCCCCAATCCGCTCTTACCGAAGACTTTGAACCCCAACTCGCGGCCTCGATCTGGCATCACGCGCCCATTGCCGCGGTCAGTATCGTGCAACGCGTCGCGGACGGCACGGAGCCCCTTGTCGTTACCGCCACCGAAGACGGACTGCTTCAGGTCCGCGAGTTAAGACCTGCATTCGATCACCGGTTGGAACTGCGCGGCGATATTGTCCATCTGCGAATCCACGGTGACGATTTCGATCAGGTGATCACGCAAGAAAGCCGCAAGATCATCGTCGCAGATCGCGCCGGAACGATTGTCCAATCGTCGAGTTTATCGACAAGCCTCAGCCACGTAGTAGCGACAGCGGATCATTCGGTGATTGCAGCCGCGACCGATGACGACGGCGTGCTCCTCTGGCCTCAAGGCGATCTCTGCTCCAAGCCATCTCAGCTCTGGAGCGGAACAGCCGTGATTCAGTGCCACCTCTCGCCCGACGGCTCCTGCCTCGCGGCCCTGAGCTATGCGGGCGAGCTGAAAGTCTGGCGTGTAGCCGACGGAGCCGAACTGGTCACTGTCGAAGCTGACGGCAGTCGAAGTCACCGGCACTGCGCGTTTTCGCCCAGTTCAAGGTTGTTGGCGGCGGTTGGTCGTCGCCAGTGTCTGGTTTTTGACCTCTCGCAGGCGCAATTGATCGCTGAATGGGAGCACAAGCTCCTGCCGACCTGTCTAGCTTTCGATAGTACGGAGACGTTACTTGCCGTTGGCGCCCAAGACGCGATCCACGTCTACTCGCTTTCGTCCCCGACTCTGGCGGCACACGAGCAAGAACTAAGCGAGGCCGTGGCTGGTATTGTCGTCGCGCCGAATAGTTCGACGCTCGTTTCATATGGCAAGCATTCCCCTGCGTGTGTCTGGTCCTGGACCAACACTCGGCTCGACCTTGTGCACCGGTTCGGTTCGAGTGTTTCCGCGATTGCCATAGACAAGTCCGGGACACTAGCGGCAATGGGCGAGACGGACGGCGGCGTACTCGTTCACGACATTTCTACAGGCGAGCCCGTGTTTACAACAATAGTCATGCCCTCGGCGCGTATTGAGGGCATCGCCATCTCCTCTCAGACACTTGTTATCTCCACAGGGGGCCACAATGCCACACTTGGAGTGTATAGCCTGCCTGTCGATAGACGCCCCTTGAATACTTTCGCCGACCAGGTTGAATTACTCTGCGGACACTGTATAAACGTGGAAGGCGTTTTTATTCCATCAACAGCGAACCGGTTGCTGGAATTGTGGGAGCAAGTCGGTCAGAAACAGAACTCGGCCGACGACAGCGGCACCTTTCCCAAGTTTGCGCGATGAGCTAGCCAAGGTGACGAGCATGACGGTCTATTGGAAAGAGATTCTGGCGCCTGACTCATATGCTGAATACCATAGCGCCTTTGTCGAGCTAATGCGATGCATGGATCCGCGTTATCGCGCATTCTCTGTTCATCAGTTAAAGCAATGGCTTAATCGCACCGGTGACAACAGCTTTCCAGAAGGTTCCACGCTCTACGCCTTCGCGCGATTCAATAGAGATTTAGCGGATCCGGAGCTAAAGCCCTCTCATATGTATGTGACGTTACTAGCACGACACGATTGGAGTGGCACGGTGAATCCTCGTAGGCTCCCGACCCAGCTGCACATGTTGGGGTGGTGTCGAACGACTGCCGAGGATTCCGATGACGATGATGCCGATCGCGCCGCACTCGAAGCAGAAATGGACTCGGCTATCGATGCCATCGTTGAAAAAGGCATCGTCTGGTTTGATACTCTTGATGCCCCGAAGCCTGATGACTACTTGATCGAGGCATTTATGCCCCATTCGATGGGTGACGAAAACATCGGACGATTGCACGACAGGATCTATGCCCGCGCGATGGACGATGCTGATGAGACTTTAAGCATCCGCAGCCAGCGGCGAACCCGTGATGCACTGTACGTGCAGTTGAGACTTGCCCGAGCTTGAGCGCCGACGCAGGAGAATCGAGATGCCGGGGACGTTTCGAGTTGAGGTGACGACGGCTGTCAAGAAGGGGCCTACCGTGGCCCAAGTAGACTTGACCGTGACGGTTACTTCGGAGGGCGGATACAAGGGCGCTGTGGCGATGACGTACACGTACGGCGAACTCGAACCGCCGGGGAGCCAAACGCCTAGTATCGCACCAGGCGCGGCGACGCTGAACGTACCGCAAGACGGGTTCGTGACCGACGACGTCACCGTAACGTTCAACACCGGCCAGTCAATTCTCTTCACGGCCACGGGAACAGATGATCCGCTGAGTGACTCAGACTCCGTGCCTGTGCCCTAGACAGTCGCTGCAGCGGTGCGCGTCCCATGGCTGACGCCGCACGGCGAGCGCGTGCCGTATGCGCGTCGAATCTCGGTCGTCACGTAGCGATGTGACGCGGCGGGTCTCGTCGAGAAACCTATGCCCGGCCACCGGCGTCGTTGAAATGACTGTGTCAAGCAAGTCGTGATGGGCGCTTCGATCGTGCGGCTCGTTCGGCGTATTCTGCCTCTAGGCCCTCGCTGCCTGAAAGCATTGTGAAGCTTCTATTGTTGCAGCATGCATGTTAGAGACGGGACGTTGGCTATATCGTGGCCGATGATGAGGGTGAATGAGCGTGCCGGTGTGGTGGAAGTAGCAGCTCCAGATCACAGAGCCGAGAAGTGGGCAGTCGGATGCAGGCTGCGCGGGAGGTGGAGCGGCTCGCCGCTGGGACGACAGGACTTTTGTTGGTAGCCACTAAACTCATCTGTCGCACTGAACGTCCGTGCTGATTAGTTGTCGGCAAACGAAAACGACCATGCCGAGTGTGGGTGTTCGTCGCTGATTCTCAGGCGGTTTCTCTCTGCCGTTTCGTCCGGATTTTTCTTGACTGGCCCCCCAGAGGTGGAGTAGGTTTCGGGCGGTTGGCCATTGGCGGAAACACGAGAAGGGCCACGTGTGAGAACCGCTAATGCATCGCCAGGGGGCTGTTCTGCGAGCGCGCCGGACCGCGTTGCTTTCGCGGTCGGCGACCTTCCGGCCTAAGAGGCCGGATGCCTCTCTCTCCGCGCGCCGCGTTCTTTGCGCGCAGGCTCGTGCCTGGTTCTCCACGGTGCCGTTCGCGCCGACGCGTGGCCTCGACAGTTCGCCGCAGCAGTTGACATAGAGGGTGGAGGTGACTCATGCGCTCGACTCGCTCTGTTGCTGTTCCCCGGATTCCACAAGGCACTCGGCTTCGTCGTCACGTTGAGCATCGCGGGTGGCTGCTGATCGCGATCTGCCTGTCGCTGACATCTCAGGTGCCGGCCGACAACATCGTGACAAACCTGCCGTTTCAAGCCACTGGCGCGAGTATGTGGGGGCCAGGGCAGGGCTTCCAGTTTCAAGCCGAGGATTTCATTGGCGTGAGTTGGGACGAGTCGATTGGAATCGGACCGACGGCCGGTTTCGAACTGAGCGGCAACACCGAAGGTCGCATCGGACTCGAATACGAATTCACCGTGAGCAGCGGAACCGTGAACGTTGACTATCCCGTGGATGCCACGATCAACTTTCCGAACATGGTCAATCGCAACGAGCAAATCAACATCAGCTCGTCGGCCAACGTGTTGGGCGGCGCGATGATGAACACATTGAGTCCGCAGGCGACGGCCCGACTCGAGTTGCCCTTCGAGCTGTCGGCCAGCGCATCGGGCAGCGTCGATCCTCCGTTTGTCAGTCCAATTCCGTTCACTCTGTTCCCGTCGTTGGGAGTCGACGCGACGCACACGTTCTTCGACATCAGTACGACGAATCCCTCGTTCAGCGTCGACTTCGGTCCCTTCGGCAGCATCACCGCGTCGGTGCCCACGATCAACACCTCGGGTACGCCCAACGGCGGCACGATCAGCACCTCGGGAAGCGACGACGTGATCGAGTTCGCCGTCGACATCGACGGCATCGTCTCGACGCTGATCCCGCAGGTTCCGCCATTGAGCGGCTCGCTCGATTTGGGGGATGAGATCGCGAGTATCTCGTACGACCTGTTGGATCTGCAGGCGAATCTCGACGTGGGCATCGCACAGTCGTTCGACTTCACGCCGGGTCTGAAGGTCAAGTACACGCTGGAGACCGGTCAGATGTTCACGACTAACGTGGGCGATGCGCTCAGCTTCGCGGTGCCCGACGGCGTGGGCAACGAGCTGGATGTGACGGCCACGTACTTCTTGGACAATACGTTCGTGAATGACACCGATCTGGTGCTCGAACCGGGCATCACATTGAGTGTGCTGAGCGGTTCGGCCGAGGTGTTCGGTTTCGAGCTGCTCGACTTCGGACCCGTGTTCAGCGACGGCGTGTCGGCGCCGATCCCACTCGACGTCTTCTCCAACAGCTTCGCGATCGACTTTCCCACGTTTGAGACCAACTTCACCATCATCGTGCCCGAACCGTCGTCGGTCGTGCTGTTGGCCTTCGGAATCGCGACGCTCGTCCTCTGCGGGTGCCCGCGAAAGATAGGACGTGCATAGTGAGTGCCAAGACTCGCTCAAATCTTTCTTCTCTGGCATGCGCGTGCGTGGTTGCCGCGCTGTCGATGTCGCTCGCCTGGGGCCAGCCGCCGGCGACCAACCTGAATCGCGTCTTCAACGACCCGGCCGTTGGCAATCCCGCCGCAGATCATTTGGTGGTGTTGGTGCACGGAGCGGGCAGCACGCCCGGCGCCTGGGCCGAAGACATGGCGGTCGACATTTCGAATACGTTCGAGGCACTGCCCGACCAGTGGGACGTGTGGCAGTACGATTGGCGACAAGATGCCATTACGAATCTTCCACCCAATCAGCGTCGCTCGTCTCCGCGAAGGCCCACGGCCAGCACCTGGCCAGCGAGATCATCGACGGCAACTACGACTACGTGCACCTCGTCGCCCACAGTCTAGGAGGGCGAGTCATTCAGTCGGCTAGCCAGGTCTTGGCCGAAGCGGGCGGGACCGACGTGCATTTGACGTTTCTCGACGCTTACTCGCCGAATCCGGTCTGGACTCGGACCTTCGGTCAGCAGGCGCTTTACGCCGAGCATTATTTCTCGTTCGAGGGCTTTGTCGTGCACACGAACACTGCCTTCCCTCACGCGTTCAACGCGGACATCAGCGCACTGGATATCGATCCAAACCGCGCCATCGCCTCGTCGTCCGTTTGCAAACCGGGCAGCGACGACTTTGATTTCACGGCCTGCACGAACGCCCAGGCCAACAATCATGAGTGGCCCCACGAGTGGTATCGGCAGACCATCACCAATCCTCAGGCGGCCGACTTGGGCCTCGGCTATCCCCAGAGCAAAGAGGGCGGCGGCGCGTTTCTGAACCTCGATCCGCCGGCGCCGCCACAGTTCGATGGGACCAAGATGACGTTGTTTCCGAGCACGCCTCCTCTGGTCACCAACGTCGACGAACTGGAGAAGACACTCGGCGCCCAGTTGAATCCGGCGGCCAGCAATCCCGTGCCCAGCGCGCAAGACGGCACCGTCGACTTCGACAACGAGTCGATCGACCTCACGGCAACCCCCGGCACGCCGGCTTCGCTGACGGTGACGCTCGACGTGACCAAGCTCGAAGGCCTCAACAGCCTGGAGTTTAACTTCGATTTCTTAGATGAAGGGGCGCAAGACGGAGTGCTCACGGTCTTCACCGAAGGCCTTGAGACCCATCAGATCTGGCAGCGATTCGCGCTCGATCAGGAACAGTTCTCTGGCGAGATCTTCCTCGACTCCGCCGCTTTGGCGAACAACAACATGCTCGATCTGACCTTCCGCCTCGACGTCGCAGGCGGCGCCGGGAGCTTCGTGCACATCGACGACATCTATCCCGGGTTGGTCATACCCGAGCCGTCCTCCGTCAGTTCCTTCGGTCTCGGCATGGCGCTACTCTTCGTTTGCTTCCGGCGTCGGGTAGCGAGTTGCAGGTCTTGACCATGATGTCTCCATCAAGTTTTCGATTGCACGCGTGTGGATGGACGCTCGTCGCCGCTGTCGTGTCGGCCGCCCACGGGCAGCCTCCGGCGACCGATCTGAATCGCGTGTTCAACGATCCGACCGTCAGCAATCCCGCTGCTGATCATCTGGTGGTGCTGGTTCACGGCGCGGCCAGCACGCCCGGCGCCTGGGCTGAAGACATGGCGGTTGACATCTCGAACACCTTCGAGGCGCTGCCCGATCAGTGGGACGTGTGGGAATACGATTGGCAACAGGACGCCGCCACGCCGATCCCGCCCAATCAACGTGCCCTGGTTTCGGCGAAAGGTCACGGCCAGCACCTGGCCGGTGAGATTCTCGATGGTAACTACGACTACGTGCATCTGGTCGGCCACAGCCTGGGAGGGCGGGTCATTCAGTCGGCCAGCCAGGTTTTGGCCGAAGCCGGCGGCACCGACGTCCATTTGACGTTTCTCGATGCCTACACGCCAAGTCCCGTTTGGGTGCGGACCTATGGGCAGGACGCGCTTTACGCCGAGCACTACTTTTCGAATGAGACGCTCGTCGTGTTCACCAACAATGCGTATCCGAACGCATTCAATGTGGACATCAGCGCGCTGGATACGGACCCCAACCGTGCCATTCCCTCATCGGGCGCGTGTAATCCGTTTAGTCCAAATTTCGACCGGGTCGCATGTGCGAACGCCAACGCCGACAATCATGAGTGGCCGCACGAATGGTATCGGCAGACGATCACCAATCCCCAGCCGGCGGACTTGGGCCTTGGCTACGCCCAAAGCAAAGAAGGAGGCGGTACGTTTCTGGGGCTCGATCCGCCCGCGCCACCGCAATTCGTGGGCACGAAGACCACATTGTTTCCCGACATGGGCCCCACCGTCACCAACGTGCCGGAGCTGGACAAGATACTCGGCCCGCAACTGAATCCGGCGGCCAGCAATCCGGTACCCAGCGCGCAAGACGGCACGGTGGTGTTCGACAACGACTCGATTGACCTGACTGCAACGGCGGGTACGCCGGCCTCGCTAACGGTGACGATTGACCTGACGGGGCTGGACGGCGTGAATAGTTTGGAATTCGACTTCGACTTTTTCGACGAAGGGCCGCAGGACGGCGTTCTCACGGTTTTCACCGAGAACCAAGAGACGCATCAAGTGTGGCAGCGATTCGCGCTCGGCCCAGAGCAGTTTTCTGGCGAGATCATACTCAACACCGCCCTGGCCGATCAGGACATGCTCGACCTGACCTTCCGCCTCGACGTGGCCGGAGGTGCCGGCAGCTTTGTCCACATCGACGACATCTTCCCCGGCTCGGTCGTGCCTGAGCCATCGAGTTGGATTCTGCTCAGCATTGCCATGGCGATCCTAGCAGTCCGAGCCGCCCGTATTCATAGGCGGTTCGGCTCGCGGCCGGCCACCTCGTAAATGGACTCGCCCGCATATCGCACGATCGGCCGCCAGGCGATGGTGATCACGATGCCCATCACGAGCAGTTGAATGTGTTCGGCGATG
>CALKYM010000274.1 GCA_938003525.1 uncultured Planctomycetales bacterium | reverse complement strand
ACTAGCCCACGACAGGTGAACATCAGCATGGATGCGATGACGTCAGATCGTTTCGGCGGACACGTGCTTCGAGCCGGCTGGTGCACGGTGTTTCTCGGTGCTTTGCTCGGCGGCCTGCTGGCAGCCGGCTGCAACGGCTCATCGGACGAAGGTGCCGGCGCCGACCCGCAACCTTCTCATAGCGGCGGCTATGCCGAGCGTGAGCCGATCGATCCTGTCGAGTTGAACGGGCCGATCTTCGAAGGTTGGTCCGTACCCGATGCGGCGCTGGTGATCTCGGGCGAAATGCTGGGATACATCGAACCGTGCGGATGCGCCGGGCTGGAGAATCAGAAAGGTGGGCTCCGGCGGCGCCACACACTGCTCAAACAACTCGCCGACGAGGGTTGGCCGCTGGCCGCCATCGACGTCGGCGGACACATTCGCCGCTTCGGACCACAGGCCGGCATCAAGCTCGACACCATCCTCCTTGCTTTGCAGACAATGGACTATAGCGCCGTCGCGCTAGGGCCCACCGATTTGCAACTGCCGCCCGATCGACTGCTCAGCGCGCTGATCGACGATGCCAATCCATTCGTGGCCGCCAACATCAGCTTCAACCCCGAAAGCGACGTGTTCGCCGGGCTCGATTTCGCGCCGCCAACCCGAATCCTGCAAGCGGGTAACCGGCGGATCGGTGTCACCGCAATTCTCGGCGAACAGTATCAGGCCAAGGTGGACGGCGCGGACTTGCAGTTCTCTCCGTCCGGCGAGGCGCTCGGCGCCGCATTGTCCGAGTTGAGCGACACTGGCTGCGACACGATCGTCGTGCTCTCGCACGCCACACCCGACGAGTCGCGGGCGCTCGCCCAGCAATTCCCCGAGGGCATCGACTACATCGTCACCGCCGGCGGCGCCGATGAACCTCCGGCCGAGCCGATGCCGATCGACAACAGTCAGGCGCAGCTGATCGAAGTCGGACACAAAGGCATGTACCTGGCCGTGCTAGGCTTCTACGACAAAGGGGCGACCCCCGTACGTTTTCAGCGCGTGCCGCTCGATGCGCGATTCGAGGATTCCGAAGAGATGAGCGAGCTGTTGGCCGAGTATCAGGAAACGCTTGAACTGGCTGGGTTCGGTGGCCTGGGCCTGACGCCGGTCACGCATCCGGGTGGCGAGTTCGCCGGAGCCGAGAGCTGCCGGGAATGCCACCCCAAGCAGTACACCATCTGGCGCGGCAGCGGGCACGCTCGGGCCACCGAGACGCTCTCGCATGTGTCGCCACCACGGCTACATGATCCGGAATGCCTCTCCTGCCACACGACCGGCTGGAATCCGCAAGATTACTATCCCTACGCGACGGGATACCTGAGTCTTGAACAAACGCCACAGTTGGTCGGCAACGGCTGCGAGAACTGCCATGGGCCCGCCGCCCAGCACGTAGCCGTCGAGCGCGATCAGCCGAGAGATCAGCTTCTGCTGGAACAGCATCGCGCGCCGCTGCGTCTCACCCGGTCGACTGTCGAGCAGCAGACCTGCATCCAGTGCCACGACAAGGACAACAGCCCCGATTTCGACTTCGACACGTATTGGCCCAAGATCGATCATGGGCCCGCCGCCACGTGGGACCCCGCGGCTCTAGAAGCAGC
>CALKYM010000273.1 GCA_938003525.1 uncultured Planctomycetales bacterium | reverse complement strand
CACCGTGCCTCACACCCACCGCATAAAACAACCGAAAATCAACGGGCTGCTAGGCCACGCCCGATTGCTTTCGTGGCGCATCGTGAATCGGGTCTCCATCTGTGTAGCGATCCAGCCACAGCCGTCGGCGCCATTTGTCTGCGAATGCTTGCGCCCGCATCTCCGCCGCGAATTTGCGGCGCACGGACTTCGCCATTGGATTGATCACCTGCAAATGACCAAGTTCGTGCAGGAAGACGTTGTAGAGCATGAACCGTCGAATCGCGCGGCCATTGCGCGCCGCGCCGAGCGCCAAACTCAGCAAGCGACGCGCGCCCCCCGGCAGAACCGACTCAGGCTAACGCGAGACGGCAGCGCACAGATGGCGATCCACGGCGTTCTCGGAAGCGGTCAGTTAACCGGACTTCCGCAGCAGGGCCATTAGGCGCTTTCGGGTTCGGCGCGCACCCGTTCCGCAGAGCGAATCATGTTGAGTGCGGCCTGAGCCATTGCGCTCTGCGGGAATTCTCGCCTCGCTCTTTCGTAGTATTCTTTTGCCCGTTCGCCATTGCCCATTTGGCCGTAGGCGAATGCAATGTTAATCAGCGCCATTTCTCGATAACTCATCGCCGAGGGCGACATCATGGTTATCGAACGGTATCGATCGAGCCAAGAATAGCGGGTAAAGAATGCGTAGCTTTCGTCGAGTGCATGTATCGCCTTTTCGAAGTCCTGAGCCTGTAAGCAACGAACGCCCCGGCGATGAGCCCTTGGAATGAGTTGCCGTGACCCGATGGAATAAATCAAGTAGACAGTCCCCCCCAGACCACTCCGGATGATGAACGGGTTGCAAACCAGCCAACAGCAATCGCGGCAGCCAGCGTAAGGAACTGCGGGATTGTAGAAACCCACGAAATGGGTCGTACCATCGGGACACGCTGCGTCATCGAGGCGCCTCAACGGCAAAACGCGCGGGCCATCCAACAAACTCTCGAGCACCACCAGGCCTGTCGCGAGACCATGGTTCTTCGGAGCCCAATCAGCGAGGATTCGGGGACTAGAAGCCGCAACGACCGGATCGACAGCCCGGTACTCGGTCACGCCGGTAGATTTCCTGAAAAGAGGCGCCGGCCGGATTCGAACCGGCGATGGCGGATTTGCAATCCGCTGCCTTAGCCACTTGGCCACGGCGCCTGGGTGCGTACGGTTCGTCGGAGCTCGGCAAGGCGCGCTGCGGCGCGCTGCGAAACTCGCAACTTGTACGCCTGCCGTACCTTACCGATTCGCCGCAAACGTCGCAAGGCAGACTGCGACTGTCACCCAAGCGGCGTGCGGGCGATGAACTTCACGATCTGCTTGGCGATCTCTTCGCCCTTGTCGTCCTGCAGGAAGTGGCTGGCGCCTTCGATCGTGATCTCGGGCTGTTCGCGCGCCGCCGGGATCAGTTTGCGAAAGTAACCGTCGCCCCCGCGGGTGACCGGGTCGAGATCGGAGAACATCACCAAGGTTGGCTTGTTCCACTTGGAGAGCACCTCGATGGCCCGCTTGTTCGGGCCCGAAGCCGGATCGTCGGGCGAGATAGGCACCAGCGCGGGAAACGCGGCAGCGCCGGCTTTGTACGTCGCGTCGGGGAAGGGTGCTTCGTAGGCCGCAACGACTGCCGGATCGGTATCTTCTCCGCTGACCAGCGTGCGTTGCATGATGAACCCGACGGGAAGATCGGGATTGCTGACCGCGAACTCGCGCCATCGCATGAAGCCCTCGGTCATCTTCTGTTCGCCGGTCGGTAAACCGGTATTCATGATCACCAGCCGCGCGAATCGATCGGGATTCTCGGCCGCCAACCGCAGGCCGACCAGACCGCCCCAGTCCTGACACACGAGCGTGATGTCGTTCAGCTCCAGCGCGTCGAGTAGACCGAGCATCGTGTCGCAGTGCATCTGATAGGTGTAATCGCTGATCTCGGAGTACTTGTCCGAGCGGCCGAAGCCCACGAAGTCCGGCGCCACGACGCGATGGGCGGCCGACAGCGTGGGGATCATCTTGCGATACAGAAACGACCACGTCGGCTCGCCGTGCAGACAGAGAATCGTCTCGCCCGAGCCCTCGTCGACGTAGTGCATCCGCAGGCCCGCGACCTCCGCGTAATGCGGCTCGTAGGGGAAGTCCGGCAGATTGGCGAAGCGATCGTCGGGCGTGCGGAGAACGGCCATGAGATGTCCTTTCGGCAAGTGGGGCGACAGCGCCGTCAGCTTGCCAGAGGCGCATCGTAGAAGCAAGCAACCGAGTTCCGTGAAGGTGAGAACATGTGAGTTGCTCACATTCGCGGGTGCCACTGCTGGCTTGTCCAGCAGTGCTGAGGCACACCCGGATCGATATGCGACGGATGGCACGCGCGGGTCGTTGCCCGGGTAAATCGCGACCGGTAGAATCTCGATTCACCGAACACTCCTTTCGGCCGCCGGCCGCGCTGCTTTCTCATGAGTCGACCCCGCAATCTCGTCGTGGCCCAAAGTGGCGGGCCGACGCACGTCATCAACAGCAGCCTGCGCGGCATCATCGAGACAGCCGGAGAACTGTCGGAAATCGACACCGTCTACGGCGCGCGGCACGGCATCGAGGGCGTGCTGAAGGAAGAGCTGCTCGATCTCTCATCGCAGCCGGCTGAAGAAATCGCGCTGCTGCGCTATACGCCCACGGCGGGTTCGATCGGCACGTGCCGCTACAAGCTCAAGACCGGACAAGAGGAAGACTTCGAGCGCACGATCGAGATCTTCAAGGCGCACCAGGTAGGCTACTTCCTGTACATCGGCGGCAACGACTCGATGGATACAGCCAACAAGATCGCCAAGCTGGCGCACGAGCGCGGGCTCGATCTGGTGGCCGTCGGCGTGCCGAAGACGATCGACAACGACGTGGGCGACAGCCAGTTCAAGCTGATCGATCACACGCCCGGCTATGGCTCAGTGGCCAAGTACTGGTTGCACATGGTGCAGGGTGCCAACGAAGAGAACGCCGGCTCGTGTCCGGCCGATCCGGTGCTGGTGATGCAGGCCATGGGTCGCAAGATCGGCTTCATCCCGGCGGCCGCGCGACTGGCCGATCCCGATCGTGAGCTGCCGCTACAGATCTATCTGGCCGAGCAGAACTGCGGACTGGACAAACTGGCCGACAACGTCAACGACGAGTTGCGCCGCTCGGGCCGTTGCCTGCTGGTGGTGAGCGAGGGCTTCGACGTGGGCGACGTCGGCGAGGTGCGCGATGCCTTCGGTCACACGTCGTTCAGTTCCAGCCGCATCACGGTCGCGCAGTCGGTGGTGAACTATCTGAATCACGTCGGACTGGCCACCAAAGGCGCCGCGCGGTGCAATGTCTCGGGCACCGATCAACGGCATTCGATGGCCTACGCATCGACGGTCGATCTCGACGAAGCGTATCGCGTGGGCCGCAAAGCGGCGCTACTCGCGGCGGCCGGAACCAGCCGACAGATGGCGACGATCCTTCGCGAGCCGGGACCGATCTACGGCGTGCGCTACGATCAGGTGCCGCTGGCTGAAGTGGCCAACAGCGAACGGACGTTCCCAGCCGACTGGATCGCGCCGAGCGGATACGACGTCACCGATGCTTTTGTGCGCTATGCGCAACCCCTCGTCGGAGAAGATCTCTTGGACCTACCGATGATCGGCGGGCGACAACGCATGGCGCGGCTGACGCCGACCTACGCCGCGCAAAAGTTGCCCTCGTACGTACCGCAGGCCGACCGGGGCTAACCCGTAGCGCGATTCAAACCCGACGATTCGAGACGACGATGTTCGAGCTGACGCCGCAACATGAGTTCTTCGTAGGCATCGACTCCGATGGTTGCGCGTTCGACACCATGGAGCTGAAGCACAAAGAGTGCTTCATCCCCAACATCATCAAACACTACGACCTGCAAGGCATCAGCAAGTATGCCCGCGAGGCGGCCGAGTTCGTCAATCTCTACTCGAAGAGCCGGGGCATCAATCGCTTTCCCGCCTTGATCGAAACGCTCGAGTGGTTGCAAAAGCGTCCGGAAGTTGCGGCCCGCAGCGTGCACATCCAACTGCCGCCCGGTTTGGTTGCCTGGATCGAACGCGAAACCAAACTCGGCAATCCGGCGCTGGCCAAAGAAGTTGAAGCCACGGGCGACGGCGACCTGAAGCGTGCACTGGCCTGGTCGGAGGCAGTCAACCAGGCGGTAGCCGACATGGTCCACGGCGTGCCTCCATTCCCTGGCGTGCGCGACTGTTTGGAAAAGCTACAGGCCAAGGCCGACATGGTCGTCGCTTCTGCGACGCCCGGCGAGGCGCTGCGGCGCGAATGGCAGGAGCACGAGATCGACTCGTTTATGGTGGCCATTTGCGGGCAGGAGACGGGCAGCAAGCGGGAGATTCTGTCCGTGGCGTCGCAGTATCCGCCGGGCAAGGCGCTGATGATCGGCGATGCTCCTGGCGACCACCAAGCGGCTGTCACCAACAACGTGCTTTTCTTCCCCATCAATCCCGGACACGAAGAAGCCAGTTGGGCGCGGCTCCGCGACGAGGGCGTCGATCGATTCCTGTCCGGCACTTTTGCCGGCGCGTACGAGCACGAATTGCTGGCCGAGTTTCATCAATACTTGCCCGAAACGCCGCCGTGGGAGGTGGCGTAAACGGACGCGATACGAGCGCGCCGTTGGGCCAATCAACCCGACGCATGCGTCGCCCGCGAACAACCAACCCGCACAACGACGCATAGGAGTACCAAGCGGAGCATGGCAGCAAACAGCGACATCGGGCTCATCGGCCTGGCGGTGATGGGCGAGAACCTCGTGTTGAACATCGAGAGCCGCGGCTACCGCGTGGCGGTGTTCAATCGCACGACCAGCGTGGTCGACGACTTCGTGGCGGGTCGCGCGAGCGGCAAGAACATCGTCGGCTGCCAATCGCTGGAAGAACTGGTCGGCCAGCTGGCATCGCCACGCAAGGTGATGATCATGGTCAAAGCGGGCCCGCCGGTGGATGCCGTGATCGAGCAGCTGTTGCCGCTGCTGGAACCCGGCGACCTGATCATCGATGGCGGTAACTCGCACTACGCGGACACGGTCCGTCGACATCAAGCCGTCGAAGCGAAAGGGCTGCTGTTCATCGGCACCGGCGTTTCCGGCGGCGAAGAAGGCGCCCTGTTGGGGCCGAGCATCATGCCGGGCGGCAGCAAAGACGCCTGGCCGCTCGTGCAGCCGATCTTTCAAGCCATCGCCGCCAAGGTCGGCCCGAACGACGACATCCCCTGCTGCGAGTGGGTCGGGCCCGACGGTGCAGGGCACTATGTGAAGATGGTGCACAACGGCATCGAGTACGGCGACATGCAGCTCATCTGCGAGTCGTATTACCTGCTGAGACGCGCGCTGGGACTTTCGAATGACGAGCTGTACGACGTCTTCGCCGAGTGGAACCGCGGCGAGCTTGACAGCTATCTCATCGAGATCACCCGCGACATCTTCAGCGTCCAAGATCCCGACGGCGACGGGCAACTCGTCGACGCGATTCTCGACGTGGCCGGCGCGAAAGGCACCGGCAAGTGGATGAGCCAATTGGCGCTCGATCTGGGAGTGCCGACCACGCTGATCACCGAAGCGGTTTACGCCCGCGGATTGTCGGCTCTGAAAGCAGCCCGCATCCGCGCGAGCCGCGTTTTGCAGGGCCCGGAAGTTCGCTTCGAGGGCGATCGCGGGGCGTTCATCGAAGACGTGCGTCAGGCACTCTACGCGTCGAAGATCACCAGCTATGCACAAGGCTTCTTTCAATTGCAGGCCGCGGCCAAAGAACACGACTGGCCGCTCGATTACGGTCAGATCGCGCTGTTGTGGCGGGGCGGCTGTATCATCCGCGCGCAGTTCTTAGAGCGAATCAAAGAAGCGTTCGACGAACATCCCGATCTCGAGAACCTGATGCTGGCCCCTTACTTTCAACAGGCCATTGAGAAGCACCAGCCAGCCTGGCGGCGGGTTGTCGCCCGGGCGGTCGAGTGGGGACTGCCGGCGCCGGCGTTCTCGGCGGCGTTGGCCTACTACGACGGCTATCGACAGGAATGCTTGCCCGCCAACTTGCTTCAAGCGCAACGCGACTACTTCGGCGCACACACCTATCAGCGCGTCGACAAGCAAGGCACGTTTCACACCGATTGGATCGCCGAGCGGAAGCAGCCTAGCGCCTGATGAGCACGCGCCGCCAATCGCCCAATCGTTCCGCCTGAGCTGCCGGGAGCAGTTGTGTCGGCCGAATACTTGCAGAAGCTGTTCGGGCTCGACGGGCAAGTGGCCGTCGTCATCGGCGGTACGGGCACGTTGGGCGGCGCGCTCTGCGAGGGACTCGCGCAAGCCGGCGCGCACGTCTTCGTGGCGGGTCGCAATGCGGAAAGTGGAGCGGAGTGCGTTCAGCGTCTGCGCTCAGAAGGCGGCAAAGCCGACTTCGCCGCGGTCGACGTCATGTCGCGCAGTTCGATTGAGGCACTCCTGTCCCAAGTTCTTACCGCAGCCGGCCAAGTCGATATGCTCATCAACGGCGCAGGCATCAATTCCGCCGGCAGCTATCTCGACGTCGAAGACGATGATTGGCAGCGGGTGCTCGACGCCAACCTGCGCAGCGCGCACTGGGGCTGCCAGATCTTCGGCCGACACATGATCGACTCGGGTAAGGGCGGTTCGATCCTCAACGTGGCCAGCGTCACGGCCGATCGTCCGCTGTCGCGCGTCTTTGCCTACTCCGCGTCAAAGGCCGCCGTCGTGAACCTCACGCAGAACGTGGCCCGCGAGTTCGCGCCGCATGGCGTCCGCGTGAATGCCCTGTGCCCCGGCTTCTTCCCCGCCGAACAGAACCGGAAGATCCTCACCGCCGAGCGTACCGAACAGATCATGCAGCGGACGCCGCTGGGCCGCTTTGGCGAACCGCAGGAACTTGTCGGCACGGCGCTGTTATTGCTGTCGCGCGAGGCGGGCAGTTTCATCACCGGCGCGAGCTACTACGTCGACGGCGGCTTCACCGCCATGCGCTTTTGAGGTGGGACGCGCTCGATGAACCAATCTGCGTCGCACACGATCGTCATCTTTGGCGCCTCGGGCGACCTCACACGGCGCAAGCTCGTGCCGGCGCTGTATCAACTGTTCAGTAAGGGCCGCTTACCGGCCACCTGCCGCATCGTCGGTTTCTCGCGAAGCGAGAAGACGCACGAGAGCTGGCGCGACGAGCTGGCCGCTTCGACCCAAGAGTTCACTGCTGGCGAGTTCGATGCGCAGAAGTGGCGGGAGTTCGCCGACTCAATCTACTACCACCCCGGCGATGTGTTGGTGCCCGAGGATGTGAAGTCGTTGGGCGCGGCGCTGGATGAACTCGAAGGCCGGGGCGAGTCGACACGCGTCTACTATCTCTCAACCGCGCCGCGATTCTACGAGCCGGCGGTTGCGCATCTCGGTTTTTGCGCGCTGGCCGACGAGTCGCGCGGGCCGCGGCGGATCGTCGTCGAGAAGCCGTTCGGCGAGGACCTGGAAAGTGCGCAGAAGTTGAACAAGGCGATCCACGAGGTATTTCAGGAACGGCAGGTCTACCGCATCGACCACTATCTCGGCAAAGAGACGGTGCAGAACATCTTCATGCTGCGGTTCGCCAATGCCATCTTCGAGCCGCTGTGGAACCGCAACTACATCGACCACGTGCAAATCACGGCGGCCGAACGCGTCGTCGTCGGCAGCCGCGCCGGCTACTACGACACTGCCGGCGCACTGCGCGACATGGTGCAGAGCCACATGCTGCAACTGCTGACGATCACGGCCATGGAGCCGCCATCGCAGTTGGATGCGGATCTGGTGCGCAACGAAAAGGTGAAGGTCCTCGCCGCCGTGCGCCGCTATAGCGGCGAAGACGTCGCGCGGAATACGATCCGCGCCCAGTACGACGGCTACCGCGAAGAAGAGGGCGTGCCGGCCGATAGTGCCGCCGCCACGTTTGCCGCCTTGAAGCTCTACATCGACAACTGGCGCTGGCAGGGCGTGCCGTTTTACTTGCGAACCGGCAAGGCGATGGATTGCCGTACTACGCAAATCGTGATTCAGTTCCGCGAACCGCCACACGCGATGTTCGAGCGGAACTTTCACGGCGCCGATGAAACCAATCGGCTCGTGCTGCACCTGCAACCGGCCGAAGGCGTGCAGATTCACTTGCAGACGAAAGTACCCGACGCCGGGATGGAGTCGCGGCTTACCGATCTCGAGTTCCGCTTCGATCGCCAGTTTCGCGGCGCACTGCCGGACGCCTATGAACGGCTGTTGCTCGACACGCTCAGCGGCGACGCCAGCCTGTTTGCCCGCAGCGACGAAGTCGAACTGGCCTGGAGCATCATCGATCCGATTCAGGCCGAGTGGGATCGAGGACGGCCGGCGCTGGCGCGATACGATCGCGGTCTCTGGGGCCCCGACGCCGTGCGGGACTGGATTGCGGCCGATAAGCGCCGCTGGCTGGATGTTTGCCCGGTCTTGAAGTAGCCGAAGCCCCGTTGTCCCGCGCGGGCCGGGGTTGACCGCAGCGCGCGGCGGGCGGCAGAATCGAAGGCCATGAGTCACGCCACGCGCGAAAATGCCCGGCCGACCGCAGCGCCCCCGCCGCCGGCTCGCGCGCCGGCGTCCGCAGCACCAAACTCCCTTGACCCGCGTTTCAACGATCGCGCCGCCGAACAGAGTGTGACCGTCGAGCAACCGCGGTCGTATAGGCCGCTACGTATCGGACCGGTCGAGGTGGGATTCCCGGTCGTGCAGGCGGCGCTATCGGGCTACAGCGATTGGGCCATGCGCCGCATCGCCCGCGCGCTGGGGGCATCGTACACGCTGTGCGAAGTGATGCTCGACGAGGTGCTGCTGCGCCACGGCAAGCGCGCCAAGCGGCGGTTGCTGCGCGTCGAGGACGACGATCATCCCGTGGGCGGGCAATTGATGGGCAGTCAGCCGGAAGGCTTCGGCAAAGCGGCCGGCGAGCTGGTCGCCGCCGGGTTCGATGTGATCGACATCAACTTTGGCTGCCCGGTCCGCAAGGTGCTCGGCCGCTGCCGGGGTGGCTTTCTGTTGGGCGAAGTTACCACGGCGCTGGAGATTGTCGCTCGAGTCCGCGAGGCCGTGCCACCACACATCCCAGTGACCGTCAAGATGCGCCGCGGGCTCGACGACTCGCCGGAGAGTCGCGAAAAATTCTTCCAGATCTTCGACGGCGCTTTCGCGCGGGGCGTGGCAGCCATCACAGTCCACGGGCGCACGGTCCAGCAGCGCTACGATGGGCCGAGCAAGTGGGACTTTCTGAGAGAGGTCAAGCAGCACGCCGGACAGCGCACCGTGCTGGGCAGCGGCGATTTGTTTTCGGCGGCGGCCTGCTGGCGCATGATGCGCGAAACGGGCGTCGACGGCGTGACGGTCGCTCGCGGCGCGATTGGCAATCCGTGGATCTTCACCCAGGCTCAAGCTCTCGCTGCAGGCAAACCGCTGCCGGCACCTCCGCGTCTGCACGAACAGCGCGACGTCATTGCCAAACACTACCAGCTGGCCGAGTCGCTCTACGGTGAAGAGCAGTGCTGCCGCATGATGCGCAAGTTCGGCATCAAGTACTCGCGGCTTCATCCCCAGGCCGACCAGGTCCGCTCGGCATTTGTCGCGGTGAAGCAACGTGCGGAATGGCAGGCGGTGCTCGCCCGCTACTACCGCGACGATTTGCCGGGCTGCTATCCCGACGAAGCGGCCGACGAGTGCAATCTGCAAAGCTGCGGCGCTCCATCGACTTAGATCGCAGTCCCACTCTGCTAGCACCGCGCGCGGCAAAACCCTACCGCTCTAGTCTGCTCTTGTCGGCCTGAAACGATGGCGGATAGGTTGCGGTGCCACCAGTGCACGCTGTCTCGCCGCGAGGTTGTCATGTCGAACACCGCATCTGCACAACAGACGACTGCCGACCAGGCCGCCGCATTTTGGGACGTGAATCTGTGGGATCGCGTGCCCGATCGCTACTGGACTTCCAACCCGGTGCTCGACGAGTACGTCAACACGCAGATCATCGAACCGCGGCCGGGCGAAGGTCACCTCACTTGGTGGATCAAGAAGTATCTACCCGGCGGCGTCAGCCGGCACATGCTGAGTTTGGCCTGTGGCGGTGGACATGCCGAACGGATCGCGCTCAAGTCGGGCGTCGCTCACCGCGCGACCGGCTACGATATTTCGCAGGGTTCGCTGACGCACGCCCGGGAGATGGCCCAGCAGGAGGGACTTGGGGACCAAACCACTTATGAGTTCGCCGACTTGAACGCGCCGCGATTTCCGGCTGCGACATTCGATACGGTGATCGCTTTCGGCTGTCTGCATCACATCGAGAACCTCGACGCACTCTGCCGCGAAGTCTGTCGTACGCTCCAGCCTGATGGCCTGATGTACGTGAATGAGTATGTCGGCCCCAACCGCTTTCAGTACTCCGACGCGCTGCTAACCGAAGTCAACCACATCATCGCGCAACTGCCGGAAGAGGCGACCGTTCGCCGCGACCTGGTTCGCATGGATCCAGACGCGGTGGCCACGACCGATCCCAGCGAAGCGGTCCGTTCGGCCGACGTGGTCGACGTCTTGTGTGAGCATTTCGATATCGTCGATGGCCGAAACTACGGCGGGGGCATCCTCTATCCGTTGTGGGCGGAGGTCATCGAGCCGGCCTATTTCTTGCAATTGAAAGACCCGGAAATCCGGGGACTCTTAACCTGGCTCTGCGAACTCGATCGCACGCTCACGGCTACCGGCCAGATCGAAAACCTCTTCATGTCGTACGTCGTCTGCCCTCGCGGGCAGGCAGGCAATCGCACTTCGACGTATAACTCCCAAGCAGCGGCGCGCGACTTTCATCGCTTTGCGGCGTCGATTGCCTGAAGCCGTCGCACGCGAACCTTGCGGCGGCGGCATACTGGGTAGCGTGTCATCCCCTCGAGCGCGCATGTCATACGGGGCACCGTTTCGCGAGAAAGGAAGAATGACTCATGCCTCTTGACGACGAACGCAGGGCTAGGTTGGAATCATGGTTGCAGGAAAAAGGAGTCCGTCGCGACTGCATCGCGTGCGGATCTGAAACGTGGCGGGTAGGAGACGTCGTCGCGCCCCCGCCGACACCATCCGGCGGCGGTACTGTCGTCGGCGGACCGAGCTTTCCGTTGGCGCAGATCATTTGCGAGCATTGCGGATTCGTGATGCACTTCTCGACCGTCACTGCCGGAATTGCCACCTAGTGGAGCGTCAGCCCGATTCATTCGGGCGACGTGCATGCGATCGCCAAAGACGCAAGTGCTTTGGCGCGAACAACAACCTAGTGCTCTTCCGAACGGCTCGAACTCGAAAACCAAGTGTTGACGGAGCACTAGTTCTCGCCAGGAGATCACCAAGGTCGCCACAGGTGTGCCGTCGGTCCGGTGAATGCACATGGTTCCCTTGATCTCTTTGCTGGTTGTGCTGGTGCTCTCCATGCTCGTGGTCCGCGTGGCAACGGTCGCCTTGACGCTGACTGGGTTGTCGCAAGAGCTCGCGCGGTTTCAGGCGCGCTCGGCCTTCACCGGCGCGGGTTTCACCACGACCGAATCCGAAAAGGTCGTGCATCATCCCGTTCGCCGGCGGGTGATCATGCTGCTCATGCTGCTGGGCAACGCGGGCTTCATCACCGCCATCTCTTCATTGATTCTCTCCTTCGTTTCTACCCCAGACGATGGTCGCGGCCTCAGCCTGTGGGTCAAGATGAGCATGCTCATTGCAGGCCTCACCGCACTGTGGATGGTTGCGCAAAGTAGCTGGGTCGATCGACACATGTCGCGACTCATTAAGTGGGCACTAAAACGCTGGACGTCTGTAGAAGCCCGTGACTATGCGGGGCTGCTACATCTATCGGGCGATTATGCAGTTGCCGAGCTACACGTGCGCGAGGGCGATTGGCTCGCCGGCAGAAAACTACAAGATCTGCGACTGGCCGACGAAGGTGTCGTCGTACTGGGAATTGAAAGAACGGCAGGCAATTACATCGGCGCACCGCGCGGTCCAACCAAACCCCAGAGCGGAGACACACTGATTCTGTACGGTCCGCGAGCCACTCTCGTCGATCTCGATGAACGTCGAGCCGATCAAGCGGGCAACTGGGACCACCACCAAGCCGTTGACCGGCAAGTCAAAGTCGAGCGGCAAGAAGCGGAAGTCGACAAACCGCAAGATCAAGCCACCTAGTCCGCGCCCGATCGACCTGCGCACTTGGGCAACGTTCTCATGAGTCAGCCCAAGGCCCAACACGACACGCCCTTCGGTTTGCTCCTTTGGGCAAGGCAACTGGCGTTGATGTTACTCTTTACGCAGTTCCATTTCGTGCTCTTCTACTGGTCTACTGGTACTTTCTGCCCGTCGTTTTGGAAGAACGTGGGTGAATCGTATTTGTCACGCCCTCCATGCTCTCCAGCTATTGGCAGTGGCCCACCGGCGGAATCCTCCTGACTGTGAATCTCATAGGGATCGTCGCGCAACCGCTGTTGCTCCTCGCCATCGGATACTGGGCGCGGCCAATCGTGCGCCGCGCCACAACCCCTGAGCCGGGGGCGTGAGCCCCCGGATTGGCAAGCTCTTCTGGGCACGTCTAAAAATCCGGGGGCTCACGCCCCCGGCTCAGCGTGTTCGTCGCGTTGTACGAACCTGCTGTGAGTTCGCAAACGCTGAGAAGAGCCTTACTTGGTTCACACGAACTGCTGCGCGACTCGCTGTGTCCGTTATGATCGACAGGTCTCGTAGGCGTGCGCTGCGGAGAGTGAAACTTGATCACCATCGATGGATCGACGGGGGAGGGCGGTGGGCAGATGGTTCGCTCGGCCGTCGCGTTGTCGATGGTCACTGAGGTCCCGGTGCGCATCGAGAACATCCGCGCACGACGTAAGAAACCGGGACTGCGACCGCAGCATATGACGGCGATTGCCGCGGCACGGGAGGTCTGCCAAGCCCAGGTAACTGGCGCCTCCGAGGGATCGCGGAGGCTCGTCTTCGAACCGGGCGACGTTCGCCCGGGGAGCTACACCTTCGACATCGGTACGGCGGGCAGCACGACGCTGGTCGCCCAAACGGTGCTGCCGGCGCTGTACATGGCGAGTGGGCCGGCGCAACTGGTGATTCGTGGTGGCACGCACAATCCGCTTGCGCCGCCGTTTGATTTCTTTGCCCGCACGTACAACCCCTGCCTGCGGCAAATGGGGATTTGCGTCGAAGCGCGGCTGTTGCGACGCGGCTTCTATCCGGCCGGTGGCGGCGAAATACAACTGGACATTGTGCCCAGCACAGCGAGTGCGCCTCTGGAACTCGTCGATCGCGGCGAGCGGCTCGATTATAGCGCCGTGGCGATTGTGGCCAATTTGCCCGAGCACATCGCCCAGCGAGAGCTGACGCAATTGGCCTCCCGGGGCGGTTGGTCGCAGCAGCAACTGAAGGCCGAGATCGACAACGAAGCCCGCGGTCCGGGCAACGTGGTGCTGGTGTTCATCGAAAGTGACAGCGTGTGCGAGACGTTTGCCGCGTTCGGCCGTCGTGGCGTTCCCGCCGAACGCGTCGCCGATGAAGTCTTTCGCGAGGCGAAGGAGTACGTGCGCTCCAAGGCCGCGGTCGGGCAGTATCTGGCCGACCAGTTGTTGTTGCCCATGGCCCTGTGCGGCGGCGGGAAGTTCACCACAGTGCCGGTTTCATCGCACACGACCACCCACATCGGCCTGATCAAACAGTTCCTCTCCGTCGAGATCGAGATTGAACAAACAAGCCGTCGCTCGCGGCTGGTCTCCGTTGGCCGCTGCGAGGGCTAGCGCGCATTTCACAATCCGACTTGGGTGCCACTGCTGGCTTGCCCAGCAGTGTGAGCCGCGGGAACAGCACTGCTGGGCAAGCCAGCAGTGGCACCCGGCACGGAACCGACGGAATTTGTAAAACGCGCTCTAGGTTCTGTCTCACGACGAGCGCGATGGTGACTCGCGTCGGGCGCGCTCGAGAAGCCGCACCAGTGCGGCGGCGACTTCGGCTTCTTCGCTGCAGACGGCCGTGGCACCGGCGGCCGTCAACACGGGCTCGCTGGAGAGCAGGTGGCAGCGGGCGATGATCTTGGCCTGCGGATTGGCTGCGCGCAGGTCGCTGGCGATGCGCACGGTGGCCTGATCGTCGGGCAAACAAAGCACGATGATGGCGGCCGCCGTGGCTTCCGAGCGGCGCATCACATCGGCATCGCGAGCATCGCCGGTCACGGTGCGAAACCCAAGTTGCTCGAAGGGGTGGAGATTCACCGGACTGAGATCGACGACGCAGACATCCAGCCCCACGGTGTCGAGCTGCGAGCTGACCTGGCGGCCGACCGATCCAGCCCCGACGACCACGGCCTTCGGCAACTGCTCGGCGGTGCTGATCCATGGCAGCGCTTCGCTGTCGACTTCGGATTTGACGACCCAGCGCAAGCCGGCGCGGATCAACAGTGGCGTGATGATCAGCGAGAGCAGGGCGTAAAACAGCAGGCGACTGTAGTCATCTTCGCCGAGCACGCCCGCGCGAACTCCTGCACTGGCCAGGACGAACGCGAACTCGCCAATCTGCGCGAGTCCGATTCCCATGCCGGCGGCTGTTTTCCAGCCGAGCCCCGTGATGCGCAGCGCCACCATCGCGGCGGCCGCCTTAAGCGCGATGACGGCAGCGCCTTCGATCGCCACGCGCAGCGGTTGGTCCCAGAGCACTTCGGGATCGAACAACAAGCCCAGGCTGACGAAGAACACGACGGCGAACGTCTCGCGGAAGGAGAGCAACAGCGCGTCGACCTGAGCGGTGAGCCGATTGCCGCCGAATACCAGACCCGCGCCAAACGCTCCAATCGCCAGCGGGAGTCCCACGGACTGCGCGGCGAGCGTCAGTGCAGTGAGAATCACCAGGGCCGAAAGCACGACCAGCTCCACGCTCCGCAGTCCGGCGAGCACGTTGATGACCCATCCGCGTAAGACGGCGCGGAGCAAGATCACGCCTGCCACGAGCCCGGCGGAGACGAGGATCAACCGCGGTACCTCGACGGACCAGGCAGGCGCGTCCTCGCCGGTCAATAGCGGCACGAACAGCAGCAGGGGCACAAGCGCCGCGTCCTGAAAGAGCAGGATGCCGATCGCGCGGCGACCGTGCGGCGAGGCGCTTTGCCCCCATTCGGCCAGTGCCTTGAAGACCAACACCGTCGAGCTCAGCGCAGCGGCGGCGGCGAACAACGCTGCGGTCTGCCACGATGCGCCCAGGAGATAAACGACGGCCGCGACGGGCCCGGCGACGAGTGTCATTTGCACGGCGCCGCCCAGAACGATGAAACGCCAGCGGCGGCGGAGGTCTTCCAGGGAAAACTCCAAACCGATGGAGAACAGCAGCAGCACGACACCCGTCTCGGCCAGCGTTTCGATCTGATGGCTGTTGATTTTCAGCCCGGGGAGCTGGCCCAATAGCGCGCCGACCAGCAAGTAGCCCACCAGCAGCGAAATGCCCAAGCGACGGCAGATCACCCCGGCGAACAAGCCCGCCGAAAGGATGACGAGCAGATCGATGGCAAACGGTGGTGCCTCGGGCATCGTGGCAGTGCCTGCTCAGGCGCGGAGCGAATTGTTACCGGCGCAGCGGAGCTCGGCCGAGCGAATCGCGCGCGGCCAGTACGGTCTCGCGCGCAGTGCGCGCATCGCTGCCGAGCGCCGTGAGATGGCCCATCTTGCGACCGGGGCGCGGTTCGAGTTTGCCGTAGAGATGGAGTTTCACTTCGGGGAAAGCACAGGCCGCCGACCAGTCCGGCGTCCCCGCGCTCCACAGGTCGCCGAGCAGGTTGGCCATCGCCGCCGGGCGCATGTAAGCGGTCGAACCGAGAGGCAATCCACAGATGGCGCGGAGTTGCTGCTCGAACTGCCCGGTGACACAGGCGTCGAATGTCAGATGACCTGAGTTGTGGGGTCGCGGCGCGAGCTCGTTGATCAGCAGTCGGCCGTCTCGGGTCACGAAGAACTCGACGCACAACACGCCGACCACATCGAGCCGCTCGAGCACCTGCCGGGCAATTGCGACCGCGTCGTTTGCGATGGCCGGTGCTACTTCGGCCGGCGCCAGGGAGACGTCGAGAATGTGGTTGCGGTGCACGTTGCCGATGACGCCGAAATCGGACATCGTTCCGTCGAGCGCTCTTGCCGCGACGACGGACACTTCCTGCTCAAAATCGACGAAGGCCTCGAGGACGGCCTCGTCCGCGGCGAGTTGCTGCCATGCATCGGCCGCTTGATCCTGTGAGCGAATGAGAATCTGACCTTTGCCGTCGTAGCCCCAACCGGCCGTCTTGAGCACGGCGGGACAGCCCGACTGGGCGAGTGCCGCACTGAGCTCAGCCGCAGAAGCAACGTGCCAGAACGGCGTGACGGGCAGTCCCGAGTCACGAAGGAAGCTCTTTTCGCGCAGCCGGTTCTGGGTGATGTGCAGCACGTTGCCATCAGGTCGGACCGGCGCGTGTTCGGCGGCGGCTTGCGCCGTGGCGGCGGGCACGTTTTCGAACTCGAACGTCACCACGTCCACGGCGCCCGCGAAGTTTCGCACCGCGTCAAGATCGTCGTAGGCGGCCTGGATTTCGCGGTCGGCGACCTGGCCGGTGGGCGTATCATCGTCGGGGGAAAAGGTGTGCACGCGATAGCCGAGCTTACGCGCGGAGATCGCAAACATGCGGCCGAGCTGCCCGCTGCCCAACACTCCCACGACAGCGCCCGGCAGAATGACTCCCTTCACGACAGGCTGTCTCCGAGCACTTTGTCTCTCTGCTCGCGGTGAAAATCGGCCAACTTCTGGCGGAGGTCATCGCGCGCCGTTGCCAGAATGCGAACCGCGAGCAGGGCCGCGTTTTTCGCACCCGCTTTACCAATGGCCAAGGTGCCAACCGGCACTCCGCCGGGCATCTGCACGATGGACAATAGCGAATCGAGCCCGCCGAGGGCCTTAGTTTCGACGGGAACACCGAGCACCGGCAACGTGGTCTGCGAGGCAATCATGCCCGGCAGATGCGCGGCGCCGCCTGCTCCCGCGATAATGACTTGCAGGCCGCGCCCGGCCGCCTCTTGGGCGTAAGCACACATCCAATCGGGCGTGCGATGCGCGGAGACAATGCGGCATTCGTGGGCGACGCCGAACTGGGTGAGCAGTTCCGCCGCCTGCGACATGGTGTCCCAGTCGGACTTGCTGCCCATCACGACGCCAACCAGTGCCTCGCCCGATTTCGCCACGACAAAGGGCCTCAACAGGGTATTGAGTGAGATGATGATAAGTTAGCAGCCAACTGCCCCAGCCGAAAGGCGACGCGTTCTGCGGGCCACGCCGTCGCGGTCGCCGCTCCCGTTGCGGTCGAACGCCGTGCAGCTAGAGTGAGCTTCCGGGCCCGTCGTCGACAGCGACGGTGGGTTCAGCGCAGCGCACGACGCGCGGCGCTCGTGTGGCGATTGCCTGGCGAACTTCCATGAAACTGACTTCGATCCCGCAGCTCTATCGCAATTTCAATCGCGCGCTGGAGGTGCTTTCGGTCCTCAGCAAGTATGGCTTGGCCGATTGGTTCAGCCGCCTCGATCTCGACTTCGCCAAGTCGCTATTGAAGAGTCCCGATGGCGAGGAGCTGGCTAGACTGGCGACGCCGACGCGGATTCGTCTGGCCATCGCCGAGTTGGGCCCCACTTTCATCAAGCTGGGGCAGATACTCAGCACGCGGCCCGATGTTGTCGGCGTAGAGATTGCCGACGAACTGCAAAAGCTGCAAGCCGACGCGCCGGCCGATGCGCTGGAGGCTGTACAAAAGACGATCGAAGAAGACGTCGGGAAACCGCTGTCAGAACTGTTCGGTGTATTCGACGCCCAGCCGCTCGCCTCTGCATCGATTGGCCAAGTCCACGCTGCGCGGCTGCCGGACGGACGAGCGGTGGTGGTCAAGGTTCAGCATCCGGGCATCCGCAAGAAGATTCACGTCGATCTCGAAATCCTGACCGGCTTGGCACAACTGGCTGAACGGGCGCCGGAACTCCAGCCGTATCGACCGCGGGATACGATTGCCGAGTTTCAGCGGACGCTGGAGCGCGAACTCGACTTCGGCCGCGAAGAGCGGCACCTGCAACACTTCGCCCGGTGTTTTGCTGGTGACGAGCGGATTCGAATCCCGCGCTCGTATCCCGAGCTATGCACACCGCGTGTGCTGACGATGGAGCGGCTGGATGGCATCAAGCTTTCGGACAGCGAGCGGCTGCGGGCAGAAGGCGTCGACCTGAAAGCCGTTGCGCGGCATGGTGCCGACCTGTACATGGAGATGGTCTTCAAGCATGGCTCGTATCACGCCGACCCGCATCCCGGCAACATGCTGTTGCTGCCGGGTGACGTGATCGGGCTGCTCGATTTCGGCATGATCGGACGTCTCGACGACGCGCTGGTGGAAGATATCGGCGATATGCTGCTGGCCGTGGCGTCCGGCGACGCGAACGAGCTTGCCACCATCATCACGCGCGTGGGAGAAGTGCCCAGCGACCTGGATCACGCGGCACTCGGCATGGACGTGGCCGAGTTTGTTGCCTACTACACGGCGCAACGACTGGACCAGTTCGACCTCAGCGGGGCGCTCAATGAGCTGACCGAGATCATTCGGCGGTACCGCATCATGCTGCCGGCGCGCGTGGCGCTATTGATCAAAGTGCTGGTGATGCTCGAAGGCACTTCGAAGCTCCTCAACCCGCAATTCAATCTGATGGACGTGATTCGTCCCTATCAGCGGGTGATGCTGCGGCGCCGCCTGTCGCCCCGGCGCCAACTGCGCAAGGCGCGAAGTTGGTTTCGGGAAATGGAGCGGCTGATGCAGGTGTTGCCGCGGGGAATCGGCGAGATTTTGCGGCAAGTGCAAAGCGGCAACTTCGACGTGCACCTGGATCACCGCGGACTGGAGACGTCGGTGAATCGCCTCGTGCTGGGCATGCTGACCAGCGCGCTGTTTCTCGGCTCGGCGTTGTTGCTCAGCCGCGATGTTCCGCCCGTGCTGCCTCTCTGGGGAGGCGTCTCCATTCCCGGCGCGGCCGGCGGCATCGTGAGCGTCGCTTTGGCCGTTCGCCTGTTGCGGGCGATCAACAAGAGCGGCCATCTCGACCGCCGCGACTGAATGTGCCGTGGGCCAAAGCAAGAACGCGCGACGGACCACTCAGCTCGTCGCTGCCGGCGGGTCGTGAACGGAGACCTGAGCTTCGCGCAGCGTACGCTCGATCTGCTCGTTGAGATCGTCGAGCTGCTCAAGCACGTCGTCCTGCTGAGCTTCGAGAACATCGAGCAGGACGGGACTTGGTGAATCGGCCATGGGAGGTCGGATCCGAAGGTGCCAATGCAAAGGGGTCAAACAGCGGGTCGGTAGTCCGAAATCGGATCGCACGGCGGGCTGCATTCAGGGATTTACCGCCCGCCCGCAAGCTCGAATCCGACGGATGGGACGCCCCAGGCGCCATAAAGCGCGCGAATCAAGGGATGTTCGACTCACAGTGCCGCTGGCACGGCCCGACTGCATGTGAATGGACGAGGTTTGCCGGTTAGGCAAAACAGTCAATCCGCAGCCGGAGGCGTAGAATCAGGTGCTGGAAGTTGGCCATGGTCCGGCTTTCGTGCGGGGCAACCTAGACAATCGGTGGCTACCGGGGTATCTTCACAGGTTCGGCTGGGGGGTCTGTCGTGTTGCGGCCGATGGCGGTCGACGACCGGGATCGCAGTCGCAAGCTGGTTCAAGTGAAGGAGGTTTCGTGGTTAAGCTGAAGGTTCGGGACCGCGAGTCGATTCAAGAGGCGGTCCGCCGCTTTCGCAAGCTGGTCGAGCGGAGCGGGATCAAGAAAGAAATGAGACGGCGGGAATACTACGAGAAGCCGAGCGAAACGCGCCGCCGCGCCAGGCTGCGCGCCGAGCGCCGCGCCCGCCGGAATCGCATCAAACTCGGCGTCTGAGACGGGCTGCCCTCCTGACGGCCGCAGCCGCCTCGCGCGGCGACTCCTGAAGTTGCGCCCGATGAACGTGCGCGCACGTGGCGCTAGCCGTGACTCTGGCTGAGCGTGAAGATCGGCAGCAGCAGCGCCATGGCAATGCCGCCCACGACGACACCCATCACGGCGATCATCAGCGGCTCGATCATGCTGGTGGCACTCTTCAGCGCATTCTCGACTTCCCGATCGTAGTAAGTGCTGATTCGCGCCAGCACTCGGTCGAGCTTGCCGGCTTCTTCGCCCGAGCTGATCATCTGCACGATGGTCGGCGGCAAGAGTGAACTCTCCGAGAGGGTGCTGGCGAGCCGATTACCTTCGGTCACCGCCTGCGCAACGCCCGACCACAATTGCTCGTACCACCAGTTGGCCGCCACGCGGCCACAGAGATCCAACGATTCGAGCAGCGGCACTCCGCCGGCGAGCATCGTGCCGAGCGTGCGGAGGCTACGACCGATGATCACCTTGCGATAGGTCGGGCCGATGATGGGCAGGCTGATTTTGATCCAGTCCCAAACACGCCGGCCCTGGCTGGTGGACAGCGCGAACAACAGACCGCCGATCAAGACCACAAGCCCACCTAGCCAGAAATACCAGTAGTTCGTCAGCCCTTGGGAAATGGCGAGCATGACGACCGTCGGCTTGGGCAGATCGACGCTGCGGCGCTCGAACAGCGGCGCGAACTTGGGAAATACGAAAGCAATCAAGAACACGGTCACGCCGATTGCCAGGCAGAGCATCACGCTGGGGTAGGCCATGGCCGAGCGAACCTTGGCTCGCGTTTCCACTTCGCGGCGCAGGTGATCGGCCACACGGTCGAGCATCTCACCGAGCGCGCCGGTCGCCTCGGCCGCGCGGACCAACGCCACGTACGTGGCATCGAACAAGCGAGGATGCCGGGCCAGCGCGGCCGAAAAGTCTTCGCCGCCCTCGACCGCATTGCGAAGGTCTTCCAACACGCTCTTCAGCGCGGCGTTCGCCTCCTGCTCCGCAAGCGCTTGCAGCGAAAGCGAGAGATTGATGCCGGTATCGATCATCAGCCCCAACTGCGTGGTCATGTAGACCAGTTCGCTGCGGCTGACACGGCCCCCCAGCAAACTGCGCCGCGCGCCTGTGGCCTCGACGTGCAGCACCGCAAAGCCATCGCGGCGTAGTTGTTGTGTGGCATCGTCGCTATTGGTCGCGTCGACGGTGCCTTCGTGCAGCTTGCCGAGTGAATCGCGGACGCGGTAGCGAAAGTTCATGGCTCACACTTCCTATTCCGCTACGGCGGCTTCGAGGTCGGAGTCGGTCGGAGGTTGTTGGTCAACCGGCGTCTGCAATCCACCGGTGGCCCGGACGACCTCTTCGACGGTGGTGATGCCCTCGCGCACTTTGCGGAATCCGTCGTGGGCCAGTGTGATCATGCCGGTGCGGAGCGCGATTTCACGGATGGCCATCAGCGGTTGGCCGGCGGTGATCGCGTCACGAACCTCGTCGTCGAGGACGAGCAGTTCGTGAATGCCGATGCGGCCGTTGAAGCCCGTGTTGCGGCAGCGTCGACACCCGGCCCCTTTGTAGTAGGTGGATATCTCGTAGCCGGCACGTTCGAGGGCCTTGCGGACGTTGCGCGGCGGATCGTACGACTCGCGGCACTTGGGGCAGATGCGGCGCACGAGACGTTGGGCGAGAACCATGTTCAGCGCCGCCGCGATCAAGTACGGCTCGACGCCCATGTTGACCAGTCGCGTCACGGCGGCACTGGCATTGTTCGTGTGCAGCGTGCTGAAGACGAGGTGGCCGGTGAGCGCCGCTTGAATCGCAGTGCGGGCCGTCTCTTCGTCGCGCACCTCGCCGACCATGATGACGTCGGGATCCTGCCGCAACAGGGTTCGCAGGGCTTTGGAGAACGTCAGTCCGATGCGTTCCTGCACCTGAAACTGATTGATCAGCGGCATGTTGTATTCGATCGGATCTTCGACCGTGCAGATGTTGTTCTCCATCGAGGCGATGGCATTCAGCGCGGCGTAGAGCGTCGTTGATTTACCGCTACCCGTGGGGCCGGTCACGAGGCAAATCCCGTTGGGCGCCTGAATGTGTTCACGAAAGCCGGCCAGCACGTCTTCGGCAAAGCCGAGGTCTTCGAGGTTGAGCGAGGCGCCGTGCGTATCGAGCACGCGAATGGCCGTCTTCTCGCCGGCATTCATGGGAAAGGTGCTGACGCGGAGATCGATCGGCCGGCCTTCGAGCATCACGTGCACGCGGCCGTCCTGCGGCAGGCGGCGCTCGCTGATGTCGAGCGAGGCCATGATCTTGATGCGGCTGGTGATCGGGTTCAGCAAATGTGAGGGCACTTCGAGCGACTTGTAGAGCCGGCCGTCGATACGGTAGCGGACGCGCACACAGCGCTCCGAGGGCTCGATGTGGATATCGCTGGCGCCTTCTTTGACCGCGTTGTAGATGACGTAGTTAACCAGCCGGATGACGGGCGACTGACCGGCGATCTCCTCCATTTCGCCGATGTCTTCGACGTCATCCTCGATGAGGGTGACGTCGGCCGCCTCGGAATCCTCGATGATGTCGTCGATGACGAACACCTTCGAGTTGGGCAAGACGGTCTGCACCATGCGCCGCAGGTCTTTAGTCGATGCGGCGACGATCTGCACCTCGTTGCCGGTGAGGTTGCGAAGCTCGTCGATCAGAAACAGATTCGAGGGTTCGGCGACGGCCACCGTGAGCCGGCCGCGAACGCAGAACAGCGGCAGCGCGAGATTTTTTTCGATGAACTCCCGCGGCAGCAGGCTCACGACCTTGGGATCGCATATCCGCTGGTCGAGCTTGGCGTAGGGGACACCGTATTCGAGTGCGAGGCACTCGATGATTTGATCTTCCGTGCAGAGGTCGAGCTCGACGAGAATCTCGCCTAGCAGACTGTTGCGCGGGTCTTCACGCTGCCGCTTGAGAGCCTGTTCGAGCCCTTCCTCCGTGAGGTAGCCCTTCGAGATCAACACGCTGCCCAAGCGCGCGCGAGGACGCGCTGCGGTGGCCGCCGAATCGGTTGATGTGGGCGTGGTGGACATGGCTGTCGTCGGACGTCATCATCCGGTCGCGTGAGATCCAGTCGCTCGTCACCGGCGACTGCAAACCGGGGCGGATGCTGTTGGGCGTCACAGTGTTGTCGGGAAACGCCCCGAACACATCTCGAAACCTCACTCGGTAGACATCGGGTGACACGGCTCGCTCATCAGGCAGTTCCCCTCGCCAGATTCACACTGCTGGGCAAGCCAGCAGTGGCATCCGCACTCAGTTCTGAAAAACGCTTTAGCGAAAAGCGCGTACGGCGCCGACGACGGTGTCGAATACTTCGAGCTGTCGGTCGAGCTGGGTGATCTCCAGAATCTTGCGATTGTTGGAATTGGTGGTGGCGACCTTCAGTTCGCCGCCCCGCTCATGCAGCGCATCGCGGCTGTCGAGCAGCGCCGTCAGCCCAGCGCTGTCGATCATTTCGGTGCCATCCAGATCGACGACGATTTGAGTCAGTTCCAGCGTGGAGACGAAGTCGCTGAAGTCCTCGGCATGGTCGCCCCCCAGATCGTCGGGCGCGTGCACCACGATCACATCTTCGAACGTCTCGGTTTGCAGATTCATGAGGCCACCGAGGGCTCAATCGTTTGCGCGGATTCGCCGCACGCGGGAGCCGGATTGTCGCCGCGCAAGACCGCATCGATGGACTTGAGCAGTTCGCGGGGGCTGAACGGCTTGGCGACCAGTTTCAGCACGCCGTAGCGCTGGCGGACCTCTGCTTCGGTCAGCTCATAGCCTTTGGCGGTGAGCATGATGATCGGGAGATCGCGCGTGGCTGCATCGCCGCGCACGGCCTCGCAAAGCTGGAGGCCCGTCATGCGGGGCATCTGGCAGTCGGTGACCAACAGGTCGGGACGCTGGCGCTGGATGGCCTCCCAGCCGGCTTGCCCGTCGCCGGCGCACTCGACTTCGTAACCGGCGCGGGAGAGCTTGAACTCGGCCGCGCGGACAATGGCCAGATCGTCATCGCAAAGCAGCAGGCGCAGCGGCATCAGACGGTACTCCGCTCAAAAACCTTGGTCATTTGTTTGGTGCCTGGCAGCGTGACGACGAAGGTGCTGCCTTCGCCGGGACGGCTCGTGACGCTGAGGTTGCCCTGGTGCACGTCGCTGACAATGTGTTTGGCCAGCGGCAGCCCCAAGCCGGTTCCGCTCGCCATTTGGCTGTCTTTTTCCACGCGATAGAACTTGTCGAAGATGCGCTCGCAATCGTCTTCAGACAGCCCGACGCCGGTATCTTGCACTTCGAATTCAACTTGATCGTCGACCAGGCGGCTGCGCATGGTGACGCGGCCACCGTCGGGCGTGTATTTCACCGCGTTGGAGAGCAGGTTGATGGCGGTCTGCAACATCAAATCACGATCGACGAAGACGCGGATGTGCATGGGGCTGAGTTCGGCCACCAGCTCGATACTCTTGCGTTGTGCGGCGGGCTGCACGATGTCGAGGGCCTCTTCCAGCAGCTCGTTGAGAGAGCAGTGCGCCTTGTTGACGCGGACGGCTCCGGCTTCGATCCGCGCCAGATTGAGCATGTTCTCGATCAGTCGCTGCAAGCGGTCGGCCTGCGTGTTGATAACGTCGAGGAACTCATCGCGCGTGGCTTCGTCTTCGGCGTCGCCGTCGGCGAGCAACTCGACGTAGGCCTTGATCCCGGCCAGCGGCGTCTTCATCTCGTGCGTCACCGAAGAGACGAACTCGGCATTGCGTCGCTGGGCTGCCTTCTGGCTGCTGATGTCGCGGAGCACGACGACCGCCAGATGAGGCGCTGTGTCCGTGCTTGTCGCCCCCGCCATCAGCATCGTGGCCGTGACGCTGTACCAACACGGGCGGCCCACGTCATCGACGATCTCGATTTCGTCGGTGCGCGCCGTGCCGGTGCTGCGAGAATGGGTTTCCTTCAAGAGATCGATGAGCCGCTGATTCTTGACCAGCTTCGCCAGCGCGCGGTGTTCCACTCCCTCTACTTGGAAGCCGAAGAGCTTTTCGGCACTGCGGTTGGCCAGCACGAGATCGTTGTACTGGTCGACGACGAGGACGGGTTCAGCCAGCCCGGCGAGGATTTGCGACATCTGTTCCGATTGCTGCGATGCCCGACGGCAGCGGATATCGAGCAGGGCGCGGCCCTGTTCGGCGTCCTGAATCTGCGTGCAGAAACGGGTGAAGGCGGCTTGGATTCGTTCCAGCGCCGGGCCAAGCGGAAACTCCGTCGGCAGTTGCGGCAGGTTCGCGCTTACGGTCTCTTCGGTCATGTCCCGCGGATCGAGCTGGGCGAGGCGCCGCAAATAGGCGTCGGCAATGCCAATCCGCTGGTGCCAGAAGAGGCTGATCGCCAGCGCGATGCCCACACCGGCCATTCCCACAAGCACTGCCAATGGTGCGCTCACCCACCACGACGGAACGCTCGCCATGGCCCAGGCGACGGCGCAGACCAGTCCCGCGGCGATCAGGCCGGCAACTGTGGCCGTCAGTGCCATGCGCCGAGGAAGGTTCGTGAAGTCAATGTTCGCCATGGCCATCAGTGTTCCGCCCGTTGCGCGCGATTCAGTCGGTTTCGCTCGTGTGCGAATCCCGGACATTCACGCAGGCACCTTCGCGCATGCAACCCCACACGAATCAAGCGCTGCGCACTTGCAACCGACCGTCGATACCGTGCAGCGGACGGGCAGTGCGTCTGCGGCCGGCGTTGCTCGCAAGCAACGTCGGCTCGGGCCTACGGGGAGACGGCCAGAGTGGGATCGAGCCGACGCGCCGTCTCAAAGTGACGATTCGCGTCGCTCGGATCACCCAGTTTCAGCCGCGTTAGACCCAGTAAAAAGTAGGACAGGGCATCCTGCTTGTCCAAAGAAAGTGCTTGCCCAATCGCGGCTTGCGCCTTGGCGTATTCGCCCTGCCGATAGAGCGCTGCGGCCCGGGCGCGGTGCAGGGCTGCCAGGTCGGGGAATGAGCGTAGAAGGGCCTGGGCGTACGTCTCAGCAAGCTGCGGCCGACCGTAGCGTAAGCTCACCACAACCACGGAAAGCCCTACCTGAGGGTCCTGCGGAGCCGCTGCGAGAGCGCGGTCGAAGAGCTCGCGGGCCGCCGTATCAGCTCCACTCCGGAGAGCCGCTCCGGCCCGCTCAATCAGCACAGACGGATCATTGTCGAGCGCGGTCGAATGGTCGACTTCGGTGTAATCGACCTGAACGTCCTCTGCTGCGCCAGCCTCTCCCGTCGGTCCAACTGGGACGTCGGATGCCGGGCGATTGCCCTCGGAATCGAACGCGGTGTGCAGCGCCACGTGCGTCGTGGATGCGGCTTGTAGGCTCAGACCGTAGATCTCGTTCTGCGGCTCCAGTTCGGCCGCGCGGCGCAGATGCTGAATTGCGAGCGACTGTTGGCCGAGCGCCTCGTGCACCAGGCCGGCCGTGTGTTGCGCGGCAGCGTCGTCCGGCTCGTGGGCCATCACGTGCTCGACGTGCGCGAGTGCCCGCTGTGCGTCGCCGCCGGTCAGCAGTACTTCGGCCAACAGCAGACGTGCCGGTAGGAACTCGGGATGCCGTGCGACCAAACGGTCGAGCGTCTCGCGGCAGGATGCACGCTGCCCCTGCCGCCAGTCGACCTCAGCCGCCTGAAACTCGGCATGGATACGTTTCTGTTCGAAGGCCTCGATGGCCTGTGCCATCCGCTCGCTTTGCAAGAAATCCTGCTTCGGCCGCGAAGAAGCGCCGGCGGGCGAGCTCGCGCAGCCGCCACAGAGGCCGGCTAGCAGCAGCGCCGCCAGAACAGGAGTCCCCGTGACGCGTACGAGCATCAGGGTTCCTCCACCGGCGGTTTCACGATGTCGCGGGCCGTACCGGGAGTCCCGGGGTCGCGCGGATGCTGTGGACCGGTCGGCACGGCTTGTTCCAGCCGGTCGAGCATCCACGGTGGAATCTGCTCGCCGTCCAGCGGCAACTGTTCGAGCGGTGCACCCTCGGGCGGAATCTCGTACTGCAGGCCATCGACGGGCACGCCGCCCGATCCGTACACGCTCGGATCCCAAAGCACGCCGTGCTTGATGACGGGCGCTGTGCTGCTGTGATCGCCGTCGAGCGCGCCGCTATCGATGTCAGCCTGTAGATCGATGGCCGCGCGATTGGTGGGATCGATGCGAATCGAGAAGTCGACCAGCCGCCGCGCGCGCTCGAGATCGCCGACGGCGATGGCCTCTTGAGCCAGGCGCATGTACTTGCGGCCCAAGTAGAGCTGGCTGGCCGGGTTCATGTGATCGCCGACAACCGCCTGGCGACGGTGAAACTCGCAGGCCGCGGCTTCGCCCTCGCAGCAGGCATCGGGCTCGTAGACGATGTGCGGCGTGACGAGCACGAGGATTTCACTGCGATCGATCTCTTCGTTCCGCTTGCGAAACAGCGGTCCCACGAAAGGCATACTGCCCAGCAATGGTACTTGCGTGCTGGACTCCACCAGATCTTCGCGCATCAGTCCGCCGATAATCACGGTGCATCCGTCGCGGGTCATGATGTTGGTCGTGACCTCGGTCGTCTCTCGGTCGGGAAGGGTGAATCCCCCTTCAACGCGGACCGAACCGGTCGAGAGCTGGGGGTGGACCTCCATGCGAATAATGCCGTCGGAAGAAACAAAGGGGCGCAGCCGTAATTCGGTACCCACGCGCAGGAATTCCACCTGCTGTGTGGCTTGCGTCTCGGTCACGGTGGTGCTGACGTAGCCGAGCTCGGCACCGATCAGGATTTCGGCGCGTTGCTTGTTGAGACAGGTCAGCCGCGGCGTGGCGATGACGTTGGTGGAGCCGAACGTCTCGAGCGCCGTTACGAACGAGCCGAGATTGGAATCGAGAAAGGCGAAGGCCAGACCGCCGTTGAACGCGAAGTCGGTGAGCGTTGCTGCCGAGTTGCCGTCGCCCAGGCCGAAACGCAGATGATCGCGGTCGCGGAGCAATTGCCAGTCGATGCCGAATTCGTTGTCGTTGCCGATATCGACGCTGAGGATCATGGCTTCGATGGCCACTTGCATGGGCCGCTTATCGACCTCGGCGACAATCTGATCCATCTGGTCGAGCACCGTGCGATAATCGCGGACCAGAATGGCATCGCCGCCTGCGAACGCATCGCCCCCCACATTGTCGGCGTCGCTACCAATGCCGCTTTCCGACGGCGTCGTGACGCTGACGGCACCGCGCTCGCTGAGCAGCGGCGTGATGAGCGTCTGGATCTCGCTGGCCGAAACATAGTTCGGGCGATAGATGCGGGTCGCGATTTCGTCGCGCGACTGCTCGATGGCCACGAAGTCTTCCGGCGAGCCAACAGTGATGAACCTACCGCGACGCCGCATGACATAGCCCGTCGATTCGAGAATCACCTCCAGCGCCGTCTCGGCGTCAACGTCGTTCAGCGCTGCGCTATTGACGATACCCTGCACGCTTTGTGTGGCCACGATGTTCAAGTCGCCCTGTTCGCTCAACCATTCCAGCGCAGTGCGGAGATCCATGCCGGACATGTTGAAACTGAGTTGATCGTCCCCTTCGGCGCTGCGGAGTTCGGGTTCGAGCTGAGTCGCTCGCGGCGCGGGAGTCGCGGTGTCCACCGAAGAAGGGCCCGGGAGCGGCAATCCGGGAGCGGCGACGGGCTCACCGGAAGTCGACGCGCCGGGACCAGTCAAGTTGCGCAGTGCGTCGGTCAGTTGGGGCAACTGTTGCAGGGCGTCGAGAAGCGAGCCCTGCGACTCGCTTTGCCCGCCAGGGAACTGCTGGCCGATGACGGGTGAGGGGTCCGCCGGCTGCAATTGCGGAGCAGCGCTGGCGACCGGCACAATGGGTTCACGAGCGACAGGCGGCGCCGTCGAGAGATCGAACTCGGGCGGGCTGGGAAGAGCGGTCGCCACTTCCGAGCGCGTCGGCAGCACGACCGGTGCTTCGGCCAGTTCGACGTTCACGGCTACGGCCACCGCTTCGTCAGCCGGTTGCGGGTCGTAGCCCGACACTGCAGATTGGTGGCCGGTATCGCTGATGGCGAGCACCGCGGCAGCAGCAATCCCGGCTGCGCTGCAGAGCAAGAACACGAACAGGCGTAGAACGCTTCGCATGGGTCATCCTTGACCGCCGGGTGGTCGCCGGCGAGTTCGTCGTCATGACTCGACGGGCGAGTCTGCGGCAGGCCCGGCGAACAGCTCCGGGGGTAATATCTGTTCCTTGTTAAGCGGCAGCTCGACCTGCACGTCTTGCCACCGCAGGATCACTGCTCGCGTGCGAATGGCGACGACGGTCAACGCCAGACCATCGATGACCTCGAGTTCGTCCCCCTCCCGATAGGTGACGCCGTTGATCATCGCGGTGCTATGGCGATTGCCGATCAGCGTGCCCGTCAGCAGCAAGTGCACGGCGGTACTGGGCAGCGCGTCGGCAGGATCGGTCTCGGGGGCCGCTGCGATCGGCTCGGCCTCGGCGACTTCCACTTCCTCGGCGAATGGATCGCGCGACCAGCGGACAGCCTGGGGAGGTTTGGTCCGCGGATCGGCTTGGACGGCAGCGATGATGGTTTGCCAATCGTGCTTCGGTTCGACTTGGACAGGCTCCGCCGTCGCCACTTCGCCGGCCAGATCAGCCAGGATGGGCGCCAGCGCAGGGGTTTCGGGTTCCGAGTCGCCCGATGGAAGGAGCCCCGCGGCCAACGGCAGCCAGAAGTAGGCGGCCACACCGACCAGCAGCGCCAAAAGCGCAGCCTTCTTGGGGCTGGCTTTCAGATCGCTCAGCAGTTGCGATGCCAGTTTTTCCTGCTGCACGTTTACGGGCCTTGGTTACGCGTGTTTTGGCGGGCTGTCGGGAAAATCCGAGCACCGCATCTCCCTGTATCGACCAGCCGGTAAGTCAAGCTAATCGGATTCCTGAGAACGACTGCCAAAAACCTTCAGCACGAGTTCAGCTTGCGTATCTTCACCCGTCTGCCGCGGTGCTTGCAGCGTGAGCTTGTCGATCCATACGATCAGCGGCAGCGATTCTAGCTGTGCCGTGAAGTCGAAGATGGCAGCAAACGATCCCGATAGCATCAGGTTCACCGGCAGCACTTCGAGTGATTCGTAAAGCGTGATCGAGTCGGGATCGAGCGCCCGGATTTGGACGCCCGTGTCGCGCGCCATTTCGGAGAGCCGTGCGTAGAACTCGGAGGCATGTTGGTGTGACAATGCCTCTTGGCTGCGGTGCTCACTGAATTCTTCGGTGCTGTTCAGCGCGGCGCGGATGGCTTCAATGCGCGTGCCTTGGGATTCGAGTTGGTAGACCAAGTCCGTGATCGAATCCAGCTCGCGGCGCATATCGGCGATGGCCTTCTCACCGGGCACATAGACCAGCGCAAAGTAAAGCACGGTGCCCAACAGCAGTGGCCCCGTCACAACCCAACTCGTGCGTTTGAACAGGTGCTCCATCGCTCAACTCCGCGCCGGCCGAATACCGGCGATCGCGTCACCAGGCGTGGAATTCGGTCGCGGCCCTCGTGGCTGACCATAACCGGGCAGCACAATCAAGCGTGCCTGGAATGTCGATTGAACTTCGCCGTCATCATCCGCGCGCCCCACGTCCGAGAGCTCGACATCGATGAACAGTTCGCTTTGATGGAGCCGCGCCATGTAAGCATGCAAACGGGGCTCGTCGCGGACGACTCCGCGCATGGTGACGACCAGCGACCGCTCGTCGTATTCCTTTCGCAGCCGCGCCAGGTCGATCGCTGTGGGCTCCTCGGGAGCGTCTTCGGCCCCACCGGCGGCCGGCGCACCGGGGCGCACGGGGTCGCGCCGCGAGACGGTGACCGGCGTTGCCTGGTAGCTGATCTCCAGGCTTTCCAGATCGATCTCGCGCGGCAAGGGTCGGACCAGCGCCGCCAGAATCTGTGTTCGTGCCCAGGGATGAGCGAGATACGCGTGGAGCTCCGCTTTGGTGTGCGCCGCAGTGAGCTGCTGGTTGAACTGGGCAACTCGCTCCGAAAGCGCCTGGCTGGCAGCGTGCCGCTTACGGGCAGAGGCCAGCTCCTCGGCCAACAGCGACTGGCGGTACCACTGGTAGACGCCCCCACCCACAAAGCAGCCCAGACCGGCAGCGACGACGATCACGCGCCACATGTGCGTGCGGCGGTTGGCGTCCTGCTCCAGGTAGCGCGCCGGTAGGAAGTCGATGTCTTGCATAGTCTCGGCCGCAACCGAAGTGGCTACGGATTCGTTCGCTGGTTGTTGGCTGGCGTCAGGTTTGCACCTCGCGCATCGCCAAGCCGGCGGCAACGTCCCACTGGCTGGCACGTCCGGGTGCGTCGGCTTCTTGAAAGCCCCGCAAGGGGTTGCCGAGCTCACAGGGGCGTTCGACACGCTCGTCGATGGCCGTCACGAGGTGGTCGCTCGCCTCGCCGCCTCCGATGATCACCCGGTCAATCGGTTGACCGCGAAAGGCGACGCTGTGATAGCGCGCACATAACGACAACTCCTGCCCCAGGCGATCCAGCAACCCCCGCGTAGCTTCTTTGATCGTGGCGGCAATCTCAGGATCGCGCTCTTCACTGCGTCGCTCGCCGAGGCTGCGGCGCAGTCCGGCGGCATCACCGATACTCATGTCGAGATGTGACGCTACGGCCTCGTCCAACTGGTAGCCGCCGATGTCGAGATATTTGATAAACAACAGGTCGGAGCCGCGCGCGATGACGACCACCGTATGCGCGCCTCCGACGTTGACGAACATCAGCGTCAGCTCCTGGTCGGCATCGCGGCGAAAGCTGCGGCAGTAGCCGCGCAGCAAGGCGGCGGGCTCGATGTCGACGGCCACCGGCCGCAGCCCGGCCTCTTCGATCGTTTTCAACGTGCGATCGAGCACGGGCTGGTGGCAGGCCAACAGGATGACCTCGCGGCGGACCTCGTCGCCCTGTCGCACATCGGCTGCTGCGATGTAGCGGATCTCCGCCTCTTCAATCGGAAACGGCAGCCGCGATTGCGCCTCGTCGTAAACGGCCTCGTCCATCTGAGCCGGCGAGACTTTGGGGACGCGAATGTTCTGCACGAACAGATCGGGAGCGCGCAGACAAATGACCGCATCGCGACCGCGAAACGGACGTGCCCGATAGGCTTGCGTCAGCGATTCACTGAGCGACGCGCCGGCTTCGGTCGTACCAGCCTCGAAGGTCTCCCAGCGCATGGCGGCAACCAACTGCTCGCGTTGCGCATCGAACTGCAACAACTTGAGCGATTGTGTACCGAGATCGACGCCGATCGGTGAAGCGGGTTTATGGCGAAGCAGCGAGATCATGGGTTCTCAGATGGTTCCGTAGGCCTGGGTGCTTCGAGCATCACGGAGACGGGCGATGAGATACTTGGATTACGGTCCGCCGGGCATTCCCAGTCCACCCGGGCCTGAGCTTTGCACGGGACCGGCTGTTGCCAAACCGGACACCGGATCAATCGTGACGACGCCGAAGCGTTGCAAATCACCGGAAGCAACGACGCACCAGACCTGAACCTCCTCGGTCTCCGTCGTCTCGCCCAGCGGGCCAAACTCGATTTCCGTGACCGGGATCATCGTCTGGCCGAGCTCCGCGCCCATCAATTGCACGCCCGTCGCGGCGGGCAGATTCGCCAGCGGAATGACGTGTTGCGTGGCCGTACCCGTGGCGCTGGCGAACGGATGGGGCGGCAGCGTATCGAGCGCCGGATTGGTCCCCACGTGTTCGATGGTGTAGCGGTTGTTCGCGGTGTCGAACTCCACCCGGTAGCTGCTGTTGTTGTTCACAGCCAGGTTACGGGCGTAGTCGAGATCGGCCACCAGCGCCCCGTTGACTGCCCGCAGGCGCTCTTCGACCGCCGGCGTTGCGCTGGGCGCGAGCATGGCGCCGAGAATCGCCAGAATGGCGACTGCAAACATCAGCTCGATGATCGTAAACGCGTGACGCCGGCACACGGCCCACCTCGGTGACGCGCTAACGTCGTGTTTGCGGTTGTCCGGCACCTTTGGTCAGGCCGCGGAGCAACTCGTTCTGTTCTTTGACCAGCGCGTTGAGTTGCTTGAGCTCGCGGATGATCTCGAAGCGCTGCTCGACGGCATTGGCAAACGGCTGCGGAGCCTCGCGCGGCGCGGCCGCCGAAGTTCCGTACAAAGCTAGCACGCTGAGTGCTACGACATTCAGCACGACCAGCAGGAACCCACTTCGACGCGGACGGCGTGACATGCGTCAACTCCTCTACCCAAACCCAAGGAACATCGAGACCTGCGCCACAGGCGCTCTCGACAAGGCTACGCCAGCGACATTGCATCCGCAGGGCCGCGGTCGTCGACCGCCGGTGGTGAGCCTGCGGATTAGTCCTTATGTCGCACGTTTGAGGGCCGCGCCATGCATCAAAGTGCCGGTCAATTGCCGCAAGGGCGTGTTCGACACGACGAGTGCGTGCGACGCCCAGCCAACGCGGACACGCGCCGCCGCGCTAACGCGGCATGTCGTAGTACAGAGCGGCTGAACTGAAAAACGGGATCGCCTGCTGCCCCTGTGGATCGTCCCCCTCGGCCAGTTCGCCCGGCATGAGTTGCAGTTCCAGCCGCAGCCACACGTGCCGCAATCCTTGTCCGCCGCCATAGAAATCGCCGGGCCAAGTCATGTCTTCCCACGCGAGCAGGGCGCCTTGGTAGGCAGTCCACTCCGACTCTGAGGGGCGGATTTGCCGCTCGAACCGGATGGCGCTGCGGACCTTTGTGCCGATGGAGTTCTCACTCGTGCGCAACAGATCGGTGAGCACGACCTTTGTTGCGCTGGGAGATGTCTTCACGCCGTTGACCAGCGTGACCCACGTCGGCTGCGTGATCTCGCTGGAAAGCGGGATGGTACGAGTGTCCGTGGCGTCGCGGATCTCGACCAACTGCGACGGGTCGGCCGGATCGGGGCAGAAGATCAGACACTCGCTCACCAGCGGCTGCCCGTCGGGATTCGTCGGCGTTCCCGTCGGACTCCACACCACGAGCGTATCGGGAAACCGCCAAGTGCCCAACGTCTCGTAGATCACGGCACAACCCGGATTGTCGGGATTGGCGTACGCCGTGCGAACGGCGCGGGTGATGCGCTGCATGGCGACGCGCGCGTGCTGCGTCGCGACGGCCTGGCCTTGCCCGTAACGCCAGGCGCTGGTGGAAGCGAAGCTCAGGCCGCCCACGACGCCCGCCATAATGGCCAGCAGGGTGGACGCGACCAGTAACTCAATCAAGCTCAGCCCGCCGCGCTGGCGTGCGTCGCTCGAGCTCTTTCGCGCGCTGCGTTTACGGTTGGGGAACATAGCTGAAGACCCTTCGCAACCGTGCCAGTTCGCGAACAGCGCCGGAACTGTCGGTGCGCGTGACCTGGACGACGACCACCTTGTGATCGCTGGTGGTCCCGCCCGGAAGCGGCGTGTCGAAGTTGGGGGGATTGGCGTAGTAGACGTCGACTACGCGGCTCCAGCCACTGAGATAGTTGGACGGTGCCTGCACCTCCGGATGCCGAAAACTTCCTTCGCCGTCGTCCGTTCCCAGAGCAACACCCCAGTAGTCTGTGGGAGGATTGTTCGCCAGGACGGTGAAGTCGTCGACATCGTCGAAGGGGAGGCGGTCCGAAACGGCCGTCTCGCCGAGCTCCGGCCCGAGTGTCGTCTGATAGGGATCGCCGCTGGGTTCGACGTACCGCCAGCCGGCGATCTCGTCCATCATTTGCTCGGCCAGACCGCGGGCGATCGTCTCCTCGAGTGCAATCTCCGACGTCTGCACGCTGCTCGTGATACCAAGTATCACCGCGCTACCAGCCGTGACGGTAATGGTCAAGGCGAGCAGTGCCTCGGCCAACGTGAAGCCGCGAGTGGCAGGCTGGCGACGGGGGAGCGATGTGGCGGAAGTTCGGGTACGCGCGCCGGCGTTTCGAGAGTTTTTCCTCGGTCGGTCAGTAACGTGAGACTCGCAATAGGCACTGCTGGGCAAGCCAGCAGTGGCACCCGATGAGGTCGTAACTGCCGATCTATTCGTCGCTTGCCCAGCGTGCCACTGGCCGTTGGTCGGGCAGCGGTTGTCTGAGTGGCAGATTTGCGGCTCGACGGATATGGAACGCGAGCACTGGCTGGCGAGCAGCCAGTGGCATCCGGCAACGGGTTTGCTCGCGAGCTTCTGCTGAGCCGCTTTGCCGGAAGCGTTCAGAAGGCGGCTGGGCATGGTGCCGTCCCCCGCGTGATGCGTACACTGTGTACCGAGCGGGTAGAAAAAAAGCGCAGCAGGGTCCCCTCTAGCTCCAAGCTATCCCTGCTGCGCCTGTGACCAACGCCCCTCCCCAAGGCGTAGGTGCATGGGAACCATAGGTCAGCACGTTGGTCAGTCAAACTTCGCGAAAATCGGCTTGAACGACCTTCGATTCGAGAAGATCTACTCCCGTGCCCGCCGCCGTGGCGTGCAGAATCACGTGGCCCGAGAGCGTTCGGATGAGAGGGCTCGACGAGGTTGATGCGGCGATACGCCGCGCAGAATCCTCATGCTCCGCGCAGCCGGAATGGGGAGCTCACGCATCGCCGCCGGAGTGCCAATCGAGCCCCAAATCGAGGCTGGCCGCCGCGTGGGTCAGCGCCCCGACGCTGATGCGATCGACGCCGGTGGCCGCTACCGCTGCGATGGTCTGCAAATCGATCCCGCCGGAAGCCTCGAGTTCCACCTGAGGCGCGTCGCGGTCGCGCTGGGCGACCGCCGCAGCGAGTTGCTGTGGGCTCATGTTGTCCAGCAGCACGACATCCGGCGCAGCGGCCAGCACGTCCGGCAGCATGTCGATCGAATCGACTTCGATCTCCACGATCATGGCGTCGGCGCCGCCGGGCACCATCGAGTCCAGAAACTTGCGCGCCGCGACCACAGCCTGGGCGGCAACCGTGCCATCGATGGCTTTTCCGCCGGCGAACCAGGCGAGATGGTTGTCTTTGATGAGCACGGCGTCGAACAGCCCGGTGCGGTGATTGTGTCCGCCGCCGATCCGTACCGCGTACTTCTCCAACCGACGCCACCCCGGTGTCGTCTTGCGGGTGTCGTAGACCCGGGCATGAGTATCAGCGATCGCGTCGACGTACTGCCGCGTCAGCGTTGCGATTCCACATAACCTTGCGAGCAGGTTCAGTATCACGCGTTCGGCCGTCAGCAAGCCGCGCACAGGACCGGCAAGGACGGCGACGTGCTGCCCGGGCGACACGACGGCACCATCTTCAACTTGCGAAGCGCACTCCGCACCGGAACTGCACACGTCGAGCGCCAATGCGGCCGCGGGCAAACCAGCCACCACACCAGGCTGGCGAGCCACGACGTCTGCACGGCCGCGGGCGTCGTCGGGAACCAGTGCGATGGTCGTCCAGTCGTAGAGCCGGTCCAAGTCTTCGCGAATGGCCAACTGCACCAACTGCCGGCAGTCTTCAGCCAGCCGCTCGTCCCAGACGACGGGGGAAAACTCTTTCCTGGGAGTCGTATCGGTCACGTGTGATTCGGCAGTCTTCGAGACGGGCAACGCAGCACCGTAGTTGACGGGCCTGCCGAAAGCGTACGGGTGATCGCGCTGGTCGGCAACCGATGCCGCGGACGATGGCTGGCCTGAGCCGCGGGCTGCATAATTGACTGGCAATCATTCGATGAGTGCTGGATCGGAAGCGTCTTCGCGGCAGCATGCCGCCGAACAATCGTCCACGTTCAGCCCATGAACGACGGCAACCCAAACGCCGCAGGCAAAGACCGCAAGCCGCTTGAGGATCCGGCCGGCAAACATCCGCGCGGACCGTGGATTCGGCGCGGCGAGCAGGCGGTCGTAGGTCTCGCAATGGCGGCCTTCTTGCTCGCTGCGGCGGGTTATGCGCTCGTCGAGCGCTGGGAGGGGCGGCGGCGGATCGATATCGATCATGCACGACCGCTGGTGGCCGAGTTCGAGGTCGACGTCAATCGTGCGGCCTGGCCGGAGTTGGCGCAGTTGCCCGAAATCGGCCAGACGCTCGCCCGACGCATTGTGGAAGAGCGGGAAGTGGCCGGCGAGTACCGCTCCCACGACGATCTGCTGCGCGTGCGCGGAATCGGTCCACGAACGCTGGAGCGAATTCGCCCCTTTCTGGCACCGCTTCCTGCGGCGGCGGCTGTGGCCGCGGATGATGCGCCGTAGTTGCGCACTGGGCCGCGCCTATAATTCGCTGATCGGCGCGCCGCCGAGGTCGAACACGCGTCGCGACATAGAACACTTGCTCCGGAGGCCACGTGTCGCCGTTCAAACTGCACAAGCCGTTCGAGCCGGCGGGTGACCAGCCGCAGGCCATCGATGCGCTGGTCGAAGGTCTCGAAGCGAAACGTCAGCATCAGGTGCTGATGGGCGTGACCGGCTCAGGTAAGACTTTCACCATGGCCAACATCATCCAGCGGTTGGACCGCCCCACGCTGGTGATGTCGCACAACAAGACGCTCGCCGCGCAGCTCTACGCAGAATTCCGGGAGTTCTTTCCCGAGAACGCGGTGAACTACTTTGTCAGCTACTACGACTACTATCAACCCGAAGCGTATATCCCGCAGCGCGACATCTACATCGAGAAAGATGCGTCGATCAACGACGAGATTGACCGGCTGCGTCTGGCTTCCACCAGTGCGCTGGTCAGTCGCCGGGACGTGATCATCGTGGCGAGCGTCTCTTGCATCTACGGCCTGGGTTCGCCGGAAGACTATCGCTCGATGATGGTCGGGCTGGTGCGCGGCGGAATTGTCGAGCGCGACGAGATGTTGCGCAAACTGGTCGACATCCAATATGAGCGCAACGACGTCAACTTCTCCCGCGGCAAGTTCCGCGTACGCGGCGACTCGGTGGAAGTGTGGCCTTCCTATGAAGAGTTCGCCGTGCGGATCGAATTGTGGGGCGATGAGGTCGAGCAGCTTTCGTTGATCAATCCCACCAGTGGCGAGACGATCGACCAGGTGCCGGAACTCTACATCTATCCGGCCAAGCACTTCGTGATGCCGGAGGATCGCATCTCGGCAGCCGTGCAGTCGATCCGCGAAGAACTGACCGAGCGGCTGGCGTGGTTCGAAGAACACGGCAAGCTGCTGGAAGCCCAGCGGCTGTCGGCTCGCACGCGGTTCGACATCGAGATGATGGAGGAAGTGGGGTATTGCCCGGGAATCGAGAACTACAGCCGGCCCTTGAGTGGTCGCGAGCCGGGTTCGCCGCCCGACACGCTGTACAACTTCTTCCCAGATGACTTTCTGTTGTTCGTCGACGAATCGCACGTCACCGTGCCGCAGATTCGCGGCATGTACCACGGCGACTACAGCCGCAAACGAACGCTCGTCGAACACGGCTTTCGATTGCCCAGCGCGCTCGATAACCGTCCGCTGAAGTTCGACGAGTGGGAGCGAAAAATCAACCAGGTGGTGTTCGTCTCGGCGACACCGGGGCCATATGAACTGGAACAAAGCGGCGGAGAAGTCGTCGAGCAAGTCATTCGCCCCACGGGACTGCTCGACCCGGTGATCGAAGTCGTCCCGGCCCGCGGACAGGTGCCGCACCTGCTGGAACAGATTCGCGCGCGGACCGCGGTGGGCGAGCGCGTGCTCGTGACGACGCTCACCAAACGGCTGGCAGAAGATCTGGCCTACTATCTCGACGAGCAGGGCGTGGCTTGCAAATGGTTGCACAGCGAGCTCGACGCGTTCGAGCGGGTCGAGTTGCTGCGCGAGTTGCGGGAAGGCCGGTTCGAGGCCCTGGTCGGTGTGAACCTGCTTCGCGAGGGTCTCGATCTGCCGGAGGTCTCGCTGGTGGCGATTCTCGACGCCGACAAAGAAGGCTTCTTGCGCAGCGACACGTCGCTGATGCAGACCATCGGCCGCGCGGCGCGCAACGTGAACGCGAAAGTCGTTCTCTATGCCGACACGGTCACCGAATCGATGCAGCGGGCGATTGACGAGACGGCCCGGCGCCGCGCGCTCCAGGAAGAATACAATCGGCAGCACGGCATCACGCCGGAAACAGTGCGCAAGGCCATCCGGCAGGGCATCGAAGCCGATGCGCAAGCGCACGCTAAAGCCAACGCCGCCGTCGGTCGCACTGACGAGGTGCAGTACGTGACCGAAGAGTACATCTCCGAGCTCGAAGGCGAGATGCTGGCCGCGGCCGACGCCTTGGAGTTCGAGCGGGCCGCCGCGCTACGCGACCGCGTCGAGCAATTGAAGGCTTCGGTCGGTCAGCCGGTCGACGAGGTGAAGTACGAGCCCGTCAGTCCACGCAGTCGAGCCCGGCGCGGCAGAAAACGTGGCGGCAAAGCCCGAGTTCCCCGACCCAAGCGCGCTGAGTAGGCGCGGCCACGGGCGCCGGCCCAAACCGGCGCGAAATGAAAACGCCCCGAGGCACCAACGGGGCGCTTCGGGGCGATTCGTTTCGATTGACCGGTAAGGTCAATTACTCAGCCGGAGCGTCAGCAGCCGGCTCGGCAGCGGCGTCGTCGGCCGGAGCGGCAGCGGGGTCGTCGGCCGGAGCGTCGCTGTGACCGTTACCGTTGCCACCTTCGGCGGGAGCGGCAGGAGCGGCGTCGCCGCCACCTTCACCCTGGCAACCGACGGAGAAACCGGTGAAGCAGACGGCCAAAATGGCGAGCATTGCAAGCTTCTTCATCGTTCAATCCTTCGTCTTCTAGGTTGTACCCACGCGGAGATCGGGCCTGGCACCCGCGGTGCCTTATCAGTCGCGGCCCGTTCGGCCGCGGGGGATGCCCGCGGTCGATTCCGCCTCATTAAGCACGATGCGCCGAGCTGCCGGGATATTCCCCGGCGATAGCATTTTTTCAGAATGATCGTGATAGGCCGCCGTGAAACGAGCCAACTGCGGTATGAGCATGTGTTTACCGCCCACCCGCTTGGTGCCGTGAGCGGTCAATCTCGATTGGTCGCCAAATCTGGGGAATAATAGGCGGCTCGGGTGGCTCTTCATAAGAGGACGGAAGATGGGTGAGCCGTGCGCGCCGCCGGATATTGTGCGGTTGGTCGGCGAGCATCATGAGGCGGTGTACCGCTACGCCTATCGGCTGTGCGGTGCCGCAGCAGATGCCGAAGATCTGACACAGCAGGTGTTCCTGACTGCGCAGACCAAACTCGACCAACTCCGCAATCCGCAATCAGCCCGGGCGTGGCTGTTCACCGTCTTGCGCAACTGCTACCTCAAGTCGCGTCGTCGCCGCGTTCCGATGGCGGCGGCCGACGCACAGGTCAACGTCGACGAAATCCCGGCTGAGTTGCCCGAAGAGTCGTTCGACTCTGAGCAGCTGCAAGCGGCCTTGGACTCGCTCGACGACGATTTCAAGGTAGTCTTGCTGCTGTTTTACTTCGAGGATTGTTCGTATCGCGAAATCGCCGATCGGCTGGAATTGCCGATGGGCACCGTAATGAGTCGCCTGTCGCGCGCGAAAGGACATCTGCGTGCGAAACTGCTGGAACCGGCACCGCACGCGGCGCCGGATGGTCAACGGATGACATGATGGAGTGGGGCAGACCCGCTATGCACAACCAGCCGACCGACAACTCGAACGATCCCGCGCGTCGTCGCCTGCTGGAGGCGATCGATGCCTGCCGGCCGACATCTGCGGGCGATGAGACGGGCGACTTGGATCGGTCCGAGTCGGAGTTCTTGGCCGAACATCTCCGCCAGCAGCCGGCCGATCGGGCGTTGCTCGAAAACTCCCAGGCTTTTGATCAGGGCGTACGGCGACATATCGAAGAGGTTGACGTCCCGGTGGGACTAGCCGACCGAATTCTCACGGCGGTCGGGCAACAAGCGACCGGCGACGTCGTCGGCAAGGCCGTCGATGCGGCGGCCGACGTTGAGCCTGCGGCGGAAACCGTCGAGTTGGCCGCGCGCGCGACGCCGACGAACGGATCGTCCCAACGAATGCGACGTGGCCTGTTGTGGGTGGGCGCACCACTGGCGGCAGCCGCCGGTATCTACTTGCTGGTGACTTCGCTTACAGCCCGGGCAACGCTAAGCGGCAGTGAGATTGAAACGGCGGCGGGCTTCTGGCTCGAAGAGCAGACACAGCGTGCCACCAGGCCCTTCGCGTCGGCACCCCGCGACTACCCGCCGAGTCCGCGGGTAAATGTTGCCGCAAACACGACGACGTGGGCGAACATTCGTTCGTTTCTCGGAAGAACCGGGGTGGTCTATTACCTCCGCAATGCTGCGGGCGACACCGCGTCGCTGATCGTCATTCCACACGCGGGTTCTTCGCCGCAGTCGCCGCGGCTCGACGTGAGTGCAAACGCACCAATTACCCCGGTGTTCACGATGGGCCGCACAACGGACGTCTGGATCGAAAACAAACTGGTCCACGTGCTCGTCGTCAACGGAGATCGGGCGGCGTTCGACCGATTCATGGGCCGGTCAGGGCCGATCGCTGCGATCCGGCGCGCGACTGCGCTGGGCAGCTAGCCCGCGCCGACGGTCGTCATCCGTGAGCATCCTGCCCGCAAAGTTTGCCACGCTTTCCGCGCTGCACGTTTCTGGCGGTCTTCGACCAGCAAATGCCGTCTGATCAGCACGATCCGGTTCATCCGCCGCCGCTGCGATTGCCGAACTCCACAGTAGGCGCCCATAAGGTGTCTCGGCGTCTGGTATCCCGCGCGGCTGTTGATGCGGAGCATGGCACATGAAGTGGCAGCTACTGGCTCTCTCGTTGACGTTGGCGATTTCGCCGGCGGGCTCTTCTCCCGCGCAACAACCCATGGGCGACGTGGGCGAACTGGACCGGCCGATCTCGCTGAGCGAACTGCAGCCGACGCCCGAGATGTGGTTCTACCAGCAGTCGATGCGGCAGTATCAGGACCCGGCGCTGGCCGTGCGTCAGAAGGCTGAGTTTCGCGCAGCGCAACGCGCGCATCGGCTGGCGGCCCAGAAGTGGTTCGGCGTCTCGAATGCCCGGCCGATGGCCGCCTTCACGCCCTGGACAACCTGGTATTCGCCCACCTGGGTTTCCAACACCTGGCAACCCTATCGTTGGGCCGGCGTGGGCGGAACGACGGTCGTGATCGAAGTCGAAGACGACACGTTGCGTCGCTAGTCCTTGAAGCTGTCGCAATGCCTTTCCGGCGGTCGCTTCCGCAGCACTGTTCTGCGCGTTTGCCGATCGCGGCCTGCACGGGGTATCCTGCGCGCGTGCTGGTGAGCTGCACGCCAAAGGGGATGCGCCGTGACGACCATCGTTGCCCGCCGCTACGACACGGCCCAGTCGGTTCGTGTCTCTTGGGATGGTGACCGGATTGCGCGCGTCGCTCCCGCGGCGGACTCCGCAGGGAAACAAAAACTACCGTGGCTGGCGCCCGGGCTGGTCGACCTGCAAGTCAACGGTTATGGCGGCTGCGAGTTCGGCGCGGTCGGGCTCACATCCGAATCGGCGGCGAACGTGCTGGGGCGGATGTTCGCCTTTGGCTTGACGACGGTCATCCCGACGTTCACCACCGAGTCGTTTGACGTTTTGGCAGCCGCCATGCGCGTGACCGTTACGGCGCTCGACGCCGACGCCAACTTGGCGCGACTCGTGCCTTGCTTCCACTTGGAAGGCCCCTACATCTCGGCCGACGACGGACCGCGCGGCGCACACGCAGTGAAGCACTGCCGCCCGCCCGACTGGGACGAGTTCTGTCGCCTGCAGGAGGCTGCCGGCGGCCGGATTCGCTTGGTGACGTTGGCGGCCGAATACGCCGAGTCGCCCGAATTCATCCGCCGCGCTACGGCCGCTGGGTGCGTTATCGCACTGGGCCACACGGCGCCGAAGACCGAGCAGCTCGGCGCTGCAGTCGATGCAGGAGCCAAGCTGAGCACGCATCTGGGCAATGGTGCTCACCTGCAGTTGCCACGACACCCGAACTACATCTGGGACCAAATGGCCGAAGACCGGCTGTGGGCCAGCTTGATTGTCGACGGGTTTCACGTACCGCCGGCAGTCGTCAAAACGATCGTCCGCGCCAAGACGCCGCAGCGCATCGTGCTGATCAGCGACTTCGCCGGCAGCGCCGGCTTGCCCCCGGGGCGTTACGAGGCGAGTGGCGGTCCGATCGAACTCCTGGAAAACGGCAAGCTCGTAGTGGCCGGCAATCCGGGACTGTTGGCGGGCGCCGCCAAGCCGCTGGGTGATGCCATCGCGAACGTGATGTGGATGGCCGACGTGCCCCTTCGCACGGCCATCGACACGGCCAGCCGGCAGCCCGCCGAATTGATGGGGCTGCCGTCCTGCTCATTTCGGCCCGGCGATCCGGCCGATCTGTGCCTGTTCGAGCTTGATGGCGAATCGACAGGTCGGCCTACGTTTCGTCCGACGGCGACCGTGCTCGCCGGACAGTGCGTGTGGGGCGAATTGCCAACGACGGATTGAGCTACTGCGCAGCCGGCATCGGAGTGCCCGGCATCAGCTCCAGCGCCTTGATCCGTTCGACGATACTCTTGCGCAGGGCGAGAAAGCGATCGTCCGAAGGTGATCCGAACTGTGCGATGAACTGCTCTTCAGTAAGCCCTTCGGGCAGATCGTCAATCGGCGGCACCAATCCCGGCAGGCGAAAGTTGTCGGCCAAGGTTGAAAGCGCCAGCTCGCCCTGCATGACCCGGCGGGCCATTTCGATTCCTGCCAGGTCGGCGGCGTAGTCGGCGAAGCTGAAACCGCTGGTGCCGCGCGAGTCGGACATCTCTTTGAGAACGCCCGCCGTCTCGGCAGCCGTGGGTGACACAACGGCCGCCAACCCTGCCGAGTAAACGAAATGCAAGAGGAGGTCGCCTCTGCCCAGGGCCGTCGGTTTGCCGAGCAGCGACAACCTGCGGGCGCGCTGCTCCTCGCTCTCGACGCTCTGCACCAACTGACCAGTGGCCCGGTGATCGCGCAGCAGGCGCTGGTCATCGAGCGCGACTGCAATGCCCAACAGAAATGCCTTGGCCTGGATATCGGGAGGAAGATCCTCAGCCTGCGCGGCGGCCACACGAATGTAGCGCTCGGCCAGCGTATCGCTCTGCGCGGGAGCGTCGCCGGAGGAGTGGTGCTCGGCGGCCGTCTCCACGACGGCTTGCACGACGACGGCGGCGGCTGAAGAAAGACGAGCCTGGCGCTGCTCCCGGTCGGCAGCGCGGGGGTCGAACGCCCCCAGGAAACTGGTGAGTTGCCGGGCAGCGGTGTCTTCCGGAAAGGCACGTGTGGTCTCGGCGTAGATGCGGCGGAGCTGGCTCTTGGTGGAAGGATTGAGGTCGGCAAAGCTTTGCACGTTCGCCGTGCGAATCTGCTCGCCCACGAGATAGAGGAGCAAGGCGTTGACCGGATCGAAATGAATCGGGAAATCACGTCGCCGAGCAAGACCGTCGGCCAGCCGCGGCCGCATGACTGAATCGGCTTCCGGACTGTGCGTGGCGCCGAGATAGTGCCCCAGCTCGTGAACCAGCACTTCGAGCCGCTCGGCTTCGGTCGCGTGACGCGGCCATTCGCGAATCAACAGGTGCGTGCGAAACGGCCCCCGCGTGCCTCCCAACCGAGTAGGACCGTCGGGCGGTTTGTATTGGCTCGTGAAGCCGATCGCCAATTGTGCGGGCGCGGGCACCGCGTCGCGCTCGAACTCGCGTAGCGAGAGCGCAAACTCGTTGATGCTGTTGTCCGAGTGCCAGGTGTCGAAGGCCACAATCTCGAACCGCACCCGACAGTGGTACTCGAGGATGTTGGAAGCCGCGTTCAGTCGCGCTCGCAACTTCTGCTGCCAAACTTCCGTCGTTCGTAGCTCCTGTTCATCGACGAGCATCTTGACGGGGATGACGGCTGTGGCCGTCATCGCGATCTCGCGGAAACGCTTCTCCCGGGCTTCATAGCATTCAGCGGGACCGTCTGGCGGTTCGCCGCCGGCGGTGGCGGCGAGCGTCTCCTGATCGCGAAAGCCGATCTGCTGCAAGTCGAGCCCGCCGTCGGGTTGGATGAAATAGCAGACCGTGTCCGGATCGAGCAGGTACTGGCGCGCATCGGCTCCTTCATCAAACTCAACTTGCACGTTGCCCAGCACGGGCACCGGCAACGTCGACGTGGGCCGAATGGTGTACTCCTGCACGCGGCCAAACGGCTTCCAGGGCATATCGGCCGCAGCGGCATTCGGATCAGGCCGCACGGCCACCAACGCAAACTCGACCGGCTCGGCCGTGCGATTGGCAAAGACGATGACTGCGGCGATTGAAGGGTTCGCGGCTAGGACGATGAAGGCGAGGCAGATGGCGCCGCTGAGCAGCAGCCCAACGTTCGCGACTGCCCGCCGCACGAAAACTCCGCCCCCGCGCACCGCCACCTGAGACATGCCTCTTTCGCCTTCCCGCCAAAACGCGCCGCTGAACATCGCCCTCAGTTCAGTGTAACGACAGATTGGCTGACTGTCCGTGAGTTGCGCGCTCGGGTACCTACCGGCGTCGTCAGAACGCGCAAGAGCTGCGGAAGGGAACGACTGTTCGGAGCGAAAGCCGCCAAACATTCACACAAAGCTCGCAGAAAGCCAGTACTGCGCGAACAGAGTGCACGGCAAGAAAAAAGACGTCCCGGGGAGGGCGAGGAGGCTCTGGGGCAGCGGCCTCCCCGGGACAACTCTCGTGGGGGGCGAGAGAGAGTGTCAGTCTGCTGCCCCGAATTGGAGTTGCTCGAAAGCAACTAGGCGCCTTGCGGCACCGGCAGAACGTCGATCGCGTCGATCAGGTTCATCACACCGGCAACACGTTTCGTGCAAGAGTGCCCGACCTGCTTCTCATAGAACGTACGCACTTGCCCGCGCAACGTGACGACACCGTGCTCCGCCTCGACATCCAGCCGGCGCAGCGAAGCGATGTGACGTGTGGCCAGAAAGCTCGATACGCGACGTTCCAGGTCGCGATCGGACGTGAGTTGCGCGGACGCCATGAGCTGACTCCTCCGTTCGTGAAATTCCCGTGTCGCCGATGGTGCGGCTGTTCCGTCCTGTTGGCTGTGCTGTCCGCAGCAACTACCAACGGACGGCGACTAGCAGCAATCGCCGTGCCGGTAGAATTGCTAGCAACGATGGAATCGTTGAACTCAAGTCGCCAAACTCAACGAGGCGCGACACTTAGATGCCGGTCGATTTCGGCGAACCGATCTGCATGGCCGCCTAGACGGTGACCAAGACTCGGTAAATCAGGCATGTGTGCTTCCAAGATATGCACGGCCTGCCATCGACTTTGGCAGTCGATTGGAGTCGGCGCGCAACGTTCTGCCGCAGGCGCTGCGCATCATTCGTTGCCGCCGGCTGGGGCCAATCAGTCGCACCAGGTGAAGCCCAGCCCGGCTCCGTTCAGAACTCCCGTCTCGATCGTTCCCTCGTGGGGCTGAAACATCGAGGGGTAGCGATCCCGCCAACCCTCGTTGCCCCGCGGGCAATACTGACGGGCGTTGCCTTCGATGGCAGCTACTGTGGGGATGTGGGCAGCGAGGCTGGCGGAATGCAGAAACGACGCGCCCGGGCAGGTGAGATCCTGTACGCAGAGGAACATGCCGTACTTCTGGGCCGCCGCGCCCATCAACAACGATTCGGTTTGCCCCTTGCACGCCTTGAGGGCCACGCCCGTGTAGCCCATCTCGCGGGCGGTGAGCAGACTTTCCAAGTCGACCAATGATTCGTCGATCACGACCGGCTTGATTTTGGCCGCAGCGTGCATGCGATTCTCGGGATGCGCTTTCAGATCGCGGTGCGTCGGCTGCTCGATGTACTGCACGCGTCCCAGCGCGGCCGGCGCGCGGGATTCGAGCCCGGCGAGAAAGTCGAGCACGTAGTCGACATTGGGGCAGCGCTCATTGAAGTCCAAAGAATAGTTCCAGCGGCTACAGCCACGCGCCGCCTGCGCCTCGCTGGCAACGCGTTCGATGGCCACGACCCGGTCGACGTCCCAGGCGAGATCGTCGCCGCCCAGTTTGATCTTCAAGTGCGTGAGTCCGTCGGCGGTGATCCACTCGGGCAGCGTTTCCGGCAACCCGTCGGCGACGCGCTCTTCGATGTCCGCATCGGTGAGTGGATCGAGCGCGCCAACAAGGTGGTAGAGCGGCAGCCGCGGCTGCGGCGCGCGGAGCGTGTACGCGTCGAGATACTCGCCGGCAAAGTCCTGATTGAGATACGCACCCAAATCGCGCGCCACATAGTCGCGGCTCAGCAAATCAAACGAGCAAACGCCGAGCGTTTTGCCGATCGCATCGTGGATTGCGGCTTCGATGGGGCTGGCGACCACCAATTGTGCCAGACGGGGTATCGGCTCGGTGAGCTGGAGCTTTTTCTCCACCTCTCCGGCGAGACTGGCATGGCTTGCGGCCAGCGCGAGCGTGATGTCGAGCGGATGTCCCGCTTCGTTGTAGTCGCCGGTCGCCGCGACGTAGCGATGGGCCAATTTAACCATCGCAGCCAACGTCCGGTCGCCTGCGACAACCTGACTGGGCCAAGCCCAGGCATTGCTCAGCGGCATGGAACCCGATCCGCGGCCGCGGCGGCCATCGCGGGTGACGACGTCAACGTGGACGTCGAGAATCGTGGCGTCGGTGACTACCCGACCGCCGAACTTCATCGGCGTGCGATAGGCGATCTCGGTCAGACGGTGCTCGACGCGATTGAGCGTTAGATCGGTATCTCTTGCCACCGCAAGTCACCTCCGCCAGTTGTTGGGGCGCCGAACAACGACCGCGCATCCGTTGCACGAGGTGCCCATCGTAGCGGTGCGGCAGTGGCAGACCAACGGGGCCGCTGGCTCAGACGAGGCCTTGGCGAACTGCCCACACCGCGGCTTGTGTGCGGTCGGTGACGCCGACCTTGCGGAGGATGTGCTGGACGTGTTCCTTCACGGTCTCGTAACTGATTTCGAGAGCCTGCGCGATTTCCTTGTTGGTCAGGCCGAAGGCCATCTGGCGCAACACTTCCGATTCGCGCTGCGTGAGTGGGACATCCACGTCGCTGCCAACGCGCGGAGTCGCCAGCGCACCGGTGACGCGACGTAGCTCGTCGCGTTTCCAAACGCTGTCGCCACGAGCTGCCGTGCGAATGGCGCCGATCAGCTCATCGCGGCTCGAGCCCTTGAGCACGTATCCGCAGGCGCCGAGAGCGACGGCCCGCGCGATGTACGTCGGGTTGTCGTAGGTCGAGAGCATCAAGATCGGCAGATCGGGGACATCGGCCTTCAGTCGACCGAGCACGTTCAAGCCGTCGACATCGGGCAGTCGCACGTCGAGCAGCAACACATCAGGGTTGAGCTCTTTGGTAAGGTGCATTCCATCTTCGCCGCTGGCGGCTTGTCCAACGACTTCAATGTCCGTCCCGGTGACGATGGTCTCGACGCCGAGCCGGACGACTTCATGATCGTCGATAACGAGGAGGCGGATACTCATGGGTCTTCCCTGTTCGCTCCCGGGTCGTCCCCGCGATTGCCCCTGTCGCGTAAGGCGCAGTGCACAGCTTGTGATTTGTCAGGTGGAAGCATGTAGCCGGTCGGCTCTCGTGCTGGCCCAGCACTAAAAAGACGATCGCCGATGCGCGAATGCGGCTCGACGTCACCTGTCCTCAACTGTGGGGACGGGTGCCCACCTACTAGAACTATAGACAGCAGCCCGGCAGCGGCAACTACTCGGGGGGCCTGCGAGACCGCCTGGAACCATGGCCACAAAGCGTTGAAATAAAAAGCCTTAAGAAGATTTCCGCTCCACCCCCGGAGATGGGCGACTCGGGATTTCGCCAAAAAAGGGGGGCCGAGCGCTGCACGAAACCCGCTTGACGCGTGAGGGAGCCACCTTGATGCATCGCCGTTTGCGACGGCCAACACGTCGTCTGCCGTGCCCGAACGTTGCCGATGGCGAGGCATCGCGAGGCAGAGACCGCTCGTAGTGCGTCCCATGGGCGACGAGCATAATGGCATGTTTGCCGGCACCGGCAGCGCCATGCCGACGGAGTTTTCGTGGCGGGTCAGGATCGGAACAGGTAGCTAGATGTCACAAGCCGCTCACGCCCGCCCGTTCGTTGCATTGGCCATTGCGGTGCTTGTCGCTTCGCCTTCTCACTGCTGCGGCGAGGAGTCGAGCGTTTCGCCTGTTGCCAAAGCGGAGACGCAACTTCAAGCGGCTCAGTCCGGCAACCGGCTGACCTATCTCGATGCGCTCGACCCGTACTACGTCGGCGTCGGCTTCCCGAAACTGGTTACTCCGCAGTGGGTGGGTGAAGCCGGTGTTGAAGCGGTGGTCGTGCTCGCGATTGACGACATGCGCGATCACGCGCCCTACGAGGCGTATTTGCGTCCGATTCTCGATCGACTCAAAGCCATCGACGGGCGCGCTGCGGTGAGCATCATGACCAACCGCATTGCGCCCGATGAGCCACACGTGCAACGGTGGCTGGCCGAGGGCGTTCATCTCGGCGTGCATACGCTCGATCATCCCTGCCCGCTGTTGCGCGACGGTGATTTCGAGAAGGCACGAGCGACGTACGAGGGCTGCGTCGATCTGTTGGCCAGCGTGCCGGGCAATCGCCCGATTGCGTTTCGGATGCCGTGCTGCGACTCGCTGAACACGCTCAGCCCGCGGTTCTTTGCCGAGTTTTTTGACGCGGTGACCGACGCGGGGAACTATCTGGAAATCGACAGCTCGGTCTTTCAGATCTTCACGTCGAACGATCCCGAATTGCACCGCGAGCTGACGCAGTCTGCTGACGGAACTGAACGCTTTCGCCGCTATCTGCCCTTTCCCTCGTTCGTGAACATGATCGAGAACTATCCGTATCCCTATGTCATTGGCGGCCTGTGCTGGGAGTTTCCCTGCATGGTGCCCAGCGATTGGGAAGCGCAGAACATTCAGCAGCCGAACAATCCGCGCACCGTCGAAGACTGGCGCGCGGCGCTGGACGCCGTCGTCGTCAAACAGGGCACGTTCAATCTCGTTTTTCATCCTCACAACTGGATTCGCAGCGACCAGGTGGTCGAGCTGATCGACTACGCGAACGAGCGGTACGGCGGACGCGTCAAGTTTCTGAACTTCGCCGAAGCTGCGGACCGCTTGCGTGAACATCTGCTGGCCGGCCAGAGCCTCCGCGCGGCCGACGGTGGCGACAACGGGGTTCGGATCGTCGATCTGAACGACGACGGATATCTCGACGTTGTCGTGGCCAACAACGAGATGCGGCTGACGCGGATATGGGTCCCCGATGAGCAGCGCTGGGAGGAGACGTCGTTTCCGGTCGCTCTCGTGAGCGGCAGCCAAGAAGAGCGCAGGACTCTCGGCGCGCGGTGGGGCATTGTCGGCAGGCCCGACGAACCGGTGGTGCTGCTGCGGGACGACGCATCGCAAGACGCGTGGCGTTGGCAAGGTGATCGTTGGGCCGCAGCGCCGGAGTTATTCGCAGGGGCCCAGATCGATGAGCAACCGATCGCGATCTCTTCGGATGGCCGAGACCGCGGTGTGCGGCTGTTGGATGTCGAGGGTGACGGTTGTTGCGAGTTGTTAGTCGGCAACGAAACACTGCGCCGCGTGCTGCGATGGGACTTCGAGGACAGCCGCTGGCGACCGGCGGCGTTTGGACTGCCGGGCGACGCGGCGTTCGTGGACGACGGCGGTCACGATCGCGGGTTGCGGCTCGTCGATTTGAATGACGATTTGCAACTCGATGTCGTGTTCTCGAATGAAGAGCGGGGCGCTGCCTATCTGTTTGCCGATAGTGATACCGGCTGGTCGCGAACGCTGATCGACGCGGCACGACGTGACCGCGTGAAACTGCCAATGATCGTGCGCGGCACGACGCACAACGGGGCCTGGTTTCACTCGCGACACATCTGGGTGCAGAACGAAGACACGTCGCGGCTGCCGGATCTCGTTGAGCGGCTTTCGTTCAACGATTTGCTGGGCGAAAGCGAACCCCAACCGCTTTCGGCGGCGGCGGCGCTACGCGCTATCAAGGCGAGCGACGGACTGCACGTCGAGCTCGTGGCGGCTGAGCCGCTGGTGGCAGATCCGATTGCCTTGGATTGGGATGCCCGGGGACGGCTGTGGGTCGTGGAGATGGCCGACTATCCGCGCGGCGTCGACGGTAAGCCCGGCGGGCGCGTCCGCCTGTTGGAAGACAACAACGGCGACGGGCGGTACGACAAGAGCTATATCTTTCTCGATGGGTTGCGTTACCCGACCAGCGTCATGGCGTGGCGTGACGGCGTGTTGGTGATCGCGTCGCCCGACTTGCTCTTTGCTGCTGATCGCGACGGTGATGGGCGCGCCGAACATCGCGAAGTGCTGTACGCGGGCTTTGGGACCTGGAACCCGCAGCATTTGGCCAATGGACTCATCCGGGGCCTGGACGGATGGATTTACTGCGCGAACGGCCACAGCGGCGGTGAGGTGCGCTCGACGCAAAGCGGCGAAAGTGTCGAACTGCGTGGCCACGACTTCCGCATCCGACCCGAAGATGGTCGCATCGAAACCATCAAGGGCGTGACACAATTCGTGCGGAGCCGCGACGACTGGGGCAACTGGTTCGGCAACGACAACTCGAATCCGCTATGGCACTACGCGCTGGAAGAAGCGTATCTGGCCCGTAACCCGCATGTGGTGTTTCCCAGTGGCATCGTCCCCGTGCCTGAGAATCCCGGCGTGGCACCGGTCTATCCGCGCAGCCGGACGCTGGCCCGCTTCAACGACTATCACACGGCCAACCGCTTCACGTCGGCCTGTTGCGGCACGATCTACCGCGACGAACTGCTGGGCCCGGAATTCGTGGGCAACAGCTTCGTCTGCGAACCGGTTCACAATCTCGTGCACCGTGAAATCGTTGCGCCCGACGGCATCAGCTTCACCAGTCGCCGTTCGGCCGGCGAAGGGCACAGTGAGTTTCTGGCCTCGACCGACAGTTATTTTCGCCCCACGTATGTGCGCAGCGGACCGGATGGCGCGGTGTGGGTGGTCGACATGTATCGGCTGGTGATCGAACATCCGGAGTGGATTCCCGCTGAAGCGCAACGCCGGCTGGACCTCCGCTCGGGTCACGATTGCGGCCGCATCTACCGCGTGTTTCCCACGGGCGAGTCCCCGCGGCCAATACCCAGTCTCGCGCAGTTGGACACGACGGAACTCGTTGCTGCGCTGGACAGCCCCAACGGCTGGCAGCGCGACATGGCGCAGCAGCTACTCGTCGAGCGTGGTGACATGGCGGCGGTCACGCAGCTCGCGTCGATGGCGACGGGCGCGGCGCTGCCTCAGGCCCGGCTGCACGCGTTATGGACTCTGGAGTTACTGGGAGCGCTTGAGCGCGATGTCCTCCGCGCGGCGCTGGGCGACGAGCATCCGGGTGTGCGGCGGCAGGCCCTGCGCCTGAGCGCGGCCCGGCTTGCAGAGGGCGATGCAGCACTGGGCGCGGTCGTGGCTAACCTGAGTCGTGATAGCCACCCGGGCGTGCGGCAACAGGCGGCCTACGCACTGGGCGCCTGGAACAGTCCGGTTGCGGCACGGGCGTTGGCGTCGATTTGTCTGCGGGCGGACGAAGATCGGTTGGTTCTGGCGGCTGCCATCAGTTCAGCGAGTGTCCACATCGATGGGCTCACTGAGTCGCTGACTTCGGGAAGCCTCGAACAATCGCCATCGCCGGGCATCATTTCCGATCTGCTGGCAACGGCAGTGGGTGAGGAAGCAGACGGAGCTTTGGGCCGTTTGATGGAGGTCATCACGCAACGGGGCGATGAAGGCTATGCAGCGTGGCAGCGCGAGGCGCTGGCCGGGTTGATCGACGCGGCGGGACGGCGCGGATTGACACTGGATGCTTTGGCGTCGCGGGCTCAAGACGCTGATTCCCTGCGTCGCGACTTGTCCGCGTGCTACGCCGATGCGCGGGAGGTTGTTTCTGATGCTGAAGCCGCGCTGGAAAATCGCGTCCTTTCGGTGCGCCTGTTGGGCCGCGACGACAGGGCGGCCGAAGAGGATCTGAACCTGCTGGCCAGCTTGCTCACTCCCGAGACCCCGCAGCCACTGCAATCGGCGGCCATCGAGGCGTTGGGCGAAAGTGCCGATCCGCGCGCCGCGACGCTGTTGCTCGACGCGTGGCGGGGCTACTCGCCCTCGCTGCGTTCCGACGTGTTTCGACTGCTGTTGAGCCGCGACACCACGCTCGAAGCCTGCCTGGCGGCCATCGAGCGAGGCATCATTCTCCCGCAGGAGCTCGACGCGCTGGCGCGACAACGGTTGCTCGAACATCGCACAGCCGCGGTCCGCGAGCGGGCCGAGACGATCTTTGCCGGATCGCCAGACGCTTCGCGACAGGAAGTCGTCGCCATGTACAAACAGCAGATGCGCGACCTCTCGAGCGATGCGGTGGCCGGGCGCGAGGTGTTCATCAAGCGATGTGCGGTGTGCCATCGGTTGGATGAACAAGGTCACGAAGTGGGGCCGAATCTCGGCATTCTGACCGACAAGTCGATCAACGCCATGCTAGTCGCCATCCTCGATCCGAATCGCGCCATCGAGGCCCAGTATCTGAGCTACACGGCCATCACCAACAGCGGTCTCACTTGGACGGGCATTCTCGCCGACGAGTCTGCCACGTCGATCACGCTCTTGGAGCAGGACGGCCGCAGCCGCGCGGTGTTGCGATCGGAACTGGATGAGTTGGTCAGCGGCGGCAAGTCGCTGATGCCCGAGGGACTGGAGAAAGACATCACGCCGCAACAGATGGTCGATGTGATCGCCTATGTGCAGGGTTCCGGTCCGCCGCCCAAGACGTTTCCCGGCAGCCAGCCGGAGGTCGTTCGCGCCGACGACCTGCGACGCGAGTTCTTTTGTCTGTCGACAAACTGCGAAATCTACGGCAGCACGCTGGTGCTGGAAGGCGAGTACCAGAACCTGGGCTTTTGGGGCAGCCTCGACGATCGCGCCGTGTGGACGCTCGACGTCGAGCGCGGCGGCGAGTACACGGTATTCTTGGAATGGGCCTGCGATGCCGGCACCGCCGGCAACACGTTCGTGCTCGAAGTCGGCGAGCAGCGCATCACCGGCAAAGTCGACGCCACGGGCGGATGGGGCAGCTATGCGCGGCGCGTGATCGGCAGCGTGCGACTGGAGCCGGGCACGCAGCGGCTGGCCGTGTGGGCGGCGCGACCGTTGGAGAGCTACCTGTTCGATCTGAAATCGATCACGCTACGACCGGGAAGTCAGTAGCCGTTCCCAAGTCGTTCGTCGTGTCGCGTGCGCGCTCTAATCCTGCTCGATGTTGGCCAGTCGCTTTTCAAAGACGCTGGACTCGAGCCGATCGTCTTCGTCCCAGTGGTCGTAGCCGATGCGGCAGGTCAGTTTCGGGGCCAGCCAGCGGAAGCCCTCTTCGCGCGCCAGGACGAACGGGCGGTCACGGACGAGCAATTCCATCTGCGCGAGCAGCTCGGCCCGCATTTCGGGATTGATGTACTCGTTAGAGACCGTGCCGATGTAGCGCAATGCGCCTTTGTGCACTCCGGCCAGCGCGAGCGCCGTGAAGCCGTCGAGCTCGTGCGGCTCGTAGCCGACAATCAGACAGTCGATGTGCCGCGGCCGCGAGGGTGGCTCGTACGGATCGTAGTCGTCCAGCGGAGGCGGCGTAAGATCGTCCGTGCCCGCCTGGCCGGCGAATGCTTCGATGGCTTCCTCCATCGACATGTCGGAATCCTCGCCCGCGCGGGCCATATCCGTCACCGCGTGCACGAGATTGGGCTTGGCCTGTTCCTCGGGACCTAGCTCCCAAAGCTTGTGATAGGGGATGCCGTCGACGACGAACAACCCGAGCACCGCGGCCAGTACACCCCACGATCCCATGTAGACGCGCTTCGACGTCTCGGGGAGTCCGTGAATCGTCGGGCCCCAGACTTTCAGCGGGCGGAGCAGAATGTCGAGGACCGTGAACGATGAGTCTTCAACGATGGCATACAGGTAGGCCGCGAAGTGCGCGATGACGAACAAGACGAAGCCGATGGCGAACTGCGAGAGCGCCCAAATGGGCCGGGACATGCTCGTCACCGGTATCGTCATGCGGGCTGCAACGCTGACGATCGTGAGCACGACGGCGCCGGCCAGCAAGATGGGCACCCACGGCGGAATCTGCCGCAGCATTTCCAGCGGATCGACCTTCTGGGGCTCGGGCTCGGCCTCTTCTTGTTGTTCTTGCTCGACGTCGATATGCAGATTCAGCGCGGGATAGAATCCGCAGGCTGCGCACCAGCCGGGGCCTTTGGAAATGCCGGGGTGTCCGCATTCGGGACAGCCGTCGCCGGCAGCGCTGCTCGCGCCGTCGTCAAAGAGATCGAGATCCGCCGGCGGGTCGGACCCGTCGACTAGTTCCAGCGATGAATCGGACATGTCGTGCCTGTACAGTCCTGTGGATGCCCGCTCGCCATGGGCGGCGCGGTTTCGAATGGAGTCGGGTGCCAGCACTCGGCCGGTTCGCAGCACCGGCGCGCGGCTGCCCCATTTGGATATAGGTCAGCCCCCGGAGATGGGCTAGCAACTAGGTCGCGGGCGGGCCCAAAACTCGCGCAGGCGCGGCATTGC
>CALKYM010000272.1 GCA_938003525.1 uncultured Planctomycetales bacterium | reverse complement strand
CTAGGCGGCGTTCTACAGATCCGTGGATCGCTGCTTGTGTCGGTCCGCACGCCGGCTGAAGCGGCGATGGATCGCCGCCAAAATCGATTTCGTTTTCTGACACCCTGGCGTTAGTATGAACATCGCTGTCAGGGTGTCTGACTGAGCCTGTGAACGCAGGTGTCTTGTAGAGCCCCGCCGCAGATGCGGTCGCGGGCTTTTTTCGTGCGCGGCTGCAGCGATTCTCGCGGCGCGCAACTTCCATGACGCATTCGGCACTTGGCTTGCGCACCGGCAGGACGCAATCCAAGAATCCGCACCGGGCGAGCGCAGGTTCGCCCTTCGATTCACAGGAGCATCCAGACATGAATCACGAGAACGCGCTGACCGCGCTAGCCGAAGCCATGCGACTGCGCGACGTCGGGCGCCTGCGGGACGCACTGAAGCGGCTACGCGAGTTCCTGGCGCAGGTCGACATCGACAAGGTTTTGACGCTCGTCGAGCAGCTCGCCGGATTCCTCGAGCAAATCGGCGTTCTCGAGGTGAACGAGTCCGCCGCCACACCGCTAGCCGTCTGGCATCCGTCGCTGGAATCGCTGTGCAAAGAGATTGACGTCGAAGCGGGCCAGGCAAGTGCGCAGGCGATCGGCGATTGGTTCCGCGTGGCGCTGGCCATCTATCAACTCCTGCAACGGCTTTTCGACAAGCACGAAGCATCGTAGCGGACACCCTGCGCCCTGCTCTGGGAACGAGCGGCACCTATCGAGCATCCGCCATGCATCGCCATCCCATCTATCGACTGCCTCGCTATACCGTGCAGCGCGTTTCCTCGGCACTGTCGGAAACCATCGATTGGGGCCTGCGCGCCTACGGCATTCCGGAGCATTGGCAACGAACGCGCGGCGAAGGCGTCAGGGTTGCCGTCCTCGATACCGGCATCGACGCCGCACACCGTGACCTGGCCGATTCCATCGACGACGTGGCCGACTTCACCGGTTCGAGATTTCGCAGCGATGACCGGCAAGGGCATGGCACCCACTGCGCTGGCATCATCGCCGCGCGGCAGAACAACATCGGTGTCGTCGGCGTGGCGCCGCAAGCACGCATTTACGCGGGCAAGGTGCTCGACGACTCGGGCAATGGGCTGGGAGATTGGATCGAGGCGGGGCTGCGCTGGGCGGCCGAGCGCGGCTGCCAAATCATCAGCATGTCGCTCGGCGCACCCGAGCCGGATGAGCGAATCGGGCGCGGCATCGAATACGCTACGTCGCGGGGATCCTTGGTCATTGCGGCCGCAGGCAACTCGGGCCGAGCCAACGACGTGAACTTCCCCGCCCGCTGGAAGGGCCGCCCCAACGCCCAGCGTGACACGATCGCAGTGGCCGCCGTCGACCATGCCGGTCGCGTCGCGCAATTCTCCAGCCGCGGTCCCGAAATCGACATCGCCGCGCCAGGCGTCGACATCACGAGCACCTACAAGCACGGCCGCTACGCGCGGTTGAGCGGCACGAGCATGGCTACGCCGTTCGTGGCGGGCGTGGTAGCGCTACTGCTGCCAATCAGAGGCATTCGGGATATCGCGGATCTGCGCCGCACTCTCTCCCGGCATGCCCGTGATGCCGGCGAACCAGGCGTCGACCCGGCTTACGGGTTCGGACTGATTGATCCAGCGACGATGCTTGCCCCCGTTCCGGAGCCCACCCCTTTGCAGAAGCCGCTGCTGAACCTGTTCGGAGCCAAAGTGTATGCCCCCGCGCGGCAAGGTGACTGGATTAGTGTAGGGAGTTAGTGGCATCGGGCCGTCGATCCCCGCAAACCCCACTCCGCTCTGTACGCGAAGGAACACACCATGAGATTCCTGTCCATTTATGCATTGTTTAACTCACTCGCCATGGTGACATCGGCAGCGGCACAAACTCCCGGGGCGGCGCTCGACGATGAGCTTCGCGCCTTGCGCGGTGATTTGGACGGTCTGCGGCTTTCGATCGAAGACGCGACGGCGCAGCTACTGGTGATGAACCAGCGACTCCGACAGCTCGAAGAGTCGGATCCGCCGCCCGGCGCCACTCCGCCCCGCCGAGTTGTCCCGGCGGGTCCGATTCAGCAGACGATCACGCATGGAGATCAACTCGAAGCTCAGGGTTTTCGGCCCGGTTCGCTTTACGCCCGCTTCGTCACCGATCAACTCATCGACCGCGCGAAATTGCGACCCGGCGCCAATCCATACAGTTATGTCCAACTCGACCAGCCGTTCGGCTTCGCCTGGTGGGTCCAACAAGCGCGGCAGCGCGGCATCAAGTTGGCCTTTCGGGTGATGATGCTCAACAGCGACTCGCAGTACGACGGCGCCGTCTGGATGCGCGACGTGATGGGCTGGCCCGGCCTGTCATTTACCTGGCAGGGTCGCGAGCTGTGGACACCCGATCACAGCGATCAACGCGTCCGCGAGTTTTTTGGCGCGCTGTACCAGACGATCGCCGATCGCTTCAGCGACGACCTGGAGTACGTCGACGGACACGGTTTCGGACTGTGGGGTGAGTGGCACTACAACGACGACCGCGGTCGTCATACGCGCCCCGAAGACCCGGTCCACGACTACAAGTGGTCAATCGACGTCTTCGAGCGCGTCTTTCCCGATGTGCCCAAACTCGTCACGGTGAAGCGACCCCAAGGCACGCCCTCGGCGCCAGGTCATCCGAACGCGGCTGAAGGTTGTCGCTACGCCATCAGCAAAGGTTGGGGCTTTCGCCTCGACGGCGCCGGCGACCCGTTCCATTCCGCCCGCGATCTTGGCGGAGCGGGGTATTACGAAGACGCGCTCACTTACATGGGCGCCTGGGACGTGATCGGCCGAGTGCCCGTGGCCTGCGAACCGGCCGGAACGCTCAACGTCGGCGGTTGGACACAACAAGGCGGCGTGGGCGGCTTCGACTGGTGGCACATTCTCGAGACGCAGATCGATCGTTACGGCATCTGCTATCTCAACAACAAAGGGGCCCCAGTGGTCAACTGGGCGCGGCCGCAGTTTCGAGAGTTGCTGGAAAAGATGGAAGCGAATCTAGCCCGGGTGAAATGATCTCGACAGTTGTCACCACCATTGCACTGTGCGGCTCGCCGGCCGGTGAACTGAACGCAGCGCTGTCCGATCTGCGAAGACTGCCGCCAGCCGAACAAACGACGACACGCTACCTGTCGGCGTACAACGTGCCCGCAGAGCAGCGCGACGATCTGATGGTCGCCGTGTCGCTGGTGCTGAACCACGTCTCCCGCTCGCCGTTGATTGTTCGCCCTACGTGGATTCCCGGCACATCGCTCTTGCGGTGGAATCTCGCCCATTACGCGGCCAGCGAAGCCGATGTGCGGGCGATATCTCAGACGTACGAATCGCTGGTTAGCGCGGATCCGTATTGGCATTTGCGGACGCAAGTGTTTGACCCCGAAACGGGTCAACCGAGTGAGGTGTTTACCGATGGCGGTTGGGTCGGACTCGAAGGGGCGGCCGAACTGCGGCGGCTCTCGGCATCGGGCGGCGCGTTGCTGCGGGCCGACTGGTTCGTCGTGCAGGCCGCCGGGAACTTTTACTACGCGTTGGCAGGGGTTCCGCAGACGCGGCGCGCGTTCTTCGCCCAGCTTGGCATCGACATCGAGACCATCGACGCTTTGCAGGCCGACGAGGGCGCGAACCTGTTCGTCTCCGGCATCACGGGCAACGTGCGGCGCATCGTGCGCCGCCAGGGTCCGCTCGGGGCGGCGTGGGAAACCTTCGACGTCGAAGCCTCGACGCCGGAGCGCGATCCTTTTCGCAACCCGTTTGAGTTCGTATATGACGCCGGCGAACACATCGCTGCCATGCCCAACGGGCTGCACCGCTTTGCGCTCTTCAATGCCCAAGGCGACTTGCAGGCGACCGTGCCCGACGTGATTGCCAAAGATACCAGCGACCCGCACGGTGATGGAATCGTGCGACCGATGATCTCCTGCGTTCGCTGTCACGTCGAAGATGGGCTGCGACCGTTCGCCAACCACCAGAAACGACTGCTGGAGACAGGCATCTCTGTCTCTCTCGACAGCCCGGCGCGTGCGTCCCGGTTCCAGCAGTTCTATCGAGCCCGACGCCTGGAACGCGCGCTGCCGCGCGATCGAGACGACTACGCCACCGCCGTGCACGAAGCCACCGGTGTCAGCGTCGAAGCGGCCGCCGCGGCGCTTGCCGGCGTGTGGGACGGCTACCTCAATGACCAAGTCACGCCCGAGACGGCCGCCCGGGAGTTGTGCGGCGATGACCTCGCCCCGCTGCGTGCGAGCGGCGATCCCGTGCTATTGGCGCTCATCGCCGGCCTGTCTGTGCAGCGTGAGCAATGGGAAGCAAGTTTTGCCGAAGCGGCACTATTGAGTTGGGGAAACAACTGATGAAGCAATTTGTTGTGCCTTGTGTAGTCCTTTTGCTGATGCCGGAAACCGTGCCGAAAACAGCACTGGCTGACAAGCACCCAGTCGCACACTGCGGTTCGGTGCGGGCGATAGTCTCGACGAGCGGATTGACCGTCGTGCCATTCGCTGTACCGGTCGCCGTACCTGTGGCCACGGTGCAAGTGCCGACGGTGCTGTATTCGTATTCCGCAAGCGGAGCCGCACATCCTACCGCGCCGGCCTCGACCGATATTGGCGCTCATGTGGATACTGCAGAGGAAGCCACATCGATCATCCAACAGGCGTGCGTTCGCTGTCATGGCGGCGAAGCACCGCAGGCTGGCTTGTCGCTGGAGTCGCTCGATGGGCTCTCCCGGGAGCAGCGCCTTGAAGCCGTCGCGCGATTGGTGAGCGACGATCCTGATTTGCGGATGCCGCGCGGTGCGACGCTCGCACCTGCTGAAATCGGCCGCGTGTTGCAAGCGCTGAGCGGCGCCTTGCGCGAATGAATCTGATTCGGCCGCGGCCGAAACGTTTTTGTTGTTTTGGGAACGGAGAAGGAAGGTATTCGATGGTTCGTGGGTTGTGTTCTTGTTTGTTGTTGTCGTCGCTCTTCATCGCGCCGCTCGCGCGCGGCGCCACCGCGTGCGACGTTGTGCTGGGCAGCTCAGCGAGTTGCACGGTGCAAGCGCAAGCCGTCGCGGTCCAGGCTGCACCGGTGTTCGTACAGTCGTTTCCCGTCGTCCAACACGTTCAGCCGGTCGCCGTGCAGGCTCACGCGGTCCACCCCGCTGCGGTCGTGCAAGCGCAAGCTGTCGCCGTGCCCCTTTGCGCGCCAAGCGTAAAGATCCGGGTTCTCAACCTTCGGCCGCGACTCTTCGGCGGTGTGACACGTTCGCGTAGCGTCGCGCGCAGTCGCAGCGTGTCGCGTTAGCGGAGCGTCTGGCCGATTCAGTCGGGCGACGCGCATGCGGTCGCCAAAGACGCAAGTGCTTTGGCGCAGAAAACAAGGTAGTGCTCCGCCGCGCAGCTCGCCCCCGAAAACTACGTGTTGACGGAGCACTAGTGCAACTTGTGGACGCGCCCGCCGGCCGACAGCGAGCGGCCGGCGGCCGCTCCCTTTCGGTGAAGACATGGTGCATGACAAGAACGGACGCCTACGCTTTGGCTGGCGCGAGACACTGGCGCTAGTGGGCTCGCTCACAGGCGTGGGCGGTCTCTCCATCGGGGCCACGGCTTACCTCCATACGAGCATCGCCGGAGTACAGGTCAATGCGGCCCGGGTTACGCAGCAAGTCGAAACGAACTCTCAAGAGATCGCGAACCTGCGCGACGACGTCCGCGAACTGACGCACAAAATCGATGAACTGCACGACGCCGTGCTGACGCTCGAGGCTCTCGCGCGGGCTCCCCGGGCTGCAGCCGGAAGTTAGTGGACGCCGCAGCGACTCGACATCGGCCACACACCGCACTGAGGACGAGGGATTCATCACATGACGATTCGCGATCGAATTCGCGAGTTCCGCCGCGTGCGGGCGGATCAATTGCGCCCGCATCCGCTCAATTGGCGGGGCCATCCACCAACCCAGCGCAGCGTGATGCAGCACGTGCTCGACGAAATCGGCTATGCCGATGCCCTGCTGGCCCGCGAGTTGGATGACGGTACGCTGGAGTTGATTGACGGACATCTGCGCGCGGAGCTGACGCCCGAGACCGAAGTCCCCGTGCTGGTGCTCGACCTCGACACGGAAGAAGCGCAGCGGTTGCTCGCACTGCACGATCCGCTCGCCGCACTCGCCAGCGAAGATCAAGCGCGTTTCGACCAATTGGCCGCACGCGTCGCCGCTGACAGTCGCGCGTTCCAGGCGCTCATCGCGGCGCGCGACGGTGATGACACATGCGTTTCGCCGCCCGATTCACCCGACGTCAAGATCGAACTGCTACACCAGGTTCTCGTGCAATGCGACGACGAGCCCGGACAGCGCGCGCTGTTCGAGCGGCTGCATCAAGAAGGATATCGATGCCGACTGTTGACGTTGTAAACGAGTGCCCGGTCTTCGATTCATTCCGCGTCCAGCAGGTCGGCGGGATGTTCGACGTGCCGATTGCCGAGCGGGTCTGTACCCGACGGAGCGTGGACATTCCGGACCTGAATGACTTTCCGTGGCAGATCGGTCTCATCGTCGGACCTTCGGCTAGTGGCAAGTCGACGCTCGCGAAGCAGTTGTTCGGAGAGTCGGCACTTCAGCCCCCCGCATGGCCTACCGACCGCGCGGTCATCGACTGTTTTGGTGAGCTACCGACGCGCCAGATTACGAGCATGCTCACAGCGGTCGGGTTCAGTTCGCCGCCGAGCTGGATCAAACCTTACTCGGTACTCTCCGGCGGCGAACGCTTTCGCTGCGACCTCGCGCGGGCCTTGGCAGCGCATGTGAACGCAGACGATGAAGGGGAAACGCGCGAATCGCCCGATACGACGTCGGCGCCTCTGGTCGTGTTCGATGAGTTTACCAGCGTCGTTGATCGCACGGTCGCGCAAGTTGGCTCGGCTGCGCTCGCCAAGGCGATTCGTGGCGACGCCGTGCGGTGCCGCTTCGTGGCGGTCACCTGTCACTACGACGTCGCCGAGTGGCTGGAACCCGACTGGGTTTTGGACATGGCATCGCGGCGCTTCACGCGGAGGCGTCTTCGGCGACCGCCGATTGAACTATCGATCTTTCGCTGCCGGCAAGATGCTTGGCGACTGTTTGCGCCACATCACTATCTGAGCGGGCAGCTCAGCCCGGCGGCGCGCTGCTATCTGGCCACGTGGCGCGATGAACCGGTGGCGTTCTGCGCCACGCTTACGCTCATCGGGCGTCGCGGTCACTGGCGCATCAGCCGACTGGTGACGTTACCCGACTTCCAAGGTCTGGGCATCGGCATGCGGGTCGCCGAAGCGATCGGCCAGATGTATCTGGACGAGGGATTGCGGCTGAGTGTCACGGCCAGCCATCCCGCGCTGTTGGCGCATTGCCGCCGTTCGTCGTTTTGGCGGCCGTCGCGGGTGATGCGGATCGGGTCGCGGCAAACGCACCTGTGGCGCAACTACCGCGGTTCGCGCGGCCGCACGGTCGTTTCGTTCAACTACATCGGCCAGCGCGGTGATGTCGGATCGGAACCGCGCAGCATGGAGCCAGCTGACTCGTGAACGAAGTAAGCACGAGCGAGAGTCGCGACGCACCCGAGATCGACGCGATCCAGAAGCGCGAGATCGTGGCTATCGTTTCGGTCGGCTGCGGACGGCGGACAGCCGCCGATTACGTGGGCACCACCGTGGCCACGATCCGCCGCGAGGCGCGCCGCAATCGTGAATTTGCCAGGCAACTCTGTCGCGGCGAGCGGAACCAAGAGCTGCAGCAATTGCAGCACCTGCAAAAGGCTGCCGAAAAGCACTGGCAAGCGTCGGCCTGGATGCTCGAACGGCGCTATCCCGAACTGTATGGCAAGCGCGATCCGCGGCAGCTCACCATTCCGCAGGTTGCGCAACTATTGGCCGAGTTGGCCGAGATCATCGTGGCCGAAGTCCGCGACGACGGCGAGCGGCAGGGAATCCTGACCCGACTCAAGGAGCTGACCACCCGGTTAGAAGCCGAGATGGAAGATCGCCGGCTGGCCGAGGAGTTCGACTCGTGACGAACGCCCTGTCGCGCCTCAACACTCCGCTTGTGACGCGCGGAGGCTCGCCGAACGTAATCGCGTCGTTGCTCGCGCGACGCGACGTCAGCACACCCCGCCTTGTGAGTCTCTCGCGAGCGCTCACCGCCGCGCTCGAACGACGCCTGCGGCGTGAGTCGTTGCGGGGCACGACGTTCAACGGAGCCGAGGGCCTGTTGGAATGGAGCCGCACGTTCCTGCCGGGCCACTTCACGGCAGGGCCTTCGCCCATGCACCGCTGGCTGGCCGGGCAACTCGCTACGCTCCATGAATCGCGCGGCTGGAAGATCAATCTCGTCGGGCCTCGCGGCGCCGCCAAAAGCACACTTGGCACGCTGGCCTACGTCCTCCGCGCGGCCGTTGAAGGCTGGGAACCCTACATCTGGATTGTCTGCGACACCGCCGAGCAGGCCGCCACGCATCTCGACAATCTGAAGGCCGAGCTGCTCGACGACGGTCTGCTGGCCGACGCTTATCCGCAGTCTACCGGTCGCGGTCCGGTCTGGCGCCGCGAAGCGATCGTGCTTGGTAACGGCGTGAAGATCGAAGCGTTCGGAACGGGTCAGCATTTACGGGGCCGCCGGCACGGCGCGTCCCGGCCGTCGCTCTTGGTTTGCGACGACTTGCAGAACGATGCGCACATTGCCTCGGCCGTGCAGCGCGAGGCCGCGCGGAGTTGGTTTCACGGCGCGCTTCTAAAGGCGGGCACGAAGCACACGAACGTCTTGCACCTGGCCACGGCCCTGCACCGCGAAGCGCTGGCACTCGAACTCGATCGCACGCCCGGGTGGACGTCTGCCATCTTCCCCGCGATTGCCCGGTGGCCCGCGCGCGAGGAACTTTGGCAGCAATGGGAAGATCTGTATACGGACTTTGACGATCCCCAGCGCGCCGCAACGGCCGCGCGATTCTATCGCGAACATCAGCAGGCCATGCACGCCGGCGCGGAGGTGCTCTGGCCGGAAGTGGAAGATCTCTACACGTTGATGCGGATGCGGGTCGAAAGCGGCAAGACCACCTTCGAGCGCGAGATGCAAGGCCGCCCGCTGAATCCGCAGACGTGCGAATGGCCCGAAGAATACTTCGACGGCGATATCTGGTTCGACACGTGGCCGCGCGACGTGCGTCTGCGGGTGATGGCGCTCGATCCCAGCAAAGGACGCGATGCCACCCGCGGCGACTATTCGGCTTTGGTCATGATGGCCGTCGACCAAGTCGGCCGCATTTACGTCGAAGCCGACATGGCGCGGCGGCCCACTCCGCAGATTGTGGCCGACGGCGTTGACTGGTATGGCCGCTTCGCTCCCGATGTGTTCGCCATCGAGAGCAACCAGTTTCAGGAACTGCTGGGCGCTGAATTCACGACCGAGCTCAAACGGTGCGGTCACGCCGATGTGCGGCCGTGGCTGGTTGATAATCGCGTCAACAAGCTCGTCCGCATCCGGCGACTGGGACCGTATCTCTCGCAGCGGCGACTGCGTTTCAAGAGTGGCTCGATCTCGACGCGGTTGCTCGTCGACCAGATGCGCGACTTCCCACAGGGTGACTACGACGACGGACCCGACGCCCTGGAAATGGCCCTCCGCATGGCCGCCGAAGTGCTCGACGAACCCCAACAGTCCGACGGACTCGGATCGCAACTGATCGCTGCCGGATAATCATGCACCGCGATAACCACATGGCATCGTGAACTGTACGTGTTTTCGCCGGGTGCCACTGGCTGCTCGCCAGCCAGTGCCCAAAGATTCGCCCCGCGATGAAGGCAAGCAACCTCACGAGACGACTGCGAACATTCGACGAAGCGCAATAGACAAAGGATTCGACGATGAACCGACCATCAAAACGTCAGCGGCGCCGACGACGCCGCGATCGCACCTCGCCGCGCGGTGCGCCGCAGCGCCGGATTCGCGAAGTCTACGATATCGGCTGGGAGGGCTTCGTCGATCCATTCGAGGATCTGTTCGATGCCGACGGCACGCGCTGGCTGCCATTGGCCGGGCGGGGCGACGATCCGCAGCCGTTCGGCGGAATTGCCGATGAACAACATCTGCGGCAGGTCCGCAGCGAGTGCCGGCACCTGGCGGCGGCCAACGAGTTTGCCATCAACGGTCACGAGAACCGCATCAGCTACATCGTCGGCGCGGGCCACACCTATCGCGCTCAGGCAAGGAAGGGCCGCGAAGTATCGCCCGAGATGATCTCTGCAGCGCAGGACGTGCTCGACGAGTTTGTCGTCGAAAACGCCTGGCACCGTCGGCAACAGGAGATCGTCCGTCGTCGCGACCGCGATGGCGAGGTGTTTCTGCGGCTGTTCGTCTCGCCGCAGGGTTTGGTCCGCGTCCGCTTCGTCGAACCCGGCCAGGTGTCCACCCCGGTCGATCGGGCGTCTGATCCCTCGGCCAGCTTCGGCATCGAAACCGATCCGCTGGATGTCGAAAGCGTGCATGCCTACTGGATCGACGGGCAGCGCATTGCGGCCGATCAGGTGCAACATCGCAAGGCGAACGTCGACGCCAACGTCAAACGCGGGCTGCCGCTGTTTTTTGCAGTGCGAAAGAATCTCCGCCGCGCGGAGAAGGTGCTGCGGAACATGAGCGCGGTGACCGAGATCCAATCAGCCATCGCCCTGATCCGCAAGCATCGCGCGGCCACCAAGTCGGGCGTGCAGAGTTTCGTGGCGGGCGCCGCCGACAAGACGGCCACGCATCCGCTCACCGGCCGAACTGCCCATCTCAAACGGTATGCGCCGGGGACGATTCTCGACACGCACGGCAGCGTCGACTACGAGTTCCCCGCCGCGGGAATCGACGCCGGCCGTTTCGTCACGGTGCTACAGGCGGAGCTGCGGGCTGTCGCCAGTCGACTGGTAATGCCGGAGTTCATGTTCACCAGCGACGCCTCGAGCGCGAACTACGCCTCGACGCTGGTGTCCGAAGGACCCGCCATGCGGATGTTCCTGCGACTGCAAGCCGAACAGATCGCCGACGATCTCGTGCTCCTCCGCCGCGCCCTCGAAACGGCTGCGCGGATCGGTCGCCTGCCCGGCGAGGAACTCACGGCGATCAACATCCAGGCTGAACCCCCGTCGCTCAAGACTCGCGACGAGTTGGAAGAAGTCGAAGCCTACCGCATCGAGCTCGACGCCGGAGTCCTCTCACCACAAACGTGGAGTCAGCGGCGCGGGTTGGACTACGAACAGGAGCAGGCGAATCTGGCGGTGCATCGCACCGAGTAAGTTGAAGTTCAACATTGCTCGGCATTCGTCACGAGCGCAGGACTTGAAAAACGCATTTTGAAAAATGCCACCCTGGCGTTAACCTTGGTTGTGATGATCAAAGTCAACGATACGCAAACGAATCGCGAGAAGTTGGCACGCGTGGAGAGCGTGCTGGCCGGGTTGCTGGCCGAAGGGCTGCGGCGGGGCTTTCATGGCTCCGTCGGCCTGGAAGTCGTGATCCAGGACGGCACCATTCAACACATGCGCCAGCGCGTCGAGCGATTGGAGAAATAAGCCACAACTAAGCGTTCGTCCACGGCGGCACAGCTCCGCTCGGACGAACTGACGGCGGTATCGGAAGAGCCCACTGCGGTATCTATCCGAGCCCCGGCGACGACCTGCGGGTCGACGTCGGGGCTTTTTTTGTTGCCCACACGCACCAACTGTCTACAGCGAGAACAACAAAGATGTCCGAACAGTTGCACTAATACTGCTCATCGCGCGGCGCCACGCTGCGAATCGACCGCGACGGCGGTCTGATTCGCGGCGTCAAAATCCTGGGGCTCGCGTCGCGCAACGGCCGCCGTTACCAGCCGGCGGCGCTCGCGCGGGCGGTGCCGCTCTACGAGGGGTCAAAAGTCCACGTCAATCACCCCAAGGGCGCGAGCGCCGCCCCGCGCGACTACCAAGACCGCATCGGCGTGATCCGCAACGTAACTGCCCGCGCCGGTGAAGGCCTGTACGCCGACTTTCACTTCAATCCCAAACATGCCCTGGCCGAACAGCTTCTGTGGGATGCCGAACACGCTCCCGAAAACGTCGGCTTTTCGCACAACGTCGACGCCCGGGTCACCCGGCAAGGCGACGAGTGGTTGGTCGAAGAAATCCTTCGCGTCGACAGTGTCGATCTGGTGAGCGACCCGGCCACCACACGTGGCCTGTTTGAAGCCACGCGTGCCACGACGAATGGCTGTGAGTCCGAATCACGCGTCGCGCACACCAGGCTGGCCAACACGACACTCGAGCAGCCCACGGCTGCCCGACCCGATCTGGTGAGCAGCGTGATCGACACGCTCTCAGTCGCCGACCTCCGTGAACATCGGTCGTTGAGCGACCAGCTGGACTGTGAGCTGGCCGCCGAGAACCAGCGGCTGCGCGAACAACTGGACGCCCTCGAAGCCCAACGGAAGCAGGACGCGCGACGCGCTCGAGTAGAAATCGTCCTCGCGCGACACGGCCTGCCGCCGC
>CALKYM010000271.1 GCA_938003525.1 uncultured Planctomycetales bacterium | reverse complement strand
CGCTCGCTGCCACGGGCCACGGCCGGATAGGGAACCGAATTAACGCAAACGTTGTTGCGATGCAGTTCGAGCGTCATCTCGCGAAGCGCCGACATCGAACCAACGATGATCGGAATCACCGGACTGGCGGCTTCGCCGACGCGGAACCCCTTGCGCTTGAGCGCCTCGAACATGAAGCGGCAGTTGTCCCACAGCCGCTCGCGCAACTGGGGCTCGGCGCGAATCACGTTCAGCGCGGCGTTGGCTGCAGCCGCCACCATGGGCGAAATACCGGCCGAGAACATATTGGCGCGGGCCATATAGCGTATATACGTCACCAGAGGTGTCGGGCCCGCCACGAAGCCGCCACAGGCAGCCAGCGATTTGCTGAGCGTACCGACGATCAGATCGACCTCGCCCTGCAGGCCGAAGTGCGCCACGGCGCCGCGACCTTCAGGGCCAAGGATGCCTGTCGAGTGCGCGTCGTCGACGAGCAATATCGCGTCGTGTTTGCGCACCACCTCGAGGATTCTGTCCAACGGCGCCATGTCGCCATCCATGCTGTAGATGCCTTCGACGGCGACGAGCTTCGTGTTCAGCTCTTGGTGCCGCGAGAGTACCTTGTCCAGGTGCGCCACGTCGTTGTGGCGAAACACGCGCACGGCCGCTCCCGAAATCTTGGCACCGTCCAGAATGCTCGCATGGGCGAGGCGGTCGAGAACCACCAGATCGTTCCGCGAGCAGACGGCCGAGATCACACCGATATTCGCCGCGAAGCCTTGCGAGAACAGGCACGCTTCTTCCATGCTCTTGAAGTCGGCCAGGTTCCGTTCGAGCTCGGTCGTTGTCGGAAACGAGCCCACCAGCAGGGGCGAAGAGGCCGTCCCGGTGCCATACTTCTTCGCGGCGGCACATGAGGCCTCGACCACCTGGGGGTGCGTGGTCAGACCCAGGTAGTTGTTCGACGCGAGCATGATCATCTCGCGCGTGCTGTCCTCGCGCGGATAGTGCACGTGCGCCTGGGCATTGTTTGGACCGAGTAGGCTCCGGCGATAGAGGTTGTGTCCGAGCTCTTCGAAATACTCCAGCCCCAGGCTGAACATGACGGCCGCTTCGCGAAATGACGCGCCTTGTTCCCGAGCGCGGACCACATCAACCAACGAGGGCTCATCGTCGATTTGGATGCCAGCGTCGCGAGCCCACTGGGCAATCTGTTCCGGGAATCCGCGCTCGCCGCCGCCCGAGTGAGTAGGGTTGGCGTGGCCGTTTGTGAACGTGAAAGTGCCGTCGATTTCGCTCGTCGCCACTGCGTGTCCCCTCCTGGTTCGGCCGCAGAGCCCTCAGGGTGGCGGCGCGAAGCGTCGCGGTCGCCGCAAGCTGGGAGCCTGCTTCCGCCAGCGCCTCGAATGCCTTCTCTGACTGCTGTGCTCCGCTGCCGCTCGCTTTGTCCGTCCGTGTTGTCCGCGCTGGGCGCCAAGCGGTGGCTACCAGCGTGAAACGCCCTAGCCGGAGTGTTTCGCCTAACCCGCAGGGTCACGGGCAATTGGCGCACTTTTCCCGTTGCCGTTTTGCGGTTGCTGCACATGCTTATCGGCGATCACGTCGCGTCGATATCGACGCAGGATCGCGCGTGCCGATTCTGCCGATTTGGCAAGCCTCGACCCCTGGGTGTGGAAGCGTCTAAGTCGCCACTGCCGCTGCTGCACGCTTGAAGAGCGACAAAGCATGGCCTTGATCTTCGGGAGACTGTTGCCAAAGCTGCATTGCTATTAGAAATATCGCTTGCTGGCTCTCCGGATCGACCGATTCGATATCGCTGAACCATGCCCACCGCATTCATCACAGGTGCTAGCGGCTTCATCGGACGTCACCTCGTCGAGCGGCTGCGCGAGATGGGGTACGAGGTGACCTGCTTGGTCAGGCCGACTTCGCAAGTCGAGCATCTCGAACGGCTCGGCGCTCGATTGGTACCGGGCGACGTGACCGATGCAGAGAGTGTGCGGCAAGGAGTTCGTGGCGCAGAGCTGGTGTTCCACCTTGCCGGCATGACGATGGCGGTCGACAGGCAACGCCTCATGCAGGTAAACGAAGGTGGAACGGCCTGCGTAGCCGGAGCATGCGCTGAACAGACAACGCCGCCGACGATGGTCTACGTGTCGTCACTCGCGGCAGCCGGTCCTGCTAAGGGAGGGCGACCGCGCACCGAGAGAGACGCGCCGGAGCCAGTGTCTTATTACGGTCGGAGCAAGCGCGCCGGCGAGATCGTCGTGGCGGCACACGCCGATCGCGTCCCCGTCTCGATCGTCCGCCCTGCCATCGTCTTTGGCGAAGGGGACACCCAGATGGCGAAGATGTTTCTTCCCATTAGTCGATTCGGCATCCATATGGTTCCCACCTTCGCCGACCGACGTTATTCGATCGTTCACGCGCTCGATCTCAGTCATTTGATCGTTCAGGCGGCGCTGCAAGGCAAACGCTTAGAACACGAACACAGTGGAGAGAACAACTTCGCCCAGGGATACTATTTCGCCGCGACCGACGACCAGCCCACTTACGCCGAGCTGGGACGCATGATTGGTCGGGCGCTGGGACGTCGTCGTGTGTGGGTCGTCCGCAATTTGCAAGCCGCAGCGTGGTGCCTGGCTGCCATGTCCGAGGGCTGGGCCCGCCTGCGCGGGCAGCCAACCATTCTGAACTTGGACAAAGTCCGCGAAGCCTCGGCCGGTTCGTGGATTTGTTCGATTGACACCGCCAAGCGCGAACTGGGATTCGCGCCTCTGCGAACGCTAGCCGAGCGGCTCGAACAAACCGCCGCGTGGTATCGCAAAGCGGGATGGCTCTGATCGAGTTCCGCGATTCGTCGTCGCTTGACGCCGCCCGGACGCTGGGCTCAACTCGAAGGCGCAGAAATCACCCCCGGCCCCCCTAAGAGCTATCAGCAGTTCGCCTATGTGTGGCTTCGTTTCCATCTTCTCGCCCGAAAAGCCGGTATCCGAAGAGCGCCTCGCGACGGCTACCGCGATGCTCACGCATCGAGGCCCCGATGGGCAGCGTCACTGGATCGATCCGCGACGCAACGTGGGGCTCGGCCACGCACGGCTGAGCATCATCGACCTGTTCACGGGCGATCAGCCACTGGCAAACGAAGACGAGTCGCTGCACCTGGTCGCCAACGGCGAGTTTTACGATTTCGAGCGAATTCGAGCCGAACTCGAAGAGCGCGGCCATCAGTTCCGCACCAAGTCCGACAGCGAGATCGCGCTGCACTTGTTCGAAGACTACGGTGCACGCTGTCTGGAGCACCTTCGCGGTGAATTCGCGTTCGTGCTTTGGGACGCGCCCAACCAGATGCTGTTCGCCGCCCGCGACCGGTTCGGCATCAAGCCGCTGTATTACACGCAGGTCGATGGCGTGCTGTATTTGGCTTCCGAAGCGAAGGCCCTCTTCGCCGCCGGCGTCGAAGCTCGCTGGGATCACGAATCGTTTTTCCAGGCTGCGCACGTTTACTTCGATCAGGATCGTTCGCTGTTTCACGGCGTCTATCAAGTCCCGCCGGGCCACTATCTGCTCGCCACCAAGGACCGCGTGCAGACGGCGCCTTACTGGGATTTCGACTATCCGTCGCGGGAAGAACTGGCCACCGTCTCAGATGACCCACGGGAACACGTCGAGCGGATGCGCCAATCGCTGGATGATGCTGTGCGACTGCGTTTGCGGGCTGATGTTCCGGTGGGATGCTACCTCAGCGGCGGTATCGACTCTTGCGCACTCTTGGGGCTGGCTGCCCGGCACCACAACGGACCGATTCGCGCCTTCACGCTGTGCTTCGACAACGAAGCCTACAACGAACAGCACGTCGCCGAAGAAATGGCGGCGCACGCCGGCGCCGAATTCTATCCGCTGCCCATCAAACAGACGCAATTGGCCGACAACTTTTCCGATGCCGTGTGGCACAGCGAAACGCTGACCGCCAATGGTCACGGCGTGGCCAAGTATCTGCTCAGCGAAATGGTCCGCGATCACGGCTACAAGGTCGTGCTCACCGGCGAGGGCTCCGATGAGATTCTCGGCGGCTATGCGCACTTCCGTCGCGACTTGCTGCTCTACAATTCCGAGCGGCAAGACCCCGCCGAGGTCGAGCGGCTGCTGGCCAAGTTGGAAGAAGGAAACGAAGTTTCACGCGGAATCTTGTTGCCGACCGGCGCCGTGATGCCGCTCGATAGCGTGCGGCGAATGCTCGGCTACGTGCCTTCGTGGATCGAAACCCGCTCGGCCAATAGCATTCGGTATCGTCGTATTTTCGACAAACAGTTTGAACAGGAGTTTGAGCATCGCGACGCGTTTCGCCTCTTCCTCGATCGCATCGATGTCCGCGGGCAACTGGCCGGCCGCGATCCCGTCAATCAATCGCTCTACCTGTGGTCGAAGTCCATGCTGCCGAACTATCTGCTCAATTTCTTAGGCGACCGCATGGAGATGGCACACTCGATCGAAGGCCGCGTGGCTTTTCTCGATCACAAGGTCGTCGAGCTGGTCCGCAGCATGCCCGTCTCGCTCAAGATTCGCGGCATGACCGAAAAGTACGTGCTCCGCGAGGCCACACGCCACGTCCTGACCGACACGGTGTATCGCCGACAGAAGCACCCGTTTTTGGCTCCGCCCTCGGGTCTCGAGCCGAAGGGCCGCCTGAATGAACTGATGCAAGATGTGCTCCGCAGCCCGGTGCTGGCCGACTTGCCGTTTTACGACCAGACGGCCGTAGTGCAGTTGCTCGATCGACTGCCCGAGCTTGACGACCGCAAGCGGGCGGGTGTGTCGTACATTCTCACGACCGTACTCAGCGCGTGCATCCTGCATCAGCGCTACGGATTGTAACCCGCGCGCGATCGACTCGCTTGACCCGTACCCCTTAGCCGATTGTCCACCGATGTCCGCGACCACCGTTTATGATCTGGACCAGACGATTCGGCAGCGAAGAAGCGTCCGCGGCTTCACGCCCGATCGTCCGGTCGGCAAAGAGACGATTGACGAGGCTCTCGAACTGGCGCAACACGCGCCGTCTAACTGCAATGTGCAGCCATGGCGCGTCTTTCTGGCGTCAGGTGCCAGCTGCGATCGCCTCCGCGAAGCGCTCGCCACCGCAATTGCCAACGGCGAGGCACCGCAACCCGAGGATGAACAGGATGCGTTTCCGCCACCCTATCGCAAGCTACAAGTCGATTGTGCCGTCGCCCTCTATTCCGAAATGGGAATTGAACGCGACGATCATGCCGGGCGAGCCCGGGCCATGCTGCGCAACTTTGAGTTTTTCGACGCGCCGCACGTCGCCATTGTCTGTATGGAAAAGTATTTCGGCGTCGGGGTCGCGCTCGACGTCGGCATGTGGGTGCAGACTTTCATGCTGGCCCTCTGGGCTCGTGGTGTGGCGTCGTGCGCGCAGGCCAGCCTGCGTCAGTTTCCGCAGATCGTCAAACCGCATTTGAACATCCCCGACTCGCTGCGGATTCTCTGCGGTATCTCGTTCGGCTATGAAGATGCGAGCGTTCCCGCCAACCGCACCCGCCAAACCCGCGAGCCCATCGCCGGCAACGTTGTAAAGCTCGACGACTAGCGCGGTATCTGCTGATAAGTACGTTGCGACAAAATCGCTGAGGCCCAGCAACCATGCGTGTCAAACTCGACTACGGGCGAACTGGCATCGACGTCGATCTGCCCGACGACCGACCTGTTCAGCAGTTGGGCTATCGCGAGACACCACCGCTTACCGAACCCCGTGCAAGCCTGGACGAAGCCCTCGCCGCGCCCTCAGGAACCCGGCCGCTGGTCGAGCTGGCCCGGGGGCGACGCGACGCCTGTGTGGTGATCAGCGACGTGACCCGGCCGGTACCCAACCGCGTCATCCTGCCTGCGGTTTTGTCCGCGCTCGAAGAAGCCGGCATTCCGCGCCAGCGCATCCTGATTCTCGTGGCTACCGGACTGCATCGGCCGACGACTCGCGATGAGCTGACCGAAATGGTAGGTCCCGAAATCGTCGACACCTACCGCATCGAGAATCATCACGGCACGCATCTCGATGAGCACGCGCACCTGGGCGACAGTCCGCGCGGAGTGCCGATCTGGATCGATAAGCGTTACGTCGAAGCCGACTTCAAGCTCACCACAGGGCTGATCGAGCCGCATCTGATGGCCGGCTACTCGGGCGGACGCAAGCTCGTCTGTCCCGGTTTGGCTGCGCTGGAGACGGTCAAGGTCTGGCACGGACCCGACTTTCTCGAACATCCCCGTGCGGATTGCGGACTGTTGGATGGCAACCCGGTGCACGAAGAGAACACGTGGATTGCACGCCACGCCGGCTGCGACTTCATCGTCAACGCCGTCATCGATGCACAACGGCGGCCGTTGAAGTTCGTGGCCGGCGATATGGAGCAGGCGTTCCTGGAGGGCGTCGACTTCGTGCGCGATGTTGTGCGCGATACCGTCGCTGAGCCTGTCGATGTCGTCGTCACTTCGTCAGCCGGCTATCCCCTCGACACGACGTTCTATCAGGCCGTCAAAGGGCTGGTCGGGGCGCTCCCCGTCGTGAAACAGGGCGGCACGATCATCATGGCCGCCAGTCTGAGCGAAGGGGTTGGCAGCCCAGAGTTTCAGCAGGTCTTTCGCGACAACGCCAGTCTCGAGCAATTCATCGAGAGGATTCTTGGCCGCGACTACTTTGTGATGGACCAGTGGCAAGTGGAAGAGCTGGCCAAAGTGCGGCGCAAGGCTAACGTGACACTCGTCAGCGATGGGGTGTCTGGCGACGAGCTCCAGCGGCTGTTCGTCGACGCGGCCGATTCCGTCGAACAAGCTATCGACAACGCACTCAAGCGGCATGGGCCCAAGGCGACAATGGCCGTCATTCCCAAAGGCCCGTATGTGTTGGCGCAGGTGGCTTAGCCGGCCTGCCTTTGGCCGAGAGGTTTCTCACTCACCCCGGCAATAGCTGAGCGCCAACAGCGCATAGCCTGTCACAAGGTTCGGATCGCCTTCCAGCCAGCGCGTGTTCTCTTCGTTGATCCAGGACCCGTTGTTCTGCTGCCGTTGGGACAACGCATCGACCAACTCTCGGCGCCAGTCGTGCTCTGTGCCGTGTGCGTCGACGAATACGTCCTGGCCCACTGCGTCGAGCGCTTTGGCGAACGTGTGGTAGTAGTAGTACAGGCCCGCGGCTCCCATGCCGGGATTGGAATCGAGGGCGTAGTGCTTCGAGATCCACTCCAGCGCGGCCTTGACACGGGGGTCATCGGGGCCCACGCCGGCGAAGATCATGCTCTTCAAGCCCGCATAGGTCATCGACGCGTAACTGCGCAACCCGCCGTTGGGCGTCTCACCCGCCTGGCTCTGGCCGCCGGCAGCCGGCGTGTAGTAGAAGCCGCCATCGTTCACTTTGGCGGCAAACGGTGTCGTGTTCGCCGCGGTTTCAAGATTCTGGCAGCGCGAGACAAAGACGAGCGCTTTCTGAATGGCGGGATCATCGGGCCCGTTGCCAAGTTGGTGGAGTGCCTCGACGAGGAAGGCAGTATTCGAGAGATCGGGGCGTTCGTGGCTGCCGTAGCCGCCACCTCCATAGTCGAAGTCGGCCAGATCGCGACCTTCAGTCTCGTCCCATTGCAGGCCCGTCACGAAGCGCTCGGCGCCGGCCAGCAACTCGTCGTACTGGCTACCGTCATTGGCTTCTTGGAAGCACATAGCGGACAGGCAGGTTTCGTAGTTACGGTAGCGACTGCCGGGCTTGTAGATGCCGCCGTCCGATTGAACCAAGTCCCTCAGGTAGCTGAGCGATTTCGCCACCAGCGGATCGTCTGCGTTCAATCCATGCCGCAGGAGTGCTGTGGTGACCAAGGCGGTCACCGCCGGGCTCGCCTGTGCCGAGTACGAACCGTCATCGGCTTGGCCGATGGTTTCGAGGTAGCCGATCGCGCGTTCGACCGTGCGCGCGAGCAACTCGCGGTCCGCGCCTGAAACGTCTTCGGCGTGCAGCGTACACGCCGTCCCTACCAGACAGGCGACTATGTATAGTGAGCTTACAAGCCAACGTCGAATCCGATACGACATGAGACACCTCTCTGTTCGCTTCAGTGCGCGCTGCGGGGCCATGCCTACCATCCGTCCTCTCACTCCATAATCGTAGCACGATCGCAACGCCGGGCGAGACAGCCGCTGCTCATCGCGGGACGATGAGCGGTAGGTGGTGCTACCTGCTACGAGAACACAGCCAGGATGTCAGTCTCGCTCATGATGAGCAGTTCTTCGTCGTCGACCACAACTTCGTTGCCCGCGTAGCTTTGGAACAGGACGCGATCCCCTTCGCGGATTTGCGGCTTGGCGCGAGAACCATCGGCCAACAACTGACCGTCGCCCACCGAGAGAATGCGTCCCTGCGTGGGGCGTTCTTTCGCCGAATCCGGGAGCACGATGCCACCGGCAGTCGTTTCTTCTGCCTCGAGACGCTTGACGACGACTTTGTCGCCCAGGGGAACGAGCTTCATTCTCGATACCGTCGGTTAGCTGTAGTGAATTGGTCTGTGAACAAGGCACCGCGCTTTGAGTTTGGCAGCGTGGGATTCTCGCACGGGCGCTAGTGTCGATCAAGCTGAATCGGGCGCGCGTGGCCGCCTAACGTCCGATCGCCAGATACGCGAGGAAGGCCAACCAGGCGGCAAACAAAAGCAGGGTGATCACAAACCAGCTCCGCTGGCCGCGCGACGATGGGGGCAGCGGCATCCGCCTGCTCTCGTCGCCAGCGCGAGCTTGCTCATGCCGCGTAGGTTTGCGCGCCGCCATGCGGATGCGTCAACTCCTGGACAGTAAGCGGCGTCGGAACTGTTCGTCGCAGACATGCCGAGTTCGGTCGTCTGGGCGACGACTGGTCAACTAAGCGTGCGCCCAGGGGGGCACGGCGGTATTCAGCTGCGACTCGGTTGTGCGAGACCAGCATCCGGTTAGCTCGGGATCTGGATCCGGTACTTTTGTCGCAAATCGACTTCGAAATCGAATACGTCGTCGAAGTCCTCCCGCCGATCCTTCGGCGTTTTGCGCATGTGACCGATGCGAATCAGGTTGTACACCATTTCGCCGAAGTCGCCAGTCGAGTTCACTCCCCAGCTATTCAAGACCTGTTTGGCCAAATAGCCGAACTGTTCGTGCGCGTAAGCGCGAATGGCCTCGCAAAGTTGTTGACCGGTGACGTGACGTTCGGGCACTGCTTCGTCGTCATCATCGTCCTCTTCTTCGCCGCTGGCTTCCGGCTCGCTGGGCTGCTCGCTGCCGAGTCCCATAACGGTCTGCGCGTAGGTCAGCGCTTCGAAGAGGAACAGGTACGCATCGAACGCATACCGTCGATCCTCTTTGAGCAGTTCGAGCATGTCTGGGCCAGGTTGCAACATGGCGGGTAGTGGTCGTCGCCGAATGAACTACGGATGCAACGATCGTTCTTTCGGCGAACGAGACAGGGCGAGTCGCTATTTTGAGGATGGACGAGGCGGGGCATCCGATTTGCCAGGGGGCTTTTTGCCCAGCACGGTGAGGATATCACTGGCGGGAATAAGCACTCGGCGGTGGTCTTCCATTTCGACCAACACTTGGCTGGCGAGAATCTCCTGCCCCAGCACGCGTGCCCGGCCGCGGTTGGTCACCACGTGCGTGCCCACCGAGGGTAGCTCTTTGCGAAGTGCTTCGTAGGTGGAGTATTCGTAGCGAAGGCAGCACTTCAACCGCCCGCAGCGTCCGGAGATTTTGGTCGGATCGAGCGTGGCCTTTTGCAATTTAGCCATCTTCATCGAAACCGGCGGCATTTCGCTCAAGTGCGTATTGCAGCAGACCTGCTTGCCACAGTCGCCGTAGTCGGCCAGTAGACGAGCTTCGTCGCGCACGCCGATCTGACGCATTTCGATGCGTGTCTGGTACTCGCTGGCCAGATTCTTCACCAGCTCGCGAAAGTCAACGCGGTTCTCGGAAAGGAAGTAAAAGACGATCCGCTCGCCGCCGAAGAGGTGCTCGACGTCGACGAGCTGCATGTCGAGTTTCAACTGCTCGATTTGCTCGCGGCACGTCTCGAACTCCTTGCGCTCTTCAGCCCGCAGCCGAAACTGCTCATGCTCGTCTTCCGGCGTCATCTGCCGAACTACTTGCCCCTTACCCGATCCGCTGGGCAAGTGCGCCAGGGCCTGGTCGGTGGCTTCGCAGAGCACCTCGCCCACCTCGAGACCGCGATCGGTGCGCGCAATGACACGCGTCGTACGAGCGTAGGTATCCCCGCGACCAGATGCGAAGACCCCTAGCTTGCGCGTGGAACCGCAGCGAACGATGTATCGCGGCATGTGCGATCGAAAAGGCTGACGCCGTGTGGGTTGAATCGATGTTGCGTCGCGTCGACTCGGCAGCTACCGAGGGGCAGCGTGCTCGACAGTATATCCCGAGTGCGCCGCTCGGTTAATGGCACCGCGCCGCATCCCGTACACGGTGACCGACAGCCTTCGTTCGAGCCCTGATCACCGCGTGCCGCCCAGCAGGCCGACATGTTGTTCGGCGATGGCGACGCCTTGAGGGTCGGCACTGCGCAGCGATTCCAAAGCGTCCATCGCAGCATCGTTGCCACATGCCAGCAGATACCCCACCACGGCTCGCCGCAAGGCGGGCGAATCGGCCGGCGCGGGCGCATAGAGTGCGGCGACCCGATCGAGCGATTCCCAGTCGTTCCAACGGGCCAGGTCGACGACTGCCGCCGCGGACAGCGAGGGCCGCTCGAGCAACAAACGCATCGCCCGGACTAAGCGCTCGGGAGGGATATCGCGCCCGAATTCGTAAAGAAACCGCAGCGCTGCCAGGCCGTGGCGGACGTCGCCTTCTGCGGCGTCTAGATTGGCGAGCAGGAGTTGCTCGATCAGGACCAGAGCATCTTCGCCGCCGGCGAGCAAGAACCCGGCCAGCGCACCGTCATAGCCGGCTCGAAAATCGACGGCGGGCTCGGTGACGAACTCGCGCAAAAATACAACGTTCGCGTCCAGCTCCGCCTGTTCACGCGGCAGCCCCAGCGCGAGTCCGTAGAACCCCTTGCGATGCTGTGGTACGCGATCGTCGCGCAGCCAGCGACGTAGCTCGTCACTTGAAAGATGGTCGGCAACGGCCGCTACCCGATCGAACGGAGCGTGCCCGAACTCCTGGTAGGCATCTTCGGCCACGACGGGGTCAGGATGTTCCAGGAATCGGGCGAAGTAGACGAGCCGCTCGGTGGCGTCTGTGCGTGGCGAAGGGGCTCCGGCAAAGTAAGCGAGGCTCGTTTCGTCGACGGCAGTGGCCTGCCAGCGAACGTGTTCCTCTCCCCTCGGATCTTGCGCCCCGAACAGTAGCGCCAGAGTGCCCGTCGAGAGCGGTTCGTCGACCGCGATGCGCACGTTTTCCGCGTGCGCGTTGACCGCAGGACTTTTCAGAGCCTGATGCAATCTGAACTCGTACGTGCCAGAGTTCTCCTCGATGACTTCGGCCAACAGCACCGTATCCGCAGAGTCGCGCATCTGCGAAAGCGTCGGCACGAGCGCTGTGCAAAACGGGCAGAATGCCGAAGCGGAACTCGCAAGCGCGACGAGCAGTGCAAGCGCGCTCAGCGTGAAGGCAGCTGCCTGTCGTATCGGGCGTGATCTGCAGGCCATTGCCTGTACTCAAAAGGCAATCAATGGCACATCGCGCAGTCGTGCGCGATCTGCACTTCTTACTTAACGGCCGTCCCATCGAGGTGATAGATCGCCAAGTGGCCGCCCTCAAAGTCGAGCACCTCGTTCAGCGCCAAGGTTCCCTCGACGGCGACCGGGCGAACTGAGAAGTCGGCCGTGGCCGATCCCTGCATCTCGACGATGATGCAATCGTAGATGGCGGCTCCCGGCCCAAAGCAGCACTCCTGGTTGTCGCGCACTAGGACGAACTGCTTGATGTCGCTCTGCTGAAAAACGCTGGTGGGCAAGATGTATCCACGTATCCGCACGTCTTGTCCGAACAGCTCTTCGATCTCGGGCGTGAGCATCTCCCGCTCGAAGGGCTCGCCCTTCTCGATGTCGAACTTGATCGCGTCGAACGTGATCTCCAGCGCTCCACCCCGCCTGGCCGCAGGGCGGTTGGGGCGGACAACCCTCGGCTGCCGCGGTTCGCTGGGCTGCTCGGGCGGCGGCCGCATCAGAGGGCGTCGCGAAGAACGATCGGCTGCCGCACTCGAATCGGCCGTTTCACCTTCGGCGTCGTCTGCTGAATTCTCCCCCGACCCCTCGCTCACGACGTCAACGGCGTCGGAACTCGGTTCGCTCGCTGCGAGCGCCGTCGAGCTCGACTCGTTGTCTTTGGCAATCGCGGCTGCCGCGGCGCCACTGTCGCTGGCTTCGATTGCCGTGCGCGCAGACCCTACGACCGCATCTTCGCAGCCGGCGCACGCCAGCGCGATGATGCAGAGAGCGTAGACGGATGGTTCGAGGGCGAATCTCATCGCAGATAGTCCGCCTCCAAGCGGTACAGCACACCGCCCAGATCATCACTGGCCTCGGTGCGGTCCACGTAGAAGATGCCACCGAGGCGTTTCAGGAAAGGACTGTAATCCAGCGTCAATGGCTCTTCCAAATCGACTTGGATCATATCGGTCAGCTTGGGCTGTCCCCCGAAGCAGCACGCGCCGTTGTCGCGACAGAGCACGAAACGCTTGATTCCCCGGCTCTGTTCGCCCGGATAGACGTAGCCCTTGATGAAAACCCGCTGCCCGTCCAGGGCCAAAGCGGACTGGGGAACGATCTCCCCCGGCCGTCTGTTGTCCGGTTGGAGCTGGGCGTACGAGACGCGCTGATAGCCTTCGGGCACTTCCGTCGCGTAGACGTAGCCAGCGCGAGCCCAGCCGGCGATGAGCATGACCAGCGACAAGATCAGACCGGCCCTGGCGAGACCGCCACCGGTGAGCTCGTCGGGTTGCCGACGCACTTGGTAGCCGGCGTAGAGTCCCACCAGCACTCCGAGTACGGCGATCAAGCTCAGCCAGACGGAGATCAGCACCAGCGCCGACAGCAGTCCGCAACCGAAGCTGACCACCGCCAACAGACTGAGAGCACGGTACTGCTCTTCGGCCAGTGGGTCGACGGCCGTTGGGATATCCAGCGCAGTACTCATCTCGCGTGCGTCGTGGGCTGTCGGATCGAATGTTGACGGCGCCGGGCTCATGCCGCCGCCTGGCGTCGGCCAGCGCGAAGCAGAACCCAATAGGCGGCAAACAGCACGCCGCCGATGGCCAAGGGGATCAGCACCACCAGCACTCGTGTGCTCACGGGTACGACCGCCACAGGGCCCGTGGGGGGTGCCGTTGCAGCGTCATCGTTCCCTTCAGCGATGGCCGCCACGGAGGGGTTTTCCTCTTCGGTCGCCCCACTAGACTCTACGCTCTCAGTCGCCGAATGGGTCGCTGAGGAAGCCTCCGCAGCGCCTTCTGTGCCCGAGGAAGCCGCCACAGCCTCTGTCGTGTCAGCGACTTGCGTTTCGTCGCTCGGTTCCGAGTCGGCGGGCTCCTCTTCTGCCGCGGCCGCCGAAGCGTCGATCTGGGCTTCCGAGGGCGTCGCATCAGCCGAGGCGAGATCTCCCGTTGCCGACTCGTCCGCGTCTTCGGTGTCGGCATCCGCGGGAGGGGCATCGGCCAGAGCGTTTCCCCCCAGCGGGAAGAATTGGCTGGCCCGCTGTACCGCCTCTGGATCGATCTCTGCCAAAACGGCCAGATGGTCCTCCGCTTCGGGCAGAGGGCAGGCGCGGAGGAAGTTCACCACCGGCACGCGAACCCAGGACGACGATTCGTCGGCCTCTTTGAAGAGCTTCACCAGTCGATCGACGACCGACCAGTCCTCCCAGCGCGCCAGATCAGGAATGACCAGATCGGCCAACTCGGGTCGATCGAGCATATGGCGCAGGGCCTCGACGAGGCGCTCGCGCGGAATGGCCTCTTCTTCTTGCCCGTGAAAGCGAACGGCCATGATGGCCGCGTACGTGTCCACATACTCGGCGTCGGGATTCTTGAGAAACAAGTCCTCGACGAGCGGCAGGCCCTCGGCTCCCTTGAGCGTGAGGTAGCAGGCGATGAGCGCGTCGAGCGCCGAGCGGGCTTCCCGATCGTCGGTCCCGATGAGCTCTTCAAGCATCGCGATGTCTTCGTCATCGCCGCAGACGCCGAGCATCGTGAGATACAAACGCCGGTGCGTTGTCGTCACGTTCTGGTCTTGAATCCAACCGACGAGGCGATCGTGGTGCATGCGATCGCGTAAGGCTTTCACCTCGGCGTAGGGAGCCCTGGCAAATTCGTCGTAGGCGTCGCGCGCCAGCAGGTCTTCGGGATCTTCGAAATACTCCTGAAAGAAGGCCAGCCGATCCGCGCCGCTCTCTGGCAGGCCGGGCAAGGCCTGCATGTACTCTTCGGCCCGTGGCGTGACGGCGATGGGCGTCGACCAGTTGAGCGTGGGCGGCTCGGTCGCCATCAGCAGAAAGTGCGTATCGTCGGGATCGCTACCGAAGTAGAGCGCCTGGAATCGCTCGCCGGCCTTGATGTGCTCCTCGCCCTTGATGACGCGCAGCACTTCGAACGTCGACATCGTGTCCGGCGTGGTGGAGGTCGCGGTGTCGGCTTCGTCGGGCTTGGCGAGCAGAGTGGCAATCACGACCGCGTCCGACGCGTCCATCTCTTCGCTGAACGTCAGCGACACGGCGCTACAGAAAGGACAGGCCGCAACCGGTCCGGGCATCGCCGCAACTGCCAATAGCGCGGTGCCAACTACGAGCAGACCTGACAGTAGCTTAAGGCTGCGTGCACGTGACATGAGAGTTACTCCGCTGGAGCGGTGAAGTTTGAGAGGCGGGCTCGTTGCGAATGGGCGGCTCGCCGCCGCTCGTCGCGCATCACGGCGCGGCGCTGAGCACGCGAGCGACGTCGGTCCGGTAGGCAGACATGGCTGGCAGGTATCCGACCACGGCAGCCAGGATCACCAACCCGGGAATCAGCAACCCTTCAAGTATATCAAACTCGAGCAACCCAATTGAGACCCCCGTCATGGCGACCACGAAGGGATTGGCGACGCGGATCAGCCCATGACCCAGCAAGACACCCGCCGCCCCGCCCAGGACTGCCAGCATGACCGATTCGCAGAGGACGATCATGAGGATCGTCCGCCGGCTTGCGCCGAGCGCTCGCATGACGGCTATCTCGCGTCGGCGTTCGCTCATCGTGTTGTATATGGCCACCATCATGCCGACTCCCGCAACGATGATCACCAGCGTGGTCAGCACCAGCAGCAGCCATCGAATCGGTTGAAAAATCGTGTTGATCAATTCCTGCGTCACGCGGAGCGGCGAAACCGCCTGGGCCACCGGACCCTCGTTGATCACGTTGGGCAGGTGCGTCCCGAGAATCGGATCCGTGACGCGCACCAGGACACAGGTCACCTCGCGCTGATCTTCCGGCAAAGGTTCGCGGTTGTGTGTGTGCCCTTGATGACCGGAGTGGGCGTCCGCTGCCGAAGTTTCATTCTGGTGGTCGCCCACCGCGGCATTGGATTCATTCGACACCCCGGCACTGCCGGCTTGACCGTCGTTTGATTCGGCACGGGTCTCTGCCTCATCAGATTCTTCCGCTTCGGAGCCATCGGGGCCCTGTGGTTGCGGACTCCCCTTGGCGTGGCCTTCGAGGAGGAAGAAGCCTTCCATGTTCACGAACAGAGCACGATCGTTGGGCGTGCCCGTCGGCGCGAGGATGCCGACCACGCGAAACTCGTCGTGAGTGTGGCCTTGTCCCTCTTCGGTCGTGATGCCGTGTGTCGGTGCGAAAGTGTCGCCGACCTTCAGACCGGTTCGCCGCGCCACGAGGTAGCCCACAACGCCTTCGTAGAAACCATCGGTCGCGAAGTTGCGGCCATCGTGGAATTCATACTTGCGGCCCGGCGCATACTCTAACTCGCTGAACAACTCGGGCGTCGTGCCGACGACACGATAGCCCTTGTAGTTGTCGCCCAAGCAATACGGAATGGCGACTTTCACGGCCCTGGAAAATCGTCCCTCGCTGAACTCCTTGTAGAACGACCAAGGAATGTTCTCGATGGGGCGACCCAGATGAAACACCGTGTTCAGCACCAATTCGGTGCGGCCACCTTTTGCGCCCACAATGATGCTGTACCCGTGGGCGGCTTGACTGAACGAACGTTCGATGACGCTGAAAATGACGAGCACCGCCACGACCAGCGCGGCCCCCAGCGCGATCGAGAGCCCGGTGAGAAACGACGACAAGCGCCGCTCCACCAGGCTCCGCCAGGCAATTCGCAGCAGGCTCATGCCGACCTCGCGACTTGATTCAGGTCTTCCAGCCGCTCCACACGCTCGAACTGCGATGCCACATCGGGCGTGTGCGTAACCAGTACCAGCGCGATGTTTTCCTCACTGCACGTGTCACGCAGCAAATCGACGATCTGCTGTTGGTGGCCCGTGTCGACGTTGGCGGTCGGTTCGTCTGCCAACAACAGCCGCGGCCGATTCGCCAGTGCCCGCGCGACCGCTACGCGCTGCTGTTCACCGACCGACAGCATGGCCGGCTTGTGGCCCAAGCGATCCTTCAGTCCCACGCGCGTCAGAAGTTGCTCGGCGCGGCTCGTGTCGGTTCGCCCTGCGGCGAAGGACATGCCCAGCAGCACATTCTCCAGAGCTGAGAAGGCAGGCAAGAGATTGAAGGTCTGGAAGACGTATCCGATGTTCGCGGCGCGGAATCGGTCGCGGGACACCTCGTTCAACTGCGTGATCTCGCGTTCGGCGACCTCGACGCGACCGCGATCCGGGAGGCTGATGCCGGCGATGACGTGCAGTAGCGTCGTCTTGCCGCATCCGCTGCGGCCCATCACCACCAGTTGTTCACCTTCGCCCACGCGCAGCTCCGGGATGTCCAGAATCTGCAGCCGCGTCCCATCGGGCAGCGGAAACGATTTGGCGACGTCCTCAAGGAGCAGCATCGATGTTCGCACGGGTGAAAGGCTTGGCAAGTGATAGAGTGGCGTGCTGGGTGGGTACGTGTGGCTCGTCCGGCATCCCGGCTGATCGCCAGCAGCCACCACACGGCTTGTGAGGATACTTCCGCCTGGCGGAATTCGACAAGGTCCGCGGCGTGGTCATCCGCGATTTCCGTGCGGCGCTGGTCGGGGAGCCGGGCTCACATACGGTTCCGGTTACCCATACGCACTGCGGCCGCGGCAGGTTCGCCATCCATCGGATTGGCTTGTTAGCGCCCGCGCATGGCGCGCTCGATATCGCGCTTCACAGTGGCTTTGCGGAGCGTCTCGCGTTTGTCGTACGTTTTCTTGCCGCGGCAAATGCCCATCAGCACCTTGGCTTTGCCGCGCTTGAAGTACATCTTGAGCGGGACGAGCGTCAGCCCTTTTTCATAGGCACGCGCGGCGAAGCGGCGGATTTCGCGGCGATGCAGCAGCAACTTGCGCGGACGGCGCGGATCGTGATTGAAGCGATTCGCCTCGACGTACTCTGCGATGTCGCAGCCGACGAGCCACACCTCGTCGCGTTTCATGCGCCCGTGGGCTTCGTCGAGTGAGACCTTGCCATTGCGGAGGCTCTTGACCTCGCTGCCCACCAACTGGATGCCGCACTCCAGCGTATCCAGCACCTCGTACTGATGCCGCGCCTTGCGGTTCTGCGCGATGACGCGATCGGCCGCTCCGGCTTCGCGGGCGGGGGGCTTCTCGGCATTTTTCTTGGACTTTTTGGACGTGATACCGTCCCCCGGCGAAGTGCAAACCGTGTGCCGCGCAATGTGAACGATCCAGCCCGGGAGCGGCCGTCATCTGCCTATGCTCGCCCCACCCGAAGCTGCTAAGTTGATCTTACTGCGTCGAGTTCGTTTGGAGAATCCGATGCTGCTTCGACTCTCGCAATGGCAGCACATCGACGCGTGGTTGGGATGCCGCGCGGCGCTGCGGTCTTCTTGCGAGGCACTGCGATCAACAACCTACCTGTCGACTGTCGCGGATTGTCACCATGTCGCTCTCAGCAACACCGGCGAAACGGTTGGCGCCCGCCATCCAGACGCATCTGCTGGGTCGGGTGAGATGGGACCATTGTCTCGCGTTGCAGCAGCGGCTGGTTTACGAGAGCACAGGCCGCGCTGACGGACAGATCGTCATCCTGCTCTGCGAGCATGCGCCGATCATCACGATCGGCCGCCAAGGCACGCGGTCGCACGTCGGATATACCGACGCCGAACTTCGCAGCCGGGGGTTGGAGCTTCGGTGGGTGAACCGCGGTGGAGGCACCCTGCTGCACGGCCCCGGTCAAATTGCCATCTATCCCATAGTCCCCTTGTACTGGCATGGCTGGTCAGTGGGGCAGTATATCCAGCGGCTCTCGACGGCGATCGGCCGAACGCTCGCGCGCCTGAACTTCACCGGTGTCCAGCAGCGCCGGCACTGCGGGTTTTGGGGCCGCACAGGGCAACTGGCGGCCGTCGGCGCGGCTGTCAAGAACTGGACCACCTATCACGGGGCCTATCTGAACGTAGACTTGAGAACTGAGCCTTGCCGGGCATTGCGAACCGACCCTCAGGCGGACGGTCGCATGAGCTCGCTGGCCGTCGAAAGACGCGGTGCCGCGCGGATCACGGCCGTCCGATCGCAACTGGTCCGCGAGTTGGCCGACGCTTTTGGGTGCGATCGCTATCATTTGTACACGGGGCATCCCTTGTGGAAGAGCGTTGCCCCGGAGCCGCTCAAGGCAACCGTCCATGCAGGTTGAACTTCCGATCGTCCAGCCGTCTGGGCCCACTCCCACAGCGGCGCCAGATGTGCGCCGGCTGCCGCCCTGGCTGCGTCGGCAGGTTCCGCGTTCCAATGGCAATCACTTCACAGCTCGTGTGCTGGAAGACCTGCACCTGGAAACCGTCTGTGAAAACGCCCGCTGCCCGAACCGGATGGAGTGCTACGCGCACAGCACGGCGACGTTCATGATTCTGGGCGACGTTTGCACGCGCCCCTGCGGTTTCTGCGCCATCGATCGCGGCAAGACGCGCGCGGTGGAGGCCGACGAGCCCCAGCGCGTTGCAGAAGCCGCCGTGCGGCTGGGGCTTGAACACGTTGTCATCACGTCGGTAACGCGCGACGACCTGCCCGACGGTGGCGCAGAGCATTTCTGCCGCTCGATCGAAGCCGTGCGCAGCCGCACCAGCGCGGCCATCGAAGTGCTGGTGCCCGATTTTCTCTATGACTACCGCGCGCTGGATCGAGTGATCGACGCTGCGCCGGACGTGTTCAACCACAACACAGAAACGGTACCGCGGCTCTACCGCCGGGTGCGCGGACGCAAGTCGGACTATCGCTGGACGCTCGAACTGTTGAGGCACGTCAAGCAGCGCGCGCCGCACATCAAGACCAAGAGCGGCTTGATGCTTGGGCTGGGCGAAACACCCGACGAGTTGCTCGACGTGCTCTGCGACTTGCGCGACGTACGCTGCGACCTGCTGACGCTTGGGCAATACCTGCAGCCCTCGACGTCTCACTTGCCTGTCGAGCGCTACGTGCCACCGGCCGAGTTCGACGAGCTCGGCATAGCCGCAAGATCTCTTGGCTTTGCGGAAGTCGCGAGCGGGCCGTTCGTGCGCTCCAGCTATCACGCCCGCGATCTGGCGGCCGCCGTGAGCGCGAGTCGGTGATGGCCGACGCCGCGGCCGACGGGCGCTGGGAATTGCGTTTGCCTGATTTGGGCATCGCGGACGAACCACTCGTGGCGAGTCTATGGCTCGTCGCGCTGGGGGCAACCGTCACCGAAGGCGACCGGCTGCTCGAAGTGCTTGCCGGCAGCGTTACCGTCGATTTGCCGGCGCCGGCGAGCGGTCAGTTAATTGAGCAGTGCGTCGAAGAGGACGACGAGCTGCACGTCGGCCAGTTGCTCGCCATTCTGCGCGTCGAGCGGGCGGAGCGCGCAAGCAGCGAGGGTGCCTGAGCCGCTGCTAGTGTGCGTCGCGAGGTTGAGTTCGTATTCTGAGCGGACGATTGAACCTGTAGACGCTGTACTGTTCAGCGGGGACAGCGCCGAATCGATAGGGCAGCGGCCCCCACTCACTGGCATAGAATCCTGCCCCCAGTGTGCTGCTGATGGTCGTGAGCCATCGCGCCCCGACGAAGTGCAACTCTGCGTGCTCGGCCAGATCTGGCATCGTCTCCAGCGGACCGATTCGGAATCGATTGGTGTTGTTCTCCGCGATGACCAGTCGCGTTCCCGGCTGATAGTCGACGTCAGTCATGTCGAAAGGTCGGGCGCCCGCCGCCTGCATGTAGTACTGAAATCCCCAGTGCCCCTGAAACCAAAGCGTCTCGCGCGGCGTGCCGAATTCAGCGACTACGCGATCGGCAGCCTGCCGGGCGCTGCCGGCCAGACGATAGTCGGCCGCGGCCACCGAAATCGAAAGCGCCAGGGAGCACGCGATCAGCAGCATGACCAACCGCGGGAGATGAACAGCCATGGCTGATTCGCGCCCGCTTGCGGTTGGCATGGCGGATGGTAGCCACACGTTGCGGCCGATGAGCAGAGCAATAGCAGGCACGGCCGGCAACAACGATCTGGCGTTCGTCGTCCAGTTCAGCACACCGGCAAAGACGAGCGTGCCCAGCACCCACATGGCCAGGAGCCAGCTCTCAGGATCGCGGCGGCGTACAAGGTCCCATACCGGCAGCGCAACGACGGCCACTCCGGCCGCGGCCATCAGAACGGCTTGGATGACAAATCCGATCCCTGCGTCCGAGACATGGGGCCCCGCCCAGGACTCGGCGGCGCCTGTTACGGCAAGCAGTAGCCAGACACCGCCGATAAGAACCGCGATGACCGCGACGATTCTTGGCCGCCAGATGAAAGGCGCCAGAATCGCTGCGATTGGAATGGAGCCACCCACGAAGCCCAACGTCACCAGGCTCTGCCGCAGCGGATCACGCCCGCCGGCTTCAGTCGGTTGCACGGTTTCCGCAGCATAAAGAATCGCCTCGCGCAGCAATCCATACCCATACTGCCGCGCCGTCCAGAGGTCGAACGCGACAAGCAGCGCCGCCGCGACCGCGAGTCCGCCCAGAACGTGCATTGCCAAGTTGTGAGGACTTGTCGATGATCGCGAGAATCGCCTATCTCCCGTCCACCGGTGAAGCAAAGCGTATGCACCCAACAGTGGGATGAGGCAGATGCCGTAGTATTTGGTCAGCCCTGCCAAGCCGACTAGCAGCCCCGAGAGAAAGAACCACAGCGGGCGTTCTGTACGGATGGCCCGAATCCATAGCAACACGGCCCAGCACCAGAGCGCCACCAACGCCGTGTCGCACATCAACGTTGTGCTGCTGACAAACATTGCCGGTGTGGCCCACGCGGCGCTGGCAGAGATGAGCGGTCGCGCCCCAAGTTGCAGAGCCAGGAAGTAAACGCCGACCGTGCAGGCAAGAGCGGCCATGAGTGTTGCCAAGTGCAGCGCGACCTCGTGGAAGGCAAACGGTGCACCCACTACCGCCAAAACATACGACCAGAGTGGCGGATTCTGCGTGACCGTGTGCATCGGCTGCTGTCGACCGTACCAATTGACATCGAAGCCATAGCAATCCGCTGGGTTGACGGCGATGTGCTGGGCGGCCCAAACAAAGAGCGGATCGTCGACGTGAATCGCTTTGGCCAAGAAGGGCGCCAGCGTACACACGACCAACAAGCAAACGATTGCCAGATCACGCCACCGCCACCGTGTCGCAATGTCACCAACAGCGACCGACGCTCTCTCCCCCGCCCGGCGCGATCGTCTTCGCTTGCGAGTCAACGAGATACCTCAGGCCAGAACAGTCAATGGGTTTGCCGCCGGCAGCAAAATACGGCAGCGAACGCGCCCGATTATGTGTCTGTGGGAATCGTTTGCCTATCTCGGGCCCGGACTCTCGGCCGCCGTACGATCATCACCCAACGGCGAGTTGCTTTGTCGAGCGACTCACCGCACCTATGCTTGGAGACTGCCATTGCGGTCTTTTGCGCCGCCTGAGTATCTGGGTTGAGGGTGCGTTTCTCGGCTGGATGTCGACATGGACGATGCACCAGAGCAGCGTCGAGCAGCGGATCTGGCTGCGGTTGCGGCTCTGCTCGTCACGTCGCTGTTGGTCTTTTCGCCGGCGATAGACGGCGGATTTCTCAACTGGGATGACGAGATCAACGTTACCGCGAATCCGCATTT
>CALKYM010000270.1 GCA_938003525.1 uncultured Planctomycetales bacterium | reverse complement strand
GGAACTGCGCGGCCGCCCCCAGCGGCCCGAAGTGATCATGGTCAGCAGTCTGACCGACAGCACAGCGCGGGCTACCACGGCTGCGCTGCGACTGGGAGCCTTCGACTTCGTCTTGAAGCCGTCCGCCGCTTCCATCGACGAGAATCGTCAAGCGCTGCACGAGCACCTTGTCCCCAAAGTTCACGCCGTGATGGAGCGGCTGGCGGGCGAGAAGCCAGCGCCGTTGGCCGCGATGGCAGCGTCGCCGGCGCATCCACAACTGGCTGATTTGCAGAAGAGCGCCGATGACTTCGACGCGCGTGCCAGCCTGATCGCCATCGGCGTCTCAACGGGTGGCCCCTCGGCGCTGGCCGAGTTGTTGCCGCGTCTGCCTGCCGAGCTGCCGGTGCCGATTCTCATCGTGCAGCACATGCCAGCGGTGTTCACCAAGTCGCTGGCCGAAGACTTGAATAAAACGTCACGAATCGCAGTCTGCGAGGCGCGCCATCGGCAGCCGGTCGAACCGGGCCATGCCTACATCGCGCCCGGTGGCAAGCAGATGAAAATCGGCTCTGCGGGCGGGCGCGCGATGATTCAGATCACCAACGATCCGCCCGAGAAGAACTGCCGACCCTCGGTCGACTATTTGTTTCGCTCAGTCGCTCACTGCTACGGAAAGGATGCCCTGGCGGTGATCATGACCGGCATGGGCGACGATGGCACGCTGGGCTGCCGTTTGCTGAAGCGCACCGGCGCCTCGGTCGTCGTCCAGGATGAAGCCAGTTGCGTGGTGTACGGCATGCCCCGGCAGGTCGCAGACGCGGGGCTGGCGGATCTCATCGTGCCGCTGGGCCAACTTCACGAAGTCCTCCAGCGGGCGGCTACGCCAGGAGTCGGCGCATGCCGTTAACCGAAGCCGATATCGATGCGGTCTGCAAGCTCGTTGACGAGCTGTGCGGCATCTACCTCGATGAGAAGAAGGGCTATCTCATCGAGAGCCGCCTGGAATCCTTGCTCAAGAGTAGCGGTTGCCAGAGCTACAGCGAACTTGTGCGTAAGGTTCGCTCATCGGCCGACCGCAATCTCCGCAACCAGATCATCGACTCCATCACCACCAACGAGACGCTCTTCTTTCGCGATCAATCGCCGTTCGAGGCCTTGCAGCACAAGGTCCTCCCGGAATTGATCGACAGCAAAACCGAGACGGCGTTCCCCAAGCGGATCCGCATCTGGTCGGCCGCGTGCAGCACCGGCCAAGAGGTTTACAGCATCGGCATGACGCTGTGCGAGCTCATCGCCGACATCCATTCCTGGGACATTCAGATTCTGGGAACGGACATCTCCGATGCGGCGGTCGCCCGCTCTAGCCGCGGCTGGTACGCACCGCATGAGATCGAACGCGGCCTCTCGCGTGAGCGCCTGACGCGATTCTTCCGGCCCGAAGAGGGAGGCTGGCGCGTCAAGGACGAACTCCGCGCGCTGGCCATGTTCGACAAGAAAAACCTGTTGGAACCCCTGGGAATGACGGGCCGCTTCGACATCGTTTTCTGTCGCAACGTGGTGATCTACTTTACCAAAGAAGTGAGACGTGACCTGATTGAGCGCATCACCAAGACGATGACGCCGGCCGGTTACCTCTTCGTCGGCAGCCAGGAAACGCTGACCGATCTCGGCCCGCGCTTCGTGCCTCAGCACCACTGCCGAGCCACCCTCTACCAGCCCAATCTCCAAGTGGCGACGGTGGCCGGCTAGGCGAGCCAGATATCGGCGAGGCAATCCTCTGAGGACTTGCCGAAACCTCTTCGGCGCCCGGGAATCCCCGGTCGCTGTACGCGCGGCAAGGCTGTTGATACAAGAACAAGCCTGGTGGCACGCACGAGCGCTCGAACGGCATGGCCACCGTGTGTGAAACGCGGCTCCGCGAGCTCGCCGAGTCTGCGATGTGCGATTCTTTGGTCTGGTGCTTCCGCTAGGTAGCGTCGATTCAGCCGATGCCCGACGAGCGTCCCACTTCCGACTTCTCCCAACAGCGGCGATGGATCTTGCCGTTCGTGTTACACGTCTCGGTGTTCGTCGCCTTCATCGATCGCATCAATCTCTCGCTCGCGCTCCCGGAATTGGCCGAATACTACGGCTGGTCGGAACGCGAAACTGGCGATCGTGGCAGCGTCTTGATGGGCGCCTTCTTTTTGGCCTATGCGATTTCGAACATCTGCCTCAGCGGTATGGCCGCAAAGTGGGGATTGCGCAAGAGTCTGATCGCGCTGGTCATTGCCTTCTCGGTCTTCACTGCGCTGGGCGCGCCGCTGAGCTTTTCGCTGCCGCTATTCGTCGTTACCCGGATTCTGCTTGGGCTGGGCGAAGGAGTTCACTTCCCCGTGATGAGCGGGTTGATGAAGAACTGGTTCCCGCTTCATGAACGCTCGCGGGCGAACGCCATCTGGATCTTCGGCGGGAACCTGGCCATCGTGCTGGCACCTGTGCTGCTCGTGCCGATCGTCGACCGGCTCGGCTGGCAGGCCATGTTGGTTGTTTGTGGTACTCTCGGGATGCTTGTCACGCTCCCCCTGTTGTCCCGCTTCGCCTTCGATACGCCGCGCGAGGCGCCGTTCATGGAGCGCCAAGAAGTCGAGTACATCGAAGCGAACGTCGAAGAATCCGTGGCGAATTCAGCGGACTGGAACTTCCTTCGTTGGCCCGTCTTTTGGCTCGCAGCGTTGGGGGCCATCGCGAATAACTTTTGCATCTGGGCCATTCTCAGTTGGTTGCCAACCTACTTCGTCAAAGCCCGCGGTCTGGATTTCAGCGATTTGAACTTCGCGGCTTCCTTGCCGTATGTGGCCGGATTCCTCGGCTTCACGCTCTCGGCGTTGTTGGGTGACCACACCAATCGCCGCATTGCCATCGCGGCCCTCGGCTTCTTCGGTGCATCGGCCAGCGTGCTGTGCGTCACCTACGCCGCGAGCATTCCGCTGACGATTGCGGCGTTCTCGGCCGGCACGTTCTTCCAATCGGCCTACGTCTCGCAAGAGTATGCCATCGTGCAGCGAATTCTCCCGGCAAACATCATCGGGCAAGCTGCCGGCATCTACACGGGACTGAGCGTCCTGTTCGGTGCGCTGGGTGGGACCGTGCTGCTCGGGCAGATCGTCAGCTTCACCGGCAGTTTCGATCTGGGCCTCTACAGCGTCGTCGCGGTTGCAGCACTGGGCGCGTGCATCATGGCCATCCTCTCCCGCCTTGTGCGGTATTAGGAGTGCCGCGCATGGCGAGCGATGCATTTCGATGCCTCGCGAACTACACTGACGTTCACGGCTGGGTGACCAATGGCGCCGTGCCGTTCGCGCGATGATTCCCACGGAGAGCACAACCATGAAACCCGATCGCCGCAGTTTCCTCCAGGCAGGACTCGGTTCATTGGCCATGGGAGGCGCTGCAATGAGTGCGCAGGGAGCCGATCCGGGCGGCGAGCACGTCTGCCTCGATTACGGTACGTCGTTCATCACCAACGACGCCCGTTTCAACAACGTGCGGTTCTGGGTCGAAAGCCGCACGACGCTCATCGATGAGCAAATCGGCAGCGAGCAGGTTTTCTATCAGTGCGGTTCGTGCAAGAGCGAGAACACGTTCGCCGAGTCGGACCTGTTCGCCGCAGACAACTACGACTTCCTGCCGATTCTCGGCGGGCGCGACTGGCTCATCTTCCGCCGACCCTGCCACATCAGCGAAAGCTACCGCATGATCCAGGAAGCCGTGTGGGGCGAGCCGACGCTCAAGCTCCGCTACCCGCGAAGTGTCGTCGATCTCGACTCGTTCGAGTCGATTCGCGACGCGACTGCCGCCGCCTGGCCGATCGTCGCTCAAACCGAGATTCACAACGACGAGACCCAGCAGCGGGCCGTGATCGAATATCCGGTGAAGACGATGAACATCAGCCTCGACAGTTCGCTCTATCAGGTCGACACCGGCCCGGTCGCCTTCCCCGACCTGGCCCGGCGCTACGAGCGGCCGCTCGAATCACTCAGCCTCGCGTTCGTGGCCTTCAACGCCCCCCACTTCGCCGACTTCGTCATCGAACAACCGACGCCCGTGATCGAAGACGGACAAGAGCTCGCCCAAGTCTACCACTTCTCCAATCCCTTCAGCCTGACGGCGAAGAATCGGTTGCTGGCGATAGTGATCGCAGAGAACTGTCAGTCAGATTGATCTCGCTGCCACATCTTCGACGGCTCGCATCTTGCGCTCGCGCAAGACTGCGCGCGACGTCACGCGCATCGATGCCAAAAGATACTTTGCCTTGCGAGCACCTGAAGGTCGTCGACTGACCTGCGCCACTACACTCGACGACTCGCTGTATATTGACGCGATTCCTCTTCGTTGACATGTGAACACCGCTACCGTAGCGTCTACGTTCAGCAGCATGCCTTAGAGCACTCCGAAGACACGTTGGAGAGTGACGGCGGCCACTCGAGGCGCCCTGCATTCCTTTAATTAGCTTCTACTGCGCCCGCCTTCGCACCATCGCAGATGTATTGCCCGACGCACAACGATAGGATGCAGCACCATGTCACACCAAGCTGATACGCCGGAATTCATGCACGTCCTGGGCGAGTTGATCGACCTGTCACCAGAACTTGATGGTGGCGGCCTCCACAAGCGATTGCCGATTCCATGGTACCAGCGTGCTCCACTTGGGCTTCTCAGCGAGACTGTTGTTTTCGTCTCACTTCAATACTCGACAAAAGACGAAAACGAACAGCCAAAACTCGGTGACCTTATTGTATCAGTCATTGATCCGACGCGCACCATTTTGCGGATCAATATTAGAAGAAACGAGGCTACCGGTGCCGTCGACGCGGTCTTTCAAGACCTACAGCCTATATTCGCCGATAATCATCTAAATATTGCGCTCGCAGAAACAGTAACGACCGGATCACGTGCCAACCACGACCTCAGCCTGACGACCGAATTGTTGGTAGAGATGAACGACGAACAAGTCGAGGCGCTAGCTAACAACATCCAGGATCTCTTGAGTGGTGATGAGGAACCGTGCCAAGTGCATATTCAAAAACCGCTTGACCGTCTTGTCTGGCTTGGCAAAGGAGTGGTTCGCAACGGGTACTTATGTGATTGCGACTGGCACAGCGCGATTCAAGATAGATTCTCCCTAAAAAACGAAGCGATATCACGCGCAGTAGTGTATTCTGATCAAGTCGCACGGCTGGCGCGATTCGTCTTCCCAGCCGAAAAAGCGATGACGATTTCAATTGAGCACGCAGACGTTCCAGGTGCGCTTGACAAGCTAACCAGCGCGCTCAAGGAATGCAGGCTGAACTTACTTTCCACGCTCCTTCGTAGGGGAGGAGTTACCTACGGAAATGCCTCGCTGATTTCAGTATGCGAAGTCGAGGAAACATCGGACATCAGAACCATGGACGAAATCCGTGACGAAGTCACACATGCGATTCGAGACATTTCTCTGGAGTTTCGCCCGGGCGTCCCACACATCAGAGAGGCACGAAAACCACAATCGGTCGTTATGGCGCGACATCCGGAAGATCGCGTGATTCAGGTGCCGCAGAGACTCAGAAGCAGTGTCCGGACGGTTCGCAATGCTTGCGACGGAAGAACGCCGGTCTTTCTCTCACGACGGTTTACCAGCGACTCGTACCGCAGCAGGCAGGTAGCGCGCATTGTACGCGATGTCTTGGAAGACCACGGTTTCGAGCCTGTCGAGGCACACCCAGATCCTCTCGACGAGAATCCAACTACGATTGAACAAGTCGAGGCACGATTGTGGGCAAGCGATCTGGGCATCGTGTTAATCGTCGACAGTGAAGATGTGGATCCATTCAGCGGCAACCTTGCTCACGAGTACGGTTTTCTTCACGGTCAGGACAAGCCAGTTGTGTTCCTTGTTGATAAGCCGCTCGTCAACACTGTGAACAGCACCTTCGTTACCAATCTGCAAGGACTTGTCGTCGTCAGCTTTGCAGCCGGTGATGGCGCCTATGACAAGGACGATTCGCAGTCTGTCGAGGTCAAACTCAGCGAGTGGCTAAAGCGCGCGGGCGAACGCCTAAAGAAGGACACCTAGCGATGCGCGGTATGTGTGCGATTCGATCTATGACGACACGAAGTCTTGTAAATCTTTGACGGATTGTCGATAAGACTTCCTTGCATGCTTTGTGAGGAGGGTCTGGAGTTGGCGCGCGAATATCCGGTGAAGACGATGAACATCAGCCTCGACAGTTCGCTCTATCAGGTCGACACCGGCCCGGTCGCCTTCCCCGACCTGGCCCGGCGCTACGAGCGGCCGCTCGAATCACTCAGCCTCGCGTTCGTGGCCTTCAACGCCCCCCACTTCGCCGACTTCGTCATCGAACAACCGACGCCCGTGATCGAAGACGGACAAGAGCTCGCCCAAGTCTACCACTTCTCCAATCCCTTCAGCCTGACGGCGAAGAATCGGTTGCTGGCGATTGCGGATTCCGACAACGCCGGCAGCCGGTGAACAAAGCAAGCGCGGCTTGGTTTCTAAGGAACCCGCGATCTCCCCCGCGCGTTGTGCTTGCTAGCGGGAGGCTTCATTGCCGGATAGCCGCGGCGCCCATGGCATGCTCAGAGGGCTGGTGCTGGTGTCGCTTTTGCGAATGGCATCGACGTCGGGGCGAATGGCTCGAATCGTGTGATCTCGGGCGCTCTCGAGTACGCAGATCGTGATCACGATGCCGATCACGAACTTCGCGCCGCTCCAGAACGCGAGCAGATAGGTCCTCATCGCGCAGAACTCCACCCGTGGCCCCTCCCCCCTGAACCGCAGCCTGAGCCCACTGGCTTGCCCGGAGATTCAGCGAATCGCATGCCATCACGTCACGGGTTGCTCGATGCACGCGGTCTCCCGCAGAACGCGCGCACATCGACCACCAGTCGGTAGTGCAGGCTGTCGCCAATCTGACGATACCCCGCTCGAAATGAGACGCGGCAAACAGGCACAAAGTTCCCCGTCGAGGTGCGTGCCTGGGAAAACTGGGGCGGGGACGGCAACTTGCCGGGGACGGCAACGCCGGCGGAATCATGCGTCGCTGGGCAAGGCGACGACGATCTGGCCGACTACTCCCCCCGGAACTGCGGCGGCCGCTTCTCGTAGAAGGCGGTGACGGCCTCCATCAGATCGCCCGATTGCAGGAACGAGGCGTTCCAGAGGGCGACATAGTCCAGGGCTTCTGCCACGGTGCGGCCTTCGTTGGCCGCCAGCACGTGCTTGGTTCCCTGCACGGCCAGCGGCGAATTGGCCGCGATCTCTTTCGCCAGACTTTGCGCGGCGGCGACGAGCTCTTCGGCACTATCAAAGACGTCGTTCACCAGCCCGATCTCCTTGGCGCGCGCGGCGGCGATGTCCTTGCCAGTGTAGGCCAACTCGGCGACGTGTCCTTTGGCGATAATCCGCGGCAATCGCTGCAACGTGCCGACGTCGGCGACCATCGCCATCCGCGTCTCGCGCACCGAGAAGGTCGCGTCGGCTGCCGCCAGCCGGATGTCGCAAGCGGTGATCAAGTCGATGCCCCCGCCAATGCAATAGCCGTGCACCGCCGCGATCACCGGCATCGGGCAATCGGCCACTGACGTGATCGACGCCTGTAAACGCGCGATCTCCTGATAGAGCTCCCGCCGCTGCGAGACGGGCGAACCCTCGCCACCCGATTGCAACACGCCGCCAATCGTCTTCAGATCGAGCCCCACGCTGAACGCCGGCCCCTTGGCGGCAATCACTACGGCCCGCACATCCGCGTCGTCGGCCAACGTCTGCATGGCCCGCGGCAGGTCGTCCCAGAACTCCGGCCCCATCGCATTCCGCCGCTCGGCACTGTCGAGCCACAGCGTCGCCACGCCACCCTCGCGCTCGAGCGTGAGAACATCCGAAGAAAAACTCATCACGTAACTCGCATCGAGTGAACAGGAACCAGCGGCACACCCTCTCAAAACGCAGAGTGTTTCACGCACGGCGCCGCCGGGCAAGCGCCCACCAAGTGCCTCTCCGCACGGAGAACAGGTTGCCAAATTGTTGAAGCGCCGGCTTAGGCTGCCGTACGATGAGGTTGCGTGGGCCAAGAGTAGGGTGTGCACCCCGTGCACACCGCTTGTCAGGGAGGCATCTACGATGAGATCGTCGCGGCGCGGGTAGGATTTGCTTCACGTAGCGGGACGCACAGGATGCGATGCCCTACGCCGGGAGTGTTCACCATGCAGACTTGGCAACGTCGTCTCCTGGGTCTGTTTGTCGCGGCGGTGGTTGTGTGCGGGCTGGTCTACGCGATGCGAATACGGGAGGGCGAAGCGCAACGTCGAAACTGCGCTGCCAGTCTCGCGCAAGTAGGCATCGCCCTGCACAACTATCACACGGCCATCGGCACTTTCCCGCCTGCGCGTACGCTGGCGAAAGATGGTACGCCTTTCCACAGTTGGCGGGGGCAAATCTATCCTTACCTAGAACAGACGGCCGTTCGTTACCCGCTATGGCAGGACGAGCCCTGGAACTCCGAAAAGAACAAACAGGCGACGGAAATCGCCTGTGTACCGTATCACCATTTTCCGCAAACTCCTGAAAACCAAAACCACACCAGCATCGTCGCGGTCGTGGGCGAGGGCTATGTCTTCGAAGAGAACCGCACCACGCGACTGAAAGACATCACCGACGATGCGTCCAGCACGATCCTGATCATCGCGGCGCCGGAGACCGGCATTCCCTGGGCTGAGCCGCGAGATTTCTCGCGGGAGGAGTTTCTCGAGCGATTCCAGAATCGCCAACTCGGCTGGCCTTCCCACGGTTTCATAGCTGCATTCGCCGACGGCACGACCCGTTTGATTCCCTACGAGACGCCCATTCAGCAGATCGAGGCCATGCTGACCATCGCCGGCGGCGAGAAGGTCGATCCCGCTGCGCGCGGCGAATCGGTACGTTATCGGTACTAACCGGCCATCGCGACGGCACGCATGGGGTGCGATGCCCTACGCCTATCTGACACAAGCTGAGTTGGTACGAAACGCTCCTCTTTGCATTGCATAGTCGACCCGCCACTATCCGCAGCAAGGCCACCATGATCGCAATATCTCTGCATGAGCATCTACGTTGGCATCACTACCAGCGCTGGCTGCTTGCCGCCACGCTCATCTTCATGGCGCCCTCGCTGGCGGCTGCCGAAGACAACGCCCGCCCGCGGCGGTTCATCTACAACAGCGATGGTGGGAACATCTTCATCGACAAGATGCCGCCGATGATGCCCGAGGACGTGTATCGCTACGTCGATGAAGTCGCCGAGACGCAGGTGACGTCGTTCTTCATTTGTCCGAACTACGGCATGCCGCTGATGTATCCCAGCGAAGTGACCGAGATGATCGGCTCGCTGATGAGCGACGAGCAGTGGCGACGGGTGATGAAGAAGGGCCGGGAGCCCGAGCGTCGGGGTACGCTCGAGCGTGGTCTGGCGAATCTCCGCGGCCTGGTCGATGCCGGGCATGACCCGATCGGCCTGGTCGTCGACCGCGCGCGGCAGCAGGGCCTCGAAGTCTTCATCACCTTTCGGCTCAACGAGATTCACGACGTGCAGAACCCTGATAGCCTGATCGTCTCGCAGTTCTGGCGCGAGCACCCCGAGTGGCGCGTGGGCACGCACGGCGACGAAGTGGCGCCGCTGTTCCGGGAGATCATCGGCGGTCGGCCCGATCATCCCGTGCATCCCATCGTGGCCTCGTGGTTCCCCGGTGCCTTGAACTTCGCAGTAGCCGAAGTCCGGGAGCTACGCCTGGCGGAACTTCGCGAATGCTGCCAGCGATACCCGATCGACGGGCTCGACCTCGACTTCCAGCGGTTCCCGATCTATTTCCCACAGGATGCAGGAAGCGAACAGGTCGAAACGATGACCGCCTGGATGCGTGAAGTCCGCGCCATGACGCGCGCTGTCGGCAAAGAGCGCGGCCGCCCGCTGAAGCTCTCGGCCCGCATACTCGCCCGGCCCGAGCAGAACCTCGGCATCGGACTCGATCCGGTCGCCTGGGCCCGAGAGGACTTAGTCGACTTCCTCGTCGTGTCGCACTACCTGCGCAACGATTTCCCGCTGCCGATCGCCGAGTTTCGCCGCCAACTGCCCGACACGCTGCCGCTGTACGCTTCGATCGAAGTCGTGCCCGAACCGGACAACTACCGCAAGATCGCGCGAGAGTTGTGGGGCGACGGCGCCGACGGCCTGCTGCTGTTCAACTTCTTTACCGGCCGCGAGAACGGCCGCGAACCGCCGTTTGAATTGCTAAAAGAACTCGGCGACCCCGCGACCATCAAACCGGTTGGCGGAGACTAAGAGAGTCGGGTCTGCACGCCTGTGCATACCTTCATCACGCTCTCCACAAGGCACGCGCGGGGTGCGATGCCCTGCTACGCGTCACTTCTTGTGGCGCGCGTGCCGTTGCTGCTGCCGTCGGGTATCCTCTGCGGATTGCCGTTCTGCTCTCCGCCCCACGACCTGACGCATTATGCGCCTGCTCGAACCGATCGCTCCGCCGTATGACGCTTTGGAGTGGGCCAAGAAGCCCTTCACCGAAAAGGCGCGCATGGTGTGCGAGTCTTGGGCGCTACAGGGCTACGGAGCTCCGCTGTCGGGCATGGTGTTCTATGCCCTCAAGATCGCGTTCTACATCGGCGTCTGGATCTTTTTCTGCCTGTTTTCCGAGGGCATCGACTCGGTCGCGGCGATCGGCTCGTGGTGGCTGGAACCGATTGCCTTTCAGAAGGCCATCCTGTGGAGCATGCTCTTCGAGGTGCTCGGGCTGGGCTGCGGCAGCGGACCGCTCACTGGGCGTTACCTGCCGCCGTTTGGCGGAGCGCTCTATTTTCTCCGCCCAGGCACGACGAAGCTCTCGCTGTTTCCCAGTCTGCCGCTGTTAGGCGGAACGCGGCGGACGTGGCTGGATGTGGGGCTGTACGCCGCGCTGCTGGTCAGCCTGCTGCGGACATTGTTGGCCCCGACGATCGGATTCGATCTGCTGTTGCCCGTCGCCGTGCTGGTGCCGGTGTTGGGCATCGCCGACAAGGCCATCTTTCTGGCAGCGCGGTCGGAACACTACTGGGTCACAGTTCTTTGCTTCACGTTCCTCGCGAACTGGATCCCCGGCGCGAAAGCCGCGCAGGCCGCGCTCTGGTTCTGGGCCGGCTTTTCCAAACTCAACCATCATTTCCCCACGGTCGTCTGCGTGATGGTCAGCAACGGGCCGTTCACCCGCTCGGAGTGGCTCCGTCGCCGCATGTATCGCGACTATCCGCGCGATTTGCGCCCCTCGAAGCTGGCCGTCTTCATGTCACACGCCGGCACCGCCTTGGAGTTCTCGGTGCCCATCGTGCTGCTGGCCGGCAGCGGCGGAACCGTGACCACGATCGGTCTCGTGCTCATGCTGTTCTTGCACATCTTCATCACCAGCAACGTGCCGATGGGTGTGCCGCTCGAATGGAACTTCATGGTCGTCTACGGCGGGTTCTTTCTCTTCGGCCGGCACGCCGACGTCAGCCTGTTCGACCTGGATTCGCCGCTGATGGCCGCCGTGCTGATCACTACGTGCATTGTCATCCCGCTGGCGGGCAACCTCTTTCCACGCCTGGTTTCGTTCTTGCTGGCCATGCGTTACTACGCGGGCAACTGGGCCTATAGCGTGTGGTTCTTCCGCGGCGAGAGCTACCGCAGGCTCGACGGGCTCAAGAAATCATCGCCCTGGGTCTACGATCAACTCGATCGCTTCTTCGACAAGCGGCAAGCCGTGGCACTGGTGGGCAAAGTGATCGGCTTTCGCCTGATGCATCTGCACGGCCGCGCGCTGCGGCAATTGGTGCCCAAAGCCGTCAACCGCTTCGAGGACTACGAATGGGTCGACGGCGAACTGGTGGCCGGCATGGTGCTGGGCTGGAACTTCGGTGAAGGCCACCTGCACGACGAGCGATTTCTCGCCGTACTGCAAGAGGAGTGCGGCTTCGAAGAGGGCGAGCTGCGGTGTATCTTCGTCGAATCGCAACCCTGCGGCAGGCGAAAGCTGCACTGGCGGATCGCCGACGCCAAAACCGGTCCGCTGGAAGAGGGCTACATCCATGTCCGCGAGCTGCGCGCGGGACAGCCCTGGTCGGTGTGAATCGCGAGAGGGCAACACGGGGACTGGCTCCCGGCGCCAGCGGAATTCGTACCGCGCGTCGCAGATCCGGTTGGGGGTTCTGGTGGACGCCCTGTTTAGCGATGGACGATTCGCGGGAAGAAGCGCCCGGTCCGCTGCATGTACTCTCTGTAGTCGCGGCCGAAGCGCTCGAGCAACTTCGCCTCTTCAGTTGACGTGCGCAAAACGATCGTCGCGAAAGCCGTCAGTCCCGTGACGGCCAGATACCAGTTGGCCGTCACCAGCGCGTTGGCGGTCACCGCGGCGAAGAACGCCACGTAGAATGGGTGTCGCACAATGCGGTACGGCCCCCGCGTCACCAACGTCGCCTCGCGCCGCGTGACGACCGTGTCGGTCAGGTTGCGGCCCAGACTGTGAAACGTCCAGATGAACAGCCCCGCCGTGGCGACGCCCAACACCACACCGGACCACCGCAGCCATCCCGGTAGCGGCACCGACGACCACTCCATCCATGCTGGATTGATGAGAAACGCGATCTGCCCCAGCATGCAGGCAATGGCCAGCGGCCGCAGCGTCAGCAGAATGAACCAGCCTTCCTCGCGCCGATCGAGCTTCTCATCGGTCCGTGCCCGCAAGCGGTAGTACACGCCGATCGGCATCACGGCGATGAAGCCTGCAATCAGGACCAGCCGCGCCAGTTGATCGGTCATTTCACTTCACTCGATGCGCTGCGACTTGGTGGGCACCCTGTCGTCCATGTCACTGGGGCCGCGTCCTTACAACAACTGCGCGATTGGCTCGCCGGTCGACAGGATCGGAGTCGGTCGGCCTGCGAAGGTCAAGAACTCGTGGCGGTAGTCGACGCCCAAGTGGCGGTAGACGGTCGCTAACAGGTCCTGCGGAGTGACCGGATCGTGCTGCGGATACTCGCCCTTGGAGTTCGTCTGGCCCACGACTTCGCCCATACGCAGGCCGCCCCCGGCCACCAATGCCGTGAACGCATGCGGCCAATGATCGCGCCCCAGCCCGATCTGGTCCGAGAAGTTCTTCGCGGCGTGCGTGACTCGCGGCGTGCGCCCAAACTCGCCGCAGGCGATGACCATCACGTTCTCGTTCAGGCCGCGGTCGTGAAGATCGCCGATCAGCGCGCTGAGCGCCTGGTCCATTTGCGGCAATCGCTCGCGCTGCGCATAGTCGAGATGGAAGGCGCTGGCGTGATCGTCCCAACTGAAATGTTGGGTCGTGTCGTTGGGCGCGGTGGCGTCGACGTTGATCACCGCCGCTCCCGCTTCGGCCAGCCGCCGCGCGAGCAGGCAACTCTGCCCCCAACGGTGGCGTCCATAGCGGTCGCGCAACTTGGGATCTTCGGCCGCCAGGTCGAACGCTTCGGCCACACGGGAACTTGTCAGAATATCGAAAGCCGCCGCGCGAAAACGGTCGACGCTGTCGAGCTCGACTTCCGCGCGACGCCGCATACGATCGAACTGGGAGAGCAATTGACGGCGATTGTCCAGCCGACCGTTGTCCACGCCGGTCACAAGCGTCAGGTTGGGTGGCGCGAAGTCCTCCTTCGATGGGTCGCCCGTGGCGAACGCCTTGTGACTCACGCCCAAGTAGGTCGGGTTGGTCATGAAGGGAGCCCGCTGCACGCCGACGTACTGTGGCACGCCGTCAGGCCGCGGGCCGCGCACGGCGCTGGCCACCATGCCGAAGTCGGGATGCTCGGAGCGGGCCTGCGATGTCGGATCCGGCACACTGGGCGTCTTGCCGGTGAGCACCTCGATGCTGCCATCGTTATGGGCCGACATGTTGTGATGCAGCGAGCGGACGAGCGAAAACTTGTCGGCCATCTGCGCTTGCCGCGGCATGTATTCGCAGATCTCGACTCCCGGCACGTTGGTGCGAATAGGCCGCAGCGGACCGCGATACTCGACCGGCGCGTCCGGCTTCATGTCATAGGTTTCCAGATGGCTGGGACCGCCCCACATCCAGAACAGGATCACCGACGTGTCCGCGCGGGTCGTTCGACCAAGAGAGCGGCGGCGTAGCACGTCGGTTAACGTAACACCACCCAGAGCGAGCGTGCCAACGCGGAGAAACTCGCGCCGGCGAACCGGTCCGCGGCAAACGGTTCTGGACATGCCGAACATCTCCGGCGCGACCGAGAAGAATCGATGGCCGAATTATGTTCGGCCGCTGCTGAGAACTCAACGCAGTGTGGCGAAAGCACACATTTGACGCGGCCCCGGCCGCCGCTATTGTTGATTGCGGCCCTCGCTGCTCGCAGTACGAAGTCGCCAACTGCCGTTGCGGCTCGTGAAGCAACTGACACGGCCTCCTGCACACGAACTGTCGAAACCATGCGGATCTTGCTCGCGACCATGACGCTCGCCTTCGCGGCGCCCGCGCTCCCGGCGCGCGGCGATGTGTATCGCCCCACCGTTGGCCAGCCGCATCCGGATTTCGTGCTGCCCGCCATCGACGATCGCCGCCCGGTGGCCCTTTCGTCGTTTCGCGGTCGCAAGGTGTTGCTCGTCCATTTCGCATCGTGGTGAGCGGGCTGCCGTCGTCACGTGCCGGTCTGGCACGAGCGGACGCGCCAGTGGGTGGAAGCGGGGCGCCTACACCTCGTCGGCGTCACGCAGGAGCAGCATCCCGAGCGATGTCAGTTGTTCGCGCAGTGGCGACAGTTCGACTGGCCCATCCTGCACGATCCGATCAACGTGTTGGCAACGACCGCCGTGCCGATCTTCGTTGCGCTCGACGAACATGGGGTCGTGCGGATGATCGGTCCGCGGGCAGACCGCTTCGAAGAGGACTTCATCAACCGCACGTTCGATCCGCCAGACGTAACTGCCGACGCGCTTCCCGCCCCTCTCACGATCTCGACCGGCGAGGATATCGCCAGCCTGCAGCAGACCGCAGAAGAGAAGAATACGGCAATCGCCTGGCGCCGCTATGCAGATGGGCTCGCACTCTGGCAAACCAGCGATATCGATCGGGCCATCGACGCCTATACGCGCGCCCTTGAATTGTCGCCGGACGACGGCGCCGCGCGCTTTCGGCTGGGCGTCTGTTATCGCCTGCGTCACGACGGAACGAATCGTCAGCCGGGCGACTTCCAAGAGGCGGTCGACGCCTGGTCGGCCGCTTTGGCGCTCGATCCGAATCAATACATCTGGCGGCGGCGGATTCAGCAGTACGGTCCGCGACTCGATAAGCCGTATCCGTTTTACGATTGGGTTGCCAGGGCCCAAGACGAGATTCGCGAGCGCGGTGAGGAGCCGATCGCGCTGGCGGTAGAACCCTACGGTGCCGAGTTGGCGGCGCCGAGTCGGACATTCATCGACGAATCGCTCGACGAAGTGCCACCCGCTTCAGATGGCCGCATCGCCCGCGACACCCAGCAGCACGTGCGGGCAGAAGTCGCCGTTGTCCCGGCGCGGGTGCCAGCAGGACAGTCGGTGCGCGTGCACGTGACGTTCTTTCCCAGCGAGTCCGGAGCGGCGAGTTGGCACAACGAGTCCGAACCGCTGCGGCTGTGGGTCGAGACTCCCAACGGTTGGCAACGCCACGCCGCCGAGCAACCTCTGGAAATCGAGTCGAGCGAAACCCGCCGTCTCGACTTCGAGGTGCAGATCCCCGCTGACACGCAGAGCAGCCTGAGGCTCAACGCCTACGCTCTCTATTGGACGTGCCGCGAGGCCGACGGCGTGTGTGCGTACCTCCGGCAAGATTTGCCGATCGAGATCCGGGTTAGTGAGTAAACGTCCGCCGTGCCAATGACTGCTGGCCAAGTGAGTGAACCTCGCCGGCGACTCACGTAGAGCAGCCTTTGGCGAAGAGCAGGCAGAGCGCTGGCTGGCGAGCAGCCAGCGGCACCCAGATAACCGGCTTGCGGAACCGGCGAATCGGCGCGGTCAGCTTCCTTGCTGCGCTTCGCTCGGATCGGCCTGTTTGCCTGCCGCGGGCTTGGTTGTCGCTGCGGGGCGCTTTCGTTCCGCGTCGGTGCCGGGCACGATCTTGGGGCTTTCGGAGGTGGCTTCGATGATCTCTTTGAGTTCGTCGGCGTCGACGACTTCTTTCTCCATCAAGCGTTGAGCCAGCGCTTCGAGCGAATCGCGGCGGCTGTGCAGCGTGCGCCGCACCTTTTCCAGCGACTCGTCGATAATCCGTTTGACCTCTTCGTCAATCTCGCGGGCCGTCTTCTCACTGTGCCATTGCTCGCGCTGCGCTTCGCCCATCGGTCCCAGAAACGCCGGTCCGCCGCTTTGGCGATAGCAAATGCGCCCCAGCCGGCTCATGCCGTAGTCCATCACCATGCTGCGGGCCAATTCGCTGGCACGTTCCAGATCGTTTTGGGCGCCCGTCGAAATGTCTTCAAACACCAACTCCTCGGTGAGCGTGCCAGCCAGCAACACTTGAATGCGGCTTTCCAATTCGCCCTGCGTCATCAGAAAGCGATCGCCTTCGGGACGCTGTAGCACGTAGCCCAACGCACCGATGCCGCGCGGGATGATGGAGACCTTATGCACGGGATCGGTATTGGGGAGTGAGTACGCCACCAGCGCGTGACCGCTCTCGTGATACGCCACGCGTTGTTTCTCGTCGTCACTCATGATCCGCTGCTTCTTCTCCAAACCAGCGGTCACGCGCTCGACGGCCTCGTTGAACTCCTGCATGCCGACGGACGCTTTGCCCGCCCGAGCAGCCAATAGCGCAGCCTCGTTGACGAGATTGGCCAGATCGGCGCCGACAAAGCCCGAGGTGATCGCCGCCACGTGCTTTAAGTTGACGTCGTCGGCCACGCGAACGTTCTGAACGTGCACTTTGAGGATGTCTTCGCGGCCCAGCACATCGGGTCGGTCGACCAGCACGTGACGATCGAAACGTCCGGGTCGCAACAGCGCCGGGTCGAGCGTCTCGGGCCGGTTGCTGGCGGCCATCACAATCACGCCGCTGTTGGTGTCGAAGCCGTCCATCTCGACCAGCAGCGCGTTGAGCGTCTGCTCGCGTTCGTCGTGTCCGCCAACAACGCTCGTGCCGCGCGTTTTGCCCAGCGCGTCGAGCTCGTCGATGAAGATGATGCAGGGCGCCTTCGCTTCGGCCTGCTGGAACATGTCGCGCACGCGGGCCGCGCCCACGCCGACGAACATCTCGACGAAGTCGGAGCCCGAAAGACTGAAGAACGGCACACCCGCTTCGCCGGCAATCGCCTTGGCCAGCAACGTCTTGCCGGTACCCGGCGGGCCCACCAGCAGCACGCCCTTGGGAATCCTTCCGCCGAGAACCTGATACTTTTCCGGGTGGCGAAGGAACTCGACAACCTCGCGCAGCTCTTCGACGGCCTCGTCAATGCCAGCCACGTCGTCGAACGTAACTCCGATATCTTCCTGGGCATACATCTTGCCGCGGCTGCGGCCGAAGGCCATGGGCGAGCCCGCGCCGCCAAGCCGCCGCATCATGAAGAACAGGAAGAACAGAATCAGCCCGGTGATGAAGAGCATCACCAGCATCGATGTCCAGCGACTCTCGGCTCGATCGGCGCTGAACTCTGTGAACTCGTGCTCGCGGAGCAGATCGACCAGCGCGTTCCCGTCGTCTTGCACGCCGTAGCGATCCGTGACGAACCGCACATTCTCGCGTGGCTCCAGCCGCTCCCCGCTGGGCGATTCCAGTACGTGTTTAGTAACGGTACCGGAAATCTGGTGGGGGCCGATCAGCAGGTTCTCGTCCGAGAGTTCGGAATACTCGATGACCTGTTTCGCGCCCGCTTTGCCCTTCTCAACGCGGATGGCCGGCCGCTCTTCGCTGGTGGCCGGATTGCCCTTCTCAATGAGCTGCAGCAGGTTGCCGTAGGCGATCTTCTCTTGCGGCGGCTTCGTCAGCAGACTGACCAGCACCACCGCCAGGATGCCGACGCCCAGCAGCCACCAGATCGTATTGTTCGACGTCGGGGCGGGCTTCTTCTCAGCCGGCTTGCGCTGCTGGCCCGGTCCCGAATCGCTCTTCTTCATCGTCTGTCACTCGATCTAACTTGCGGCCAGCTACGCTTACGGCCCGCGTCATTGAAACCGTTCTCTCAATCGTAGGGTGAGACCCGTAATCCAACAACGCAGCCAAACAGACGGCTCGCAGTGTGCCGTCTTGCCAGGTTGCGGCCGGGGTCCTAGAATGCCGCCCAACGTCGGAACTACTGGCAGCATCAAGGATTACGGGCGTCCGCGCTGGCGTTAGTGGACGCCGCGAGCGAGCGCCGAATGCGCCAGTTCTGCCGGATGCTCCGAACCAAAGCTGGCCCAGAAACCTAGAATTAGGTCGGCACGCACCGACAGCATCGCAAGGGACACTGTCGTCGTTACGAACTCTTGATGGCTCGTGTGCCTGACAGACGCGACGAGCCTTGACCAGCTGGTTCGTCTCTTCGACACGGATCGAATGCACACGGTGAGCTTTCACCGCGAATTCCCCCACGACGCCTGATGAACCGAACTCCCTGCCAGGTCGCCGTGCTGGGTTCAACCGGCAGCATCGGTACGAGTGCCGCGGCGGTGATTCGAGCCTCGCAAGGCCGTCTGCAGGCGATTGGTCTCAGTGCGCACCGCAGCACTGAAGCGTTGCTCGAACAAGCGCAGGCGCTGCACCCCCAGTGGATTGTCGTCACCGACGCGCAGGCCAGCGCCCGGCAGGACTGGAGCGCACTGCCATCGGACACGGAATTGCTCGTCGGCCAAGACGCACTGGAAGAAGCGGTGCGCCGTCCCGAAGTCGATACGGTGTTGGCCGGCATCGTTGGAGCCGCGGGCTTGCAAAGCACTTGGGCGGCGCTCGACGCGGGCAAGACCGTCGCCCTGGCCAACAAAGAAACACTCGTCATGGCGGGTCCGCTGGCCATGCAGCTCGCCACAGAGCGCGGCGCGCGACTGTTGCCGGTCGACAGCGAACATAGCGCGGTCTTTCAAGCGCTCGAAGCCGGCCGCCGCCAAGACTTGCAGCGAATCATTCTCACCGCCAGCGGCGGTCCCTTCCGCGAATACACGACCGAGCAGATGGCGGCGGTCACGGCCGAAGATGCGCTGCGGCATCCCACCTGGGACATGGGGCCCAAGATCACCGTCGATTCGGCGACGATGATGAACAAGGCGCTGGAGATGATCGAGGCCCGCTGGCTGTTCGCGCTCGATGCCGAGCAGATCGGCGTGGCGATTCATCCCCAATCGATCGTGCATTCGCTGGTCGAGTTCGTCGACGGGTCGATCATCGCGCAGCTCAGTCCGCCTGACATGAAGCTGCCCATTCAATACGCGCTCAGCTATCCCGAGCGTTGGGAGGGCGTGGCCGAACGACTCGATTGGTCGTCGGTCATGCAGTTGGAATTCCATCCGCCCGACGTCCAGCGCTTCCCGGCCTTGGCATTGGGTGCCGAAGTCGCGCGCGCCGGTGGCACAACCGGCGCCGTCCTCAACGCGGCCAACGAGGCGGCGGTGGCCAGTTTCTTGAGCGGCGAGTTGCCGTTCACTGAAATTGTGCCGGCCTGCCGCAGCGTGCTGGAACAACACGACTTTGAAACGCAGCCCACCCTCGAGCGTTTGCTCCAACTCGATCGCTGGGCCCGCGAGGAGATTACACGGTGGGTATGTACCTGATTGCTCAAGTCGAGAGCAGCGTGTTGAGCACGACCATTTCCATCATTCAGGTCGCCATCGGCCTGGGGCTGGTGATTTTCGTGCACGAGCTGGGACACTTCGCAGTGGCCAAGATGTGTGGCGTGAAGTGCGAGAAGTTCTATCTCGGCTTCGACATCTACGGCCTCAAGCTCGCCAAGTTCACCTACGGCGAAACTGAATACGGTATCGGCATCCTGCCGTTGGGCGGGTACGTCAAGATGTTGGGGCAAGAGGACAACCCGGCCCGCGTTGCCGCCGAACTGGAACGCGCCAAGCAGTACCACGAGCCGGGCCACGCGCAACCGGATGACCCGGCCGCCGCGGAACAATCCGCTCAGCAGGAAGCGCTGCGCGAACACCACTTGCAGGAAGCGGGCGTCGAGGGCTTCGACGCCTCCGGACAGCCCATCTACGACCCGCGTAGCTACATGGCCAAGAGCGTGCCGCAACGAATGGCCATCATTTCGGCCGGCGTGGTGATGAACGTTATCTTCGCCTTCATGATGGCCGCCGTGGCGTTCGGCATGGGAATCGACGGTCCCGAGTACGCACCGTGCATCGTTGGTGGCACGTCGCCCGGCAGCCCCGCCTGGGTGGCCGACCTGCAAGTCGACGAGCGGGTGGTCCAGATTGGCGACGTCGAGAACCCGCAGTTCCGCGAAATCCGCAGCGAAGTCACGTTGGGCAGCACCTCCGACGGCGTGCCGCTGGTCGTCGAGCGCGCCGATGGCGAGCTTGAAACGCTGCAGCTCGTGCCCGACAACAGCGGCGGCTTCCCGCTGATCGGGCTCAATGGTCCCAGCACGTTGAAGATCTTCGCGCGAGCGGAGTCGGATGTCTATGACGGTCCACGGATCGAGAGCGATCCGCCGCTGGAAGACGGCGACTTGATCGTCGCCATCGAAGGCCAGCAAGCCAAGACATACGGCGATCTCTCGCGCGCGATGGCCTTAGCTCCTGATCAACCGCTCAGGCTCACCGTGCTGCGCGGAGCGGAAGCGGATGACGCTACCGCAGTCGTCGAAGTGAGCGACGGCCAGACGCTCGACGTCGTCGTCCCGCCGAGACCCATGCGCGGACTGGGACTGATCATGCAGATGGGACCGGTCATGGCCGTGCAGAAGAACAGCCCCGCCGAGGTCGCAGGAATCAAAGCGGGCGACACGCTCTTGGAAATCGACGGCCAGCCGGTCGGCGACCCGCTCACCTTGCCGGACCGGCTGCGGCGGCGCGCGGGCGATCAGGTCTCGCTGCGCTTGCAACGTCCCGGTGTCGAAGAAGACATCGTGTTGGAAAGTGTCAGCCTGCGGCCGACGACACAGCTCGCATCAGTCACCGACTCGCTGAACCGACCGTTCGCCAAGGGCGAGCCCGTCGCGCTGCCCGCCTTGGGCATCGCCTATCGAGTGCTCAACCGCATCGAAGCCGTCGATCCGGAAGGACCGGCCGCCGGCGAGATCGAAGCGGGCCAGTACATCGTCGGCGCGCGCGTCGTCGTGCCGGAGGACTTGGATGTCGACCCCGATCTGCGCGACCCCTTCTCCGTCGAGTTCGATGACCAGGCCGAACAGGCCAACTTTCCCCTGTTGCTGGCCGTCTTGCAGCTCTATCCGCCAGGTAGCACGGTCGAACTCAAACTGGCCGACGCGCCCGACGGCGAGCGCCAAGTCGTCAAGAAGATCGGCTCGGTGACGGTCGCAGGTTGGTTCGAACCCGATCGCATCAACACCAAGCCGATGTTCGGCACGCTGGAAGCCCAGTCGTTTCAAGAAGCGCTCGCCTTGGGGGCCGTCGAAACCAAAGAAGCGCTGTTGATGGTCTACCGCTTCCTGCAACAGCTCTTCGGCGGTGGCATCTCGCCGCGGATGCTGGGCGGACCGGTCACCATCTTCAACGTGGCTAAAGTCTCCGCCGACCGGGGCATCACCGATCTGTTGATGTTCCTCACCCTCTTGAGCGCCAACCTGGCCGTGATCAACTTCCTGCCCATCCCCGTGCTCGACGGCGGGCACATGGTGTTCCTCATGCTGGAAGCCATTCGCGGCAAGCCGGTCGGCGAGCGCGTGCTGGTCGCTTTCCAAATGGCCGGCTTCATGTTCATCGTCGGCCTGATGGTCTTCGTCCTGCTACTCGACGTCGGCCTCATCGCGCGGTTCAACTGAGCCGCAATTCCCCCGCCACCGCACCCCGGCGTATGCGATGGCTCGACGGTACGCACGGTGTGCGGACCCTACGGATACCGCTCGCGCGACGGAAAATACCGCGGGATTTCTGCGTTATATCGGCGCCCGAATCCCGCCCAGCCTCTCAACCGAGAGATGGTCCCGCGAGCACTCCAACGCGATCGTGTGTCGATGCTCCTGTTCACATCACGGCGGGAGCGGTGGCTCTGGACGGCTGTTTTGGCAGTCGTGGCGGCGATCTACGCGACGCTCGGCCTGGCCGCGACGCTGGCCGAGGTCCTCCGCGCGCGTGGCCTCGTTGACAACTTTACTTTCGTCTGCTTTCTCCTCCTGTTGGCCGCCATCTTC
>CALKYM010000269.1 GCA_938003525.1 uncultured Planctomycetales bacterium | reverse complement strand
GGCGGGAAATTCTTCGGCCGCCTTGGCCAGGTGACGCTGGTCAACATCGCACAACGAGACGATGGCCTCGCCCCGCACACCGGAAAGATTTGCATACCCACGGTTCGCGCAGCCGACGATGCCGATGCGCAGTTTATCACTACTGTCGGCAGCGTCTTGCGGAACGTCCTCTGCATAGAGCGATCGCGTCAGCGGCGCCGTCGACGTGGCGACACCGGCGGCCAGCGCCCGGCGGAGAAACTCGCGGCGGCTCTGTGCATCGTACATCGCAATCCCCCTCGCGTTTCTTCTGTGCAGTGCGTGGCCTTATGCTAAGTCCCCAAAGCTTCGGCGGCAAACTTGCCAGCGAGAACGATTGAATGAGCGAACCACCGGGTGAGACAGCCACACTTGAGTCGGCCCTCAAGCGGCACGCCATCGCGGTCGATGCACCGCAGCGCGCGCAACTTGACCGCTACGCACGCTTGCTATGGGAATGGAACGGCCGGCTCAACCTCACGCGGCACACCGACTACGAGAAGTTCGTCGCCCGCGACGTCCGTGACAGTCTCGAGTTGGCCCGACTCATTGAACCCGGCGAGCGCGTGTTGGACGTCGGCACCGGCGGCGGAGTTCCCGGAGTCGTGTTGGCCATCTTGCGGTCGGACGTCGATGTCACACTCTGTGATTCGGTTGCCAAACGCGCCAAAGCCGCGGGCGAAATCGTGACGGCGATGGACTTGCCCCTCACGGTCTATCATGCCCCCGTGCAGGATCTGCTCGTGGAACACTCGTACACGACGCTCGTTGCCCGGGCCGTCGCCCCCCTGCGGAAACTGCTCACCTGGCTGCGTCCGCTCTGGCCCCATGCCGGCCGGCTGTTGGTGGTCAAAGGCCCCAAATGGATCGAAGAGCGCGGCGAAGCGCGCCACCACGGTCTGCTCAAACGGCTCGAACTGCGGAAGGTCGCCGCCTATCCGCTGTCGGGAACCGACTCGGAGAGCGTGATCTTGGAGATTCGTCCGATCGCGAAAAAGTGAATGAGCATCGGACCGCCTGCCGTGCGGCAATCCAGGTGAACTGGCCCTCGACTCGGCACGTTTCAGAGTTCTGCCGGGCGTCCGCCCATTGATCCGCCCTTTGGGCGTGGCCTATATTCGCGGATTCGGCGGGGCCGATAGACGGCCCCATCGGATGATGAGCTGCTTGAAGCCCCACCTCGAACCCAGCGAGAGGACGTGCCGCGATGGCGGATTTGATCCCCCCACATGGTGGACTGACGGAACCGGTCTGCTGCCAAGTGCCGGAAGCAGAGATTGCCGAGTTCCAAGCCAGCGCCGCGTCGCTCCCTCAGGTGCCCGTCTCGGCGGCCGATCTTTCGACCGTCTACCGCCTTGGCGATGGCGCGCTCAGCCCGCTGCAGGGCTTCATGGATTCGGCGACCTACCAACGCGTGCTCGACGAAGAGACGATCGAGCACGACGGAAAACTGTATGCCTGGACGATTCCGCTCTCGCTGCCGCTCACCGAAGAGCTGGCCGGGCAAATCAAGCCGGGGCAAACGGTGGCGCTGGTGAACGAAGCCGGCACGATCGTGGCCACCTGCGACATCAGCGACGTCTTCCCGTGGGATAAGCAGGCGTATCTCAAGAGCGTCTATCTCACCGACCGCACCGATCATCCCGGCGGTGACATGGTGCTCAAGGGCGATGCCGACAAGACGCATCTCGCCGGCGGCAACGTGCGGGTGCTGCCGCAACCCAAGCATCCGCAGTTCGGCAAGTACGTCCTTTCGCCGCGGGAAGCCCGCGCGCTGTTGAATGAAAAAGGCTGGGAAGCCGTCGTCGCCTTCCAGACGCGCAACCCGCTGCACCGCGCCCACGAATATGCGCTGGTCTACGGCCTGGAAGAGCTCTTGCGGGCGGGCAAGAACGCGGGAGCGTGCCTCAACCCGCTGATCGGCGAGACGAAGGGCGACGATGTGCACGCCGACATTCGCATGCACACCTACGAAGTGCTGATCAACGATCGCGCCATCGGCGAAGGCGACAGCGATCCCCAGTTGTGGGGCGCCCGCGACGACTCGGTGCCCGATCGCGTGATCCTGCTGGGCCTGGACATCAAGATGTTTTACGGCGGGCCGAAAGAGGCCGTGATGCACGGTATCTACCGGCAGAACTACGGCTTCACGCACATCGTCATCGGCCGCAAACATGCCGATGCACCCTACCACGACGGCTCGGCCATCTGGGGCGACTTCGACGCGCAAGAGATCTTCAACCGGCTCAAAGGCGATCTCAAGATCCAGCCGCTCAACGTCGGCTTCGCGGCGTTCTACGAGTCGATGGGCCGCGTCGACCTGATGGAGCGGCACAAGGACGAGAAGCCGGTCTTCATCTCCGGCAAAGACGTCCGCCGCACACTACAGGCTGGCGAACAGGTCGATCCGCGCATCATGCGCGAGAGCACCTCGCGCATCCTCTCCGAGGCGATGTCGGCCAAGACTTGACGACGCCGTCAGCCATCGCTCTCGGGCAAAGTCACAACCTGCAACCGCTGCGGATACTGGCCGACGTCGATCTGCTCGACTTCGCTCAGCGTCTCGACCGAGATGACCGACACGGTGTCCGAGCCGCGGTTGCTGACATAGGCGAACCGCCCCTGGGAGCTGAACACGATCCAGTTGGGCTCGCTGCCGACCGGAATCGTCGCCGCTAGCTCCAGATCGGGCAACTCGTAAACGCACACGTACCCCGCCACGCTGCCGGCAGCAAACAGGTAGCGATCGTCGGGCGAGAGTTCCAGCCCGTGATTCACCGTGTGCGGATAGTATTGCGGCGTGGAAACGTCGTCCGGCAACTCGGGTAGCACCACCTCGCGCACGATCTGATTCGTCTCCAGATCGACGACCTGGAAGCCGTGAAAACGTGAAAGCTGCACGAACAGCGTCTTCTCATCCGCCGTCATCGTGAAGGGGCGGACCGCGTCACGCGTCGGCAGCCTTTTCACCGGTCGCCGCGACTCGACGTCGAACACCGTCAGCATGTCCATCATCATCGATCCGGTATAAAGTCGCCGACCATCGGGCGAGAGCCTCGTCCCGTGCGTGCCGATCACCGCCGGGATCAACCCGACGGTCTCTCGCCTTTGCGTATCGACCACTTCGATGTACGGCCGATTGAACAGCGGCACGAACACGAAACGATCGTCGCGCGTGACCGTCATATGATGCGGCCAGCCGTGTACGTCGACACGCCACAGAATCTCTTCGGTCTGCGCATCGATCGCTACCACTTCGCCCGATTCGCCAATCCGCTTCGAAAGCGGATGCCCGGAACTCTCGACGCGGTTGGCGTACACCACGCGGCCGTCATGCGAGGCCGTCACATCGTCGATGTAGGCTCCCACGTCGATCGTGCTCACCACGCGGTGTTCGGGAATGGCCACCACCGAAACATCGCCGCTATCCGTATTGCCCACGTACAACTGCTGGGCGGCAGGCGCCCTGCCGCAGTACAAAGCGGCAAGAGCCCCCAAGGCGAATGCCGTCACAATCGAGAAGCGTCTGACCAACTGTCGGCCTTTCATCGCTCACACACTCCCAACGAGCTCGTGCCCTACAGCAAATACAACTGCGCGATCGAGAAGTAAATCACGATCCCCGTCACGTCGACAAACGTGGCCACGAAGGGACTCGAAGCGTAGCCCGGATCGAACCCGATGCGGCGGAAGATCAAGGGTAACATCGAACCGACGATCGTGCCCCACAGACAGATTACCGCCACCGTCTGGCCGATGACCAGCGCCAGCATCAGCCGGTCCGCGTTGCCCAACACCGATTCCGGCGTCGCGGCCGCGCGGAGGAAGCCGATGGACCCCAGTGTCACTCCCAGCGCGATACCGACGGCCAACTCGTGCCGCAGCACGCGCCACCATTGTTTCGGCCCGATGTCGCCCACAGCCATCGCCCGTGTGATCAACACCGCGGCCTGCGAACCCGAGTTGCCGCCGGTGGAAATGCACAGGGGCACGAACAGGCTCAGCGCGATGATCGACGACATGGCGTCGGTGAATTGCGCCAGTGCCGTGAACGTGAACAACTCGGCCACGAACAGACAGGAGAGCCACAACGCCCGCTTGCGCCACACCGTGAAAAAGGGCAGCTCCAGGTAGCTGTCGCGCATCATCTCGATGGCGCCCATGCGGAACGCGTCTTCGGTGGCTTCTTCCACAACCACGTCGATCACATCGTCGTGCGTCACGATACCCACCAACCGGTGCTGATCGTCCACCACGGGAATCGCCAGGAAATCGTACTTGGCCATCTCCTGCGCCAACTGCTCCTGATCTTCGTCCGCGCGGATCGAGACGACTTCGCGCTGCATGATGTCGGCGATCGACGCCTCGGGTTTGGCCAGGATCAAGTCGCGCAGCGAAACGATGCCCACCAACACTCGGCGATCATCAACGACATAGATGTAATAGACCGTCTCCTTGTCGGGGGCCTGCTGGCGAACGCGGGAGATCGCTTCGCGAACCGTAATCTCGCCCGGCAGGCTGGCGTAGTCGGTCGTCATCACCGATCCCGCGCTGTCTTCCGGGTAGGAAAGCAGCCGGCGGATATCTTCCCGGTCGGCCCGGGCAACGATGGGCAGCAGGCTCTCGACCACCTCCGGGTCGAGTCGTTTGAGCAGATCGACGCGGTCGTCGTGCGACATCGCCTCGAGCATCTGCGACATCCGCTCGCGTCCGACGCCGGAGGCCAGCTCCACCTGCTTCGGGAGCGGAAAGAAAGCGAACACGTCGGCCGCGCGTTCAATCGATGCGTGCGAGAACAGTTGCCACGTCTCTTCAGCAGTCAGCCCCTCGGCGAAATCGGCAATGCTGGCCGGATGCAACGTATTCATCACTTCCGACAGCTCTGCCTCATCGCCGGCCGCCAACATCTCGCGAATCTCGGGCAACAGAAGTGGGTTGTACATGGGTCGATCTCTCAGGCGCGTCCGCGCTCACTTGCGCGGGGGGCGATTGTTGTCAGGGTGCCAAGCGATCTATCGTAGCGACCGGTGTGTGGCGACGTCAGCGGCGGTGGAAGTGCTGCATCCCGATTTACAAACGACTCTCCATTCGCCTGCCGCGCTGTTGCGCTATACGCTGTCTATCGCGCTGCGTCGCCGCCCGTGTTTAGCGCGCCGAAGAGAATCAACCATGGCATGGTGAGAAAGCGGGGCTGCTGCAATGCGCTACGTGCGTCTGCTCTCGATGTTTCTGGTCGCGCATGCCGCGTGCACCGCGGCGTGCGCCGAAGAGTGGCAAGAGCTCTTCAATGGTAGCGATCTGGCGGGCTGGCAAGTCGTCGGCGAGCAGGACTGCTGGGGCGTAAGCGATGGACTCTTGAGTCCCACCGCGCCCGGTGGCTGGCTCTCGACCGAGCGCGCGTACAGCGACTTCGAACTCTCCCTGGAATTCCGTCTGGCCGAGGGCAGCAACAGCGGAGTCTTTCTCCGCGCGCCGCACGAGGGGCGCATCTCGCGCACGGGTATGGAAATCCAGCTCATCGACGAAGACGCCGAAATGTACCGCGACCTGCAAGGATGGCAGCGCTGCGGCGCGCTCTACCACATCGCCGAACCGTCCATCGATGCCTTCACGGCAGCCGGCGAGTGGCAGAAGCTGCACGTGCGCGCGGCCGGACGTAAGTTGCAGGTCACTCTCAACGATCGCCTCATCGTCGACGTCGATCTGGACGCCTTTCCGGAAATGGAGGCCGAGCATCCCGGCTTGAAGCGTCCATCCGGCTATATCGGCCTGCAGAATTACGGCGGCCGCAGCATCGACTTTCGCCAGGTGCGGCTCCGCGAGCTAGATTGATGAGTGGCCTGCCGATCGCACGTGCGCTGCGATCTTCGGGAGCCACGCCCACGGTCGAAGCACATGCGAGGGGCCGAAGATGAGCGGATCGGGCGAATCCAATCCTATTGCGCCGCACGTGCGGACGCTGCAAATCATCGTCGCTGCGCTGTGCAGCGGCCTGCTGATGTTTCTGGCCATCGTGCTCGTGATGGGACTCGAAACTACCGAGCCCGCCCCCGGCGCGAACGCCGCCGAAGGGGAATCGGGATTCGCCCTGCTGACGCTTGTCGCT
>CALKYM010000268.1 GCA_938003525.1 uncultured Planctomycetales bacterium | reverse complement strand
CCGGAGAACGGCTCGTTTCAGGTACTGATCTTCAATCGTCAGACGGGCCTCACGGAAACGACCGACGTAACCGTCAACCTCGACGGGCTCGACGACGACACGACGCTCGATGATCTGGTCGCGGCGCTCGACGCAATCGATGGTCTCTCGGCGTCGGTCACCAGCGATGGCCGCCTGGAATTGAACAGCGACGCGCCCGAGCAGGACTTCGCCTTCAACAACGACACCAGCGGCGTGCTGGCTGCCCTGGGGCTAAATACTTTCTTCTCGGGCACGACCGCATCGGGACTGAGTATCAACCAGGTGGTGGCCGGCGATCCGGCAACCTTTGCTGCCAGCCGTGTGGGGATCGGTCCGGATACGACGAACGCCATCGAGCTGGCCAACTTCCTCGATCGCCCTTTGGACTCGGCCGACGGCAGCACACTGTCCGTGCTCTACGACCGGCTCACCGGCGAAACCACACAGAACGCGGCCGTGGCCCGCGCCGTGGCCGAAGGCTTTCGCGTGTTCGAGCAGACCCTGCAGGGCGATCACCTGGCGATTAGCGGCGTGAGCATCGATGAAGAGGCGGTCCGCATGATCGCCTTCCAGCGATCGTTTCAGGCGGCCGCGCGTTACATCGCCACGCTGAGCGAACTGCTCGAGATCCTCGTCAGCTTGTAAAAATCCTCACCCGAAGCCCCAACCGTACGACGACCCGCTTTCCCAAACCGTCACCCGCATGGCCGGCATCATTCCCATTCCGTCGACGCGCGTGAGCGACGTCTTCATTCGGCAGCGTCTGCTGTTGCAGACGCAGTCCGACCAGTTGGCGCTGTTTCGCGCGCAAAACACGGTTGCCACCGGGCGACGCGTCGCCATTCCCAGTGACGATGCGCCGGCCGCGCTGCGCGGCATGAGCATCCAGCGGCTGCTGGAGCGAAAAGGGCAGGTGCAGATCAACCTGCAGACGAATCAAACTTACCTGCAGGCCACCGACTCGTCGCTGGCCAGCGTGTCGGGACTGTTGGCCAATATCCGCGGCACGGCGATTGCCGTGACAGGCACCACGGCCAGCGACACACAACGCGAAGCGGCCGCCCTGGAAGTCGATCGCGTGATCCAGCAGTTGATCGACGTGGGCAATCAGCGATTTCGCGGCAGGTCGCTCTTCGCGGGGACAGACACAACGTCGGTGGCTTACGAACAGAGCGGTGCCGGGGTTCGTTACCTGGGCGACGAGCGAAACATCTTCAGCTACTCCGACATCGACATTCTGTTCGAGACGAACTTGCACGGTGCCGAGGTCTTTGGCGGCCTGTCCGACGAGGTGGTGGGCATCGCCGACCTCAACCCGATCGTCTCGGCGAGCACCAAGCTCGCCGACTTGCGCGGCGGTTTGGGAATCAGCGAGGGCAGTGTCGCCATTTCCGACGGCACCAACACCTCGATCATCGATCTCAGCGGCGCGGAGACGATCGGTGACGTCGTCGCCCTCTTGGAAGCCAATCCTCCAACCGGACGCACGGTGCAGGTGGATGTGACTCCTGTTGGACTGACCGTCGAGTTGGACAGCGCCGGCGGCGGTTCGCTGACGATCAAAGAGGTCGCCGGCGGCACCACGGTCTCCGAACTGGGCATCTTGACCGAGATCGGAACGAGCACTGGGCCAGTGGGAGGAAGTGACCTCGACCCGCGGCTGACGCTGACCACGCAATTGAGCGACATCCTCGGCGTGCGCGCCACGACGAACGTGCCATCGGTCGGTGGGGACAACGATATCTTGATCGAAGCCAACAACCGCGGCGCCGAGTTCAACGATGTGACCGTGACGTTCGTCGATGGCGGCCCGCTGACGTTCGGCCTGGAGACAGCCGTTTACGACGACAGCGATCCGTTGAATAAGACGCTGACCGTGACGATCGCCAACGGAAAATCTACCGCGATCCAAGCCATCACAGCGATCAACGCGCAAACGCCCTTCACCGCCAGCCTCGATCCGCGCGAAACCGACAACGACGGCACGGGCACACTTCAGGCCACGGCGTTGGATCCCAACGCGACCGGCACCACCGCCGGTGGCAGCGGCATCGAGTTCGACCAGAACTCCGGCCTGCAGATCACCAGCAATGGTGAAACGCACACCGTCAGTTTCACGTCGGCCGAAACCGTGGAGGATCTGCTCAACATCCTCAACGGGTCGTCGGCCGAAGTGTTGGCTGAGATCAGTCCGGATGGGCGTGGCGTGAGCATCCGCAGCCGCTCGAGCGGGACGGACTTCGCGATTGGTGAGAACGGCGGCACCACGGCGACTGAATTGGGCCTGCGCACGCTGCACGCCGGCACCACGTTGGCGCAGCTCAATCACGGTCGAGGCGTGCACACCGTCGAAGGGACGGATTTCACGATCACCCGCAACGATGGCGTCGAGTTGGAAATCGACCTCGAGGGTGCCGCTACCGTGGGTGATGTGCTCGACTTGATCAACAGTCATCCCCTCAATCCCGATGGTGGCGCCAAAGTGTTGGCCACATTTGTGGCCAACGGCAACGGCATTCGGCTGAGCGACGACAGTCCCGACGGCACCAACACGCTGACGGTTACGCGGGCCAATTTCAGCGAGGCCGCCTGGGACCTGGGGCTGATTCCGGCAGGTCAGGACCAGAGCGATCCGCCCACCCCGGCCGGCGTGGCGACGGCGTTGGTCTCGCTACCGGGCGCGAACAACGACTTCAACGTCACGGCGCTCAATCCAGGTACGACGGCCAACGGCATCACGGTCCGCTTTGTCGATACCGGTCTCGGCGCCGGCAACGAGACCGTGCAGTTCTTGCTGACCACCAACGAGCTGATCTTCGACATCGACACGCCCACGACCACGGCGCAAACGTTGGTCGACCTGGTGAACAACGATCCGCTCGCCAGCCTGGCGCTGACGGCGGCCCTCGATCCGGCGGACGGTACTCCCAACGATGGCAGCGGGCTGGTGACCGACATCAACGTCACGGCCGTGACGGCGGGCGGCACGCCGGAGTTCTTGGATGGCGCCGACGTGAATCTGCTGGAAGCCGAAGGCGTGTTCAACGCCCTGGTTCGACTCCGCGAAGCACTGACGGCGAACGACACGCGCGAGATCGAGCGGGCCGTTGAATTGCTCGATGAGTCGAACTTGCAGGTGAACTTCGCCCGGGCCGAGTTGGGCGCCCGCCAGCAGGCTCTCGATACGCTCGGCCTGCGACTGGTGGACGAGGAGATCGAGCTGCGGTCGGCCCTCTCCGACGAGATCGACGCCGAGCTGACTGAAGCGATCAGCGAGTTCGCCGGTAGACAGGCCGCACTGGAGGCCTCGCTGCGCACGACCGCGCAGGTACAACTTCTTACGCTGCTGGACTTTCTGTAGTCCGCTCGCTGTTCACGCCCGAGCACAACCCCGGCGATGCTACTGCGCGCGGGCGCGTCGCCGCGCCAGACGCCCGGTTGGTTCAGCGGTGGCCGGCTCGCCCCGTCGAGGTTTTCTCGCCTTTCGCCTGAATTCGCTGGCAATAATTGGGCCTTGCAAGCGAAAATGGGGGCGGTGCGTTCCGAACCTGCCTGTGCTGGAGACCAAGGCTTATGCAGACCATCATCGAAACCCTCTCGGGCGAGCCGGCCTTGCTCGTCGGCACAATCCTCGGTGCGTTGGGCATTTTGGGTGGTGCTACCATCGCCGTCTCCGCGATCATCTCAGATTCCTGGCGGAAGGTGCGGCAGGTGGAAGAGCTGAACGCCATTAAGATGCAGATGCTTGAACGGGGCATGACGGCCGAAGACATCGTCAAAGTCATCTCGGCTTCGCCGCGCCGCAAATGGCAGGAGCACGTGATCAAAGCCTGGGGCCAGTGGGATGGCTGCTCGCACGGCAAACGTGCCCGGCAAGCGGCCGTCTAGCTGCCACGTCGGCTCTCCGTTCTTCGATCACACTGGGCAACTCTCGCCCCGATCGTAGGCGCCGCGCTCCGGCCCAATCGGATTGAGCTTGTCGGTGCGAGCCAGCGGCGAATAGACTCGCGCGAGTTCCCCGAAGGACCCGACGACTGCGTTAGCTCTTGTTCAGTCGACCCGCGAGCGCACGGATGCGACTCTTCCCTTCCGTCTTCGTTCACGTCATGCAGCGCCATCGGGCCGGACCGCTAACCGGCGCGGTGCTCTGGCTGGCGGTGCGCTGCTGGAAGCTGTTGCGTCACTTGCCGGTCGTCAATCGCGTGCGCATTGTGTTGCCGGTCGCCGATCATCGCCTCCGAGTGCGGCTGTTCTCTTATGATGATCTGTTGACCGCTTCGGCTAACTACGAGGCGGGGCTGGCGCTATATTGGCCATCGCCGGGCGCGGTCGCCATCGATGCCGGAGCGTTCATCGGCCGGCACACGCTCAGTCTGGCCAGAGCCGTGGGACCGACCGGTCGCGTACTGGCGATCGAGCCGCATCCTGCGCACTGGGACATGCTCAGCGAGAACGTCGAGCTAAACAGTTACAAGCATGTCGAGTGCATTCCGTGTGCCCTCGGCGCGCGAACCGGCCAAGCGAAACTCCGCTTCGATCGCGAGTCTTCCACCGCGTCGCTGTGCGGACCCGGCGACAACCTGGCGGTGGTCGAGGTGCTACAACTTGATGAACTTCTGTCGGACCGCGCGATTCGCACCATCGACTTCTTGAAGGTCGACGTCGAAGGCTACGAACGGGAAGTGCTGACAGGTGCGCGAGAGGCACTGACCCGCAGCCGCGCTACGATTGTTGTCGAGCGTCACGATTCGCCCACAATGCACGCGTCACTCCGCTGTCCGATCGCCGCGCTGTTGGCCGAATTTGGCTACAACGTCACCGAGCATTGGGAAGGTCCCCGGGCATTCTACGTCGCGCGGCCCAGCTCTCTCTCAGAGCGATCGCATGCGCGCCACAGTGCGCCTCTCGCCCCCGTTTCACGGCCTAACGTTTGAGTTCGGCCGGCGGCACGCTATCGGGGGGAATGTTCCCAGCGCGCGGGGCTTAACCTACAATGCCCCACTCGCCGCCGGCCCGCCAGTGGCCGGCAAGTTCCCACCGAGGCCCACTCACCCATGAAGAACATGCCAATGCCGCGCCCGCTGATTCTGTTGACGCTGATCGCCACCGCAGTACTGCCTGCGGCGATCGCGACGCGAGAACTACAGGCGGCGGAACTCGATTCGCTGGTCGCGGCACTGCATGCTGTCGGTAGCGAGGGCGATGGCAACGCGGCGGCTGCGACAGCTTGGCAGGAGTTGGCCCAGTTGGATGCGGATCAGCTACCGCAGCTACTCGCAGCGCTCGACGACGCGCGACCGCTGACCGCCAACTGGATTCGCGCTGCAGTCGATGCGGTCGCCGAACGGCATTTGCAGCGCGGTGAGCCGCTACCGCAGGAGGCTTTGGAGAGTTTTGTCCGCGACACGGGACACGCGCCGCGCGCCCGCCGCCTGGCGTTCGAGTGGCTTGCCCGCATCGATCAAGACGCACACGATCGCCTGCTGCCGTCGATGCTGGATGACCCCAGCGTCGAGCTCCGCCGCGACGCGGTCGCCCGCCTGATCGATTCCGCCACTGTGCTGCTCGACGGTGGTGATCGAGACGCCGCCGTCGCCGCATTCCGGCAGGCGTTCACTGCCGCGCGCGACATCGACCAGATCAAGCAGTTGGCCGCCCGTCTCAAAGACCTGGACCAAGAAGTCGATCTGCCGGCGCACTTCGGATTCATCCAAACCTGGCAGCTCATCGGCCCCTTCGACAACACCGACAGCGCCGGCTACGCGACGACGTACCCGCCGGAGGAGTCGCTCGACACCACCGCCGAGTACGAGGGTAAACACGGCACCGTCGCCTGGTCGCAACACACCACCAGCGAAGACTACGGACTCGTCGACCTGAACGAAGCAGTCGGCAAAGAGAGCGACGTCGTGGCGTACGCCTGGGCCACGCTCGTTGTTCCCGCAGGCCGCCCCGCCGAGGTGCGATTGACCACCGTCAACGCCAATCAGGTCTGGGTCAACGGCCAGCCGATTGGCGCCAACGAAGTGTATCACGCGGGCTCCGATCTCGATCAGTACGTTATGCCCTGCACGCTCAAGGCGGGCGAGAATCAGATTCTGGTCAAGGTGTGCCAGAACGCGATGACCGAATCGTGGGCGCAAAAGTGGCAGTTCCAGCTGCGCGTCTGCGACGAAGTGGGCACGGCCATACCTTCTACGACCCGCAACGCCGCGCCAACGCAATAGCGGAAGTTCGATGGTTTGATGGTTCCGCGCTCGCAAGCGAAGCACTTCCGGAAGAAAAGAGACGATTCAACATGCAACTGCACCGCCTGATCTCCGCTTCCAGGTTTCAACGTTGCCGATGGCAGTTGAGCGTGGCCGCGCTGCTGGCCGGCCTCGGTGCTTCGCTGGCCATGGCGGCCGACTGGCGGCAATTTCGCGGTACCGACAATCGCAGCGTGGCGAATGAAGTGGTGCCGGTCACGTGGAGCGCCGAACAGGGCATCGCCTGGCAATGCGAACTCGAAGGCGAAGGCGTCTCCAGTCCGATCGTCGTCGATGGCCGCATCTTTGTGACGGCCTCCAGTGGTCCACGCCAGGATCGCTTGCACGTGATGGCCATTGACGCCCGCTCGGGTAGCGTCGTCTGGCATCGACAGTTCTGGGCCACGGGCCGCACGCTGCACCATCCCACGAGTTCGGTGGCGGCCAACTCGCCGGCCAGTGACGGAGAGCGGATCTTCGCCTTCTTCTCCTCCAACGATCTGTTCTGTCTCGACCTCGACGGCAACTTGCTCTGGCTGCGGGGGCTGGCCGACGACTATCCCAAAATCGGCAACGACACGGGCATGGCCTCGTCGCCGGTCGTCGTCGACGAAACGGTCGTCGTACAAGTCGAATGCCAGCAGGAATCGTTCGTCGCCGGCTTGGAGGTGGCAAATGGGGTGAATCGCTGGCGCCTGCCGCGACCGGAGTCGGCCAACTGGGCATCGCCAACTGTGCTGGCGGGCAACGAGCAACAGCCGCCGTTGGTGCTCATTCAGGGAGGCGACGGGCTGGGTGCTTACGAACCCAAAACGGGCCGCAAGGTGTGGGAGTTCACTGAGTCGTGCGCGTCAATTCCGTCCGCCACCAGCGACGGCGAAACCATCTACGTTCCCGCAGACGGCGTGACCGCGCTGCGCTACGAACCGGGCAGCAGCGATGCGACGTTTCTGTGGCAATCGAATAAACTCGCCGTAGGCAGCGCGAGCCCCATCGTGCACGATGGGAAAGTGTTTGCGACCAAGCGGGCAGGCGTGGTTGCCTGCGGGGACGCCGCTTCCGGCGATGTCCTGTGGCAGCTGCGGCTCGAGGGCACGTTTTGGGCCACGCCGGTGATGGCCGGCGGTCACCTGTACTTCGTGAATCAGGATGGTTTGGCACAAGTCGTCGATACGCGCGGGGAAGAGGGTGAAATCGTCAGCCGGTACGACTTCGGCGAACCGGTCCTGGGGTCGCCCGCGGTGGCCGATGGTGCGATTTACTTCCGTGGCGAGTCGACGTTGTGGAAAGTCGCCGGTCCCGCCGCAAGCGCGCCCGGAACTTAAGCGCGCATATCGAAACGGCCGGCGCCGCGCGATGTCGCTGCCGCAGGAGCAGCAAACCTCCAGGGATACTCAGCGGTGGCCGCCGCAGAGTCGGGGCGGTTGCGATTGAGCACAGCGTTTGAAGTTCCCGTCTCCGGTCCGGTCCAGGGACAGATTCGTCCCCCAGGCTCGAAGAGCATCACCAATCGGGCCCTGATCTGCGCCGCGCTGGCTCGCGGACAGTCGACACTGCGCGGTGCGCTCGACAGTGACGACACGCGGTTGATGGCCGACGCACTGCGCCAGTTGGGCATCGACCTTCACTGGGACGAGCGCGACGGGCGACGCGGCGAGACGATCGTCGTCGATGGTTGTGGCGGCACTGTGCCGCGCGACGAGGCCGACCTCTTCGTCGGCAACAGCGGCACCACCATGCGCTTCCTGGCCGCGATGCTCGCCACCGCGCAGGGCACCTTCCGCCTGCACGGCACGCCCCGCATGCACGAGCGGCCGATTGGTGACCTGCTGCAAGCGCTCCGCGCGCTGGGCGCCAACGTCCGCAGCGAAAACGACAACGACTGTCCGCCGATCGAAATCCGTGCGAACGGCCTGCAGGGAGGCACGGCCCGGATTCGTGGCGACATCTCCAGTCAGTTTCTCAGCGGCCTGCTGATGGCAGCGCCCTATGCGAAGCACCCGGTCACCTTGGATGTCATCGGGCAATTGGTTTCACAGCCGTACGTCGAGATGACCCTGCGCGTCATGAACGCGTTTGGCGTCGAGCCATCCGGCGAGCCGTCGCCCGCACGTTTCGTCATCGCGGCACCCCTCATGTACCTCGCTACAGACTATGCCATCGAGCCCGACGCGTCGGCAGCCAGCTACTTCTTTGCGGCGGCGGCCATCACTGCAGGCGATGTGACCGTAGCGGGCCTGGGGCCTAAGAGCTTGCAAGGCGACGTCGCCTTCGTCGATATCCTCGAAAGAATGGGCTGCCAGGTTGATCGAAACGTCAAACGGCACGATCCGCCCCAGCAGGCGTCCATACGCATTCACCGCACGGGCGATCTGACTGGCGTCGACGTCGACATGAACGCCGTGAGCGATACGGTGCAGACACTAGCGGCCGTGGCGCTGTTCGCAGAAGGCCCGACGACAATCCGCAACGTCGAACACATTCGCCACAAGGAGACCGATCGCATCGGCAACCTGGCCATCGAGCTGCGCAAACTGGGCGCGGCCGTCGACGTCCTGTCCGACGGCCTGCGGATCACGCCCGCTGCGCTACACGGCGCAGAGATCGAAACCTACGACGATCATCGCATGGCGATGAGTTTGGCGCTGCCGGGATTGCGTGTGCCCGGCGTGCGCGTCCTGGACCCTGGATGTACCTCGAAGACCTACCCTGGATTCTTCAAGGATCTGGCAAGCATCTCGACGGAGCCGCGGCCACAATAGAGCCGTCGCGACCGTGACTCGGCGCACGAGGCCATCATGAATGTGCATCGCCGGCAACCGTTCGATCCCGATCGCGGCGAGGCCACGCCGGAGAGCGTCGTGATGGGGCGACGACGATGGTTGCGGGCGGCGGGATTCGTCGGCGCGGCGACCGTTGCCGGGGGTGGCGCGCTCTACCTGGGGCGAGACTGGTGGCGCGGTGACCCGGCAGAAGTCTTGGGCCGCGGCGCGCCGAGCACGGTGCAAGTTGCGCGTCAGGAAGACTACTACCCGATGACCCGCGACGAGCGATTCGCGTATGGTCGCCCGCAGACCGATGAGGTCGAGGCCGCGCGGTACGCAAACTTCTACGAATTCGCCAGCCACAAGCGCGTCTGGCGACTGGTAGAAACGCTTAAGACCGACCCGTGGACGGTGACGATCGCGGGATTGTGCAAGTCGCCGCGGGTGCTCGACATTGACGAGTTGCTCAAGCGCTATC
>CALKYM010000267.1 GCA_938003525.1 uncultured Planctomycetales bacterium | reverse complement strand
GCCTCCGACGTCGAAGGCGGAGAAACCGAAACCGACGCCGACCCGTAGGCGAGGGCCGCAGTTTACTTGGAACTCAAATGTCCAAGTGGAGGTCACAAGCGATGCGACTGCCCAAACCACAACGACCGTTATCGCGCGACGGCGGATTCACGCTCATCGAGCTGCTCGTCGCTGTGGCGATTATCGGAATTCTGGTGGCGCTGGTATTGCCCGCCGTGCAAATGGCGCGCGAAGCGTCGCGGCGATCGACCTGCAACAACAACCTGCGGCAGATTGGTCTGGCGCTGCAACAGTACGAACAGAGCCTGCGGCTGTTTCCGCCCGGCTGCGCCGAGTGTGCACCCGCGTTTCCTTCGCCCTACGAACGCCGGCATGCCTGGTCCGGAATGTTGTTGCCGTTTTTGGAACAAGTGAATCTCGCGGAACAGCTCGACCTCAATCTGCGGTTCGACACCGAAGAGAATCGAGCGGCGGCGAGTACGCGATTGCCCGTGTTTCTCTGTCCCAGCACGACGCGGCGGCTGGCCGATCGCCAAGGGGATTTCACCGCTGATGCCAACGGCAACGGCGTTTTCGATGCCGGCGAAGGACTGGCCGCTACCGACTACGGGGGCAATTTCGGTGTGCAGAGTCGCATGCCCGACGGGAGCGGCAAAGGCATGTTGATCTACAACCGCAGTCTGCGCACGGCCGATGTCCTCGACGGGCTTTCGACCACGATCATCGTCGGTGAGGCATCCGGACGCGGCTTTCGCGCGAACGCCGCCTGGGTGAACGGTCGCAACATCTTCGACACATCGACGCACCCCAACAACGAAAGCCTGCGCCACGCCAACGAACTGTTCAGCGACCATCCCGGCGGCGTGCAAATCGTGTTTTGTGATTCAACCGTGCGCTTCCTGAGCGAGCAGATCGACACGGAGGTCTTGTTCGCGCTATGCACGCGCGCCGACAGTGAACTGATCAGCGCCGAGGAGTACTGACTCCGCACCAACAGCAGCCTTGTATTCGCAACTTGGACCCAGCTTGAAGAGACCTACCCATGAACTCGACTCGCCTCACGCTTGCCGCTGCAACCCTACTGGCTGCGACGTACGTAGTCTGCACCACTGCCGTCGCCGGCCCGTTTTCTCCAGCTGCCGGTGAGCCCGGTAGCTCGGCGGTGAGCACCACGGACTCTCGCATTCTCAGTTGGGCGACAGGATTCAGTAATCTCGTCCGCGGGCCGATCGACATCGCCAATCCCGGCTTGGGAAACGCCAGCTTTGGTACCGGCGCCGAGGCCGTCGGGCCCGCATCCGGCATTGCCACGGAAGTCGTGAGCTTGGGCGACGGCGGTCAGATCACCCTCTCCTTCGCCACGCCCATCACCGATCGGCCGGGCTCGGACTTCGCGGTCTTCGAGAACGGCTTGACGTTTGGCGGGCTGTACTTTCTGGAACTCGGCTTCGTCGAGGTCAGTAGCGACGGCGCGAATTTCTTCCGCTTCGATGCCGTCTCGCTGACGCAAACCACAACACAGGTCGCCGCATTCGATCCCTTGGATCCTACCGATCTCAACAATCTGGCCGGAAAATACGTCGCCGGCTTCGGGACGCCCTTCGACTTGGAAGAGTTGGCTGGCGTCTCGCCGCTCTTAGACATTCACAACGTGAACTTCGTGCGCATCGTCGATGTCGTCGGCTCACTTGCTCCAGCGCATCGCACGCTCGACTCGCTGGGCAATCCCGTCAACGATCCGTACCCGACCGCGTTCGCCAGCGGTGGTTTCGATCTCGACGGCGTCGCGGTGCTGCACGAAGTGCCCGAACCGAGTGCGGCGCTGTACGCGACAGTGGCGTTGGTGTCGTTGATCGTTGGGACTGCCAGACGGCGCAGAAGCTAAGTCGACGCGCGTCGCACTGCCGTTGGCGACAGCCTGAACCCGTTGCATCTGTCCAGACCAGTTGCCGTCTGCGAAGATGTGGGCTGGACGATGCATTCAGCAAGCGGGCGAGCAGTCGATGAGCGGTGTTCACGAACACAACGCCCGGGCCTGGAACCGGCGCGTCCGGCGCGGCGAGCGGTTCACGCGTCCGGCGGAAGACGGGCTGCTGAATGATCACGGCTCCGGCGCGAACGTCGATCCCTGGCTGGGGGACGTGCGCGGACAGCGCGTCTTGTGCTTGGCGGCCGGCGGCGGGCGTCAGAGTGCGATCTATGCGGCCGCCGGAGCGATCGTGACCGTCGTCGACATCAGCGGCGAAATGCTCGCGCTCGATCGCGAAGTCGCCGCCGGGCGCAAGTTGGATGTGCGGACGGTCGAGGCATCAATCGACGATCTCGCTCCGCTGGCCGATGCGGCGTTCGACGCAGTCGTGCAGCCCGTCAGCACGTGTTACGTGCCCGACGTCGCGGCCGTCTATCGCGAAGTGGCTCGCGTGCTGGACGACGATGGACTTTATATCAGCCAGCACAAGCAGCCCGCCAGCCTGCAAGCCGGCGCTCAACGCACGTCCGGCGCTTGGGAATTGAGTCAGCCCTACTATCGCAACGGGCCACTGCCGGATGGGGGCGATACGCCTCATCGAGAGGGTGGGACGCTCGAGTTTCTCCATCGCTGGGAGCAGTTGATTGGCGGCATGTGCCGAGCGGGCTTCGTGATCGAGGATCTCGTCGAGCCCCATCACGCCAATCCTCAAGCAGCCGCGAACTCGTTCGGCGATCGCAGTCTCTACTTGCCGCCCTACGTGCGGATCAAGGCGCGACGGCGCGGTCGACGAGACGCAGCGGCCAGGAAACGGCTCTGGCTTGAAAGCGGGTGAAAGCCGCCATGCGGATCACCGCCATCGAGACCTATCCGGTGCGCGTGCCGCTTTTGCCCGTGCGACAGATGGTGTCGTCGCTCGGCTCGCATCGTGTGTCCGAGTACCTGCTGGTGCGCGTTTGCACCGACGAAGGCATCGAGGGCGCGGGCGAAGCCACCGTGATGCCCCGTTGGAGCGGCGAAACGGTGTGGAGCGCGCGGGCACTGGTCGAACGCTTGCTGGCGCCGGTGCTGATTGGCTGCGATCCGCGAGACATTGCCGACATTGACGAGCGGATGGAGGCGGCCTGCAAACACAACTGGTTCACCAAGGCCGCGCTGGAGATGGCCTGTTGGGACATCGCCGGCAAGGCAGCCGGCGAACCGGTCTACAAGTTATTGGGCGGCCCGCATCGCGATCGCCAGATCGTCTGCCGCTTCTCCGTCGGCGCCTACGAGCCAGCGCGGCTGCGCGAGGTCGTCGCGGAACGTCTGACCGCCGGATTCACGACAATTAAAGTCAAAGTTGGCGGTACGGGCCCCGAAGATGTTAAGCGCGTGCGTCTCGCGCGCGAAGTGATGGGCCCGGCAACTGATTTAGTGATCGACGCCAACTGTGGCTGGGACGCCGAGACGGCCATTCGCAAGATTCACGAGCTCGCCGATTGCCACCTGACACTCGTCGAGCAGCCGACGCCCGACGGCGACTTCGCAGCGCTGGCTCGGGTACGGCGAGAAACGGGCCTGCTGGTGATGGCGGACGACATTTGTTTCGATCTGGCCAATGCGCACGAGTTGATCCGCAACGAGTGTTGCGATGTGATCAGCATCTATCCTGGAAAACAAGGTGGAATCAACCGGGCAGTGGCCATCGCCGACGTGGCTGCGGCGGCTGGCATTCCTTGTTCGATCGGCTCAAATCTCGAGTTGGACGTTGCCACGGCGGCGATGGGACATCTCGTCGTCGGACACGCCAACCTCCATGTCGAGCAGTTTCCTGGCGACATGCTGGGGCCGGAGTATCATGAGTTCTCGGTCGTGCGCGAACCGATCGAGATTGCCGGCCCCAGGGTCACCGTTCCTGATCGCCCCGGACTGGGTGTGGAGGTGGACTGGGATCTCGTGCGACAACACCGGGCCGATTGAACGTCTCAGCGCAGCTTCTTCTCGAAAACGACTCGCCGCGCGACCAGCGGCACCTGTGACGCATAGTCACCGCCGACGAACTTCTCCTAGGTATTCGCCCATCGAACCGTGACCGACGACCAGTGGTATTACGCCGAAGGGAACGTACAGCGCGGTCCGGTAGCGTTTCAGGAACTCAAGGCGCTGGTGCGCGAGGGGCGCATTCGCCGCCGCGACCTGGTCTGGTGTCAGGGAATGGAGGCCTGGAAACCCGCCGGCAAAGTTACGCATCTCTGGGATACGACCTTGCACGCGGACGCGGAGACGTCACCCGATGACGTCCCGCACGAGGCCGCGCGATTGGCCCCGCTGGAAACATTGCAACAAGCGTGGCAAACGTTTGTTGCGCTGGCGCGCGACCCCGTCGGCCACCTGCACGAAGAGTACCATGCCCTCGGTCCGCGACGTGCCGCGCGGGTTGGCCTAGTCTTCATGGTCGCGGGCATGCTGTGTGTCTGGCTTGGCGGCCCAACCAGCATTCTGGCCGGCCAGACACTACCCGATTCGTTCCTGTGGAGAACCGTGTCACTGCTGGTGGTCGGCGTCTTACCGCTGCTGGTCATCCTGGCTGCCGGGCAGCTCTTGGGCGATGGTAGCTTGCACCAATCCGTCTATCTCGCTGGCGCTGCACTGTTGCCACTGAGCCTCGCGCTTGCTGTGGGCGCACTGCTGGGCAGCGGCACGTCGATGTTCGCGCTACCGGTCTACCTGTTGGGTTTCTGCACGACGGTCCTGATGCTGTATCAGGGTTGCCGCGAGCTGTGGGGGTTAGCCAGCGGAATGGCGACGCTCGCCACGCCCGTCATGCTCGTCGCATCTGCCTGGGCGATGCGTCTCGCGGCGGCCATCTTTTGATTGTGACGCGGAGACTGGGGCAAGATTTCGTCAAGGCGACTCGTCACCGCCCAGTTGGCGACGTAGCCGGGCGACTTCGTCGGTCAATTGTTGGATCAACTCGTCGGAATCCCGCTGTCGCTCGTCGTCTTGCTCGAGCTTCTCCTGGATGGCCGCAATGGCCCTCTGGATGGCGGCCAGTTGTTGCTGCAGCAATTCGTTGCGGTCGAGCGGCGAATCCGCTCGCAGCTCCGCTTGGGCAGCCTGCAAATCACCGAGCGCTTCCTGCGCGGGAGCCTGATTACGGTACGTATTGCGAACTCTGATACCGCTGTCCGCTTCGCCACTACGTGCGGCTCCCAACTGCGGTACCAGTTGCACGTTGAGCGGAAGCTGGCCCTGCTGGGCAGCCTCGCCCGGGGTGGCGACGCCCAGCGTCACGTCGACTGACTTTTGGTATGCATCCTGCGCCACACCCACTTGCAGCTTGTCGCCGGGCTGCTTCCGCTGCGTCAGATCGACCACCTGGTAGACGTGGCGGATCCTGCGTCCGTCGACATAGATCACTTCGTCGCCCACGCGCAAGCCCGCCTTTTCTGCCGGGCCATTCGGTTCGACGCGTTCGACGACTACCGATCCCTCCTTCTCTCCCTGCCCCAGTTGCAGGCCCAGTCGAGGTCGCTGGCGCATGAGCGTATTGACGCCGTCCGGAGTTTGCGAATCCAACAATCGTTTGACGTGTTGAATCGGCAGGGCGTACAGCCAGCCGTTCTGCGCGGCGGGCGCGAGGGTGGAGGCGACGATTCCTATCAACTGCCCCTCCGCGTTGACAACCGGCGCACCGGTGGCTGTCTCGGTCGCGCGAAGATCGCACTGCAGTAGTGGTGGCAAGGCCGCTCCTGCCAAGGTACGGTCGGTCCCGCCCAAAATGCCGCGAGAGATGACGGCCGGTTCGATGCCTGCCGCCGATGCCGTCCAGATTTCCGCGCCAATCGTCGGCTCGGCGTCGTCCAACTCCAGTGGCGCGAGCTGCATCGTCTCGGTTTCCAGCAGAGTCAGGCCCGAGTGCTTGTCGATGACCTTCATCCGCGCGGCAGCTTGCTCGCCGCCGGGCAGCGTAATGCGAACCCGGTCCCAGGTCTGGTGACCGGCGAAGGTGACAATCAGACGCGCGTCGACCGCCACGCCAGAACACACCGAGACGATTTCGGACCCGCGCCCCTCTTCGTCACCTGCCGCTTCGACGGCGAGCTGTTGCGGGGTCGCGTTGGGGGGCGCTTGGGTGGCGAATCGCACGGTCACGGTCGAAGCCATCAAGCGATCAACCGCCACACGGCCAGGATCATCGGCGACGGCAGATCGCACCGTCCAGCCGGCCAGCGCAACTAACAAGACCAGGACAGACTTGTTCATGGAGATCCCTGCTGGGCGACCCTTGCGCCCCCAGCGCCAACCTGCCTCAAATCGAGAGACCGGACAGCGCGAGCCCCTCCGATTCGAGCAGGTCCAGGACAGCTTCTTGCTCAGCACCGGTCAGCGACTCAAATGGCAGCGTGATGATCGCCGGAGACGCCGAACCCATCGCGCTCGTTTCTTCGGCCCGCTCGGCGGCAACACTCGTGACGCTCGGGGGCTGGTTTGATGCGTCCGTCGACAGCGTCGCCAGTTCGCCCGCGCCATCACCGCCTCGGACGAGGTTGCGTTCGGCGGGTTCGCTACGCGGCGCTGTCAGATATCCAAAACATACGACACTAGCCGCGATGAGCACTGCAGCTGCGGCAGCCCAACTTCCGCCACCCATTTGTCGCCGCGATCGCGCCACGGGTTTTCCGGGTGGTCGCCGCGCGTCGCCGGGGGGATAGAGAGACGCCAGCCGCTGGGCATCGGCGGTAAGCTGCTCGCCCAGCACAGCCAGTTCGGGATCATCCGCCAGGTGCGCCAGGTGGGCGTCGTCCTCATCGTGAGCGATGACTCGCATATCTGACCGCCGATCACGACGACGTGAATCTTCGCGTTGTGATCTGTTATCCCACATCGGCTTGCCCCCGTGAGAGCGCCAGCGGAGGGATGCTCACCTCGCCGGTTCCGTTGGCGTCCGGCGCGAGACGTTCGCGCAGCGCAGCGAGCCCGTGATGGATTCGTGACTTGACGGTTCCCAACGGACAGTCGAGCACGCCGGCAATCTCTTCGTACGTGAGTCGCTCGCTGAAGCGGAGCACCAATACCTGCCGTTGGCCCTCGGGCAATGTCGCGACGATCGACCACAGGCTGCGCCGCCACTCGTCCACTTCCAAGCGTACGTCGGCGGGTGTCGCGCGGCGCGGATTGTCGGCTGCCGCATCGCGCACCACACGAAGTTTCTGTTGCCACATCCCGGCGCGACGACGGCGGCGACGATCGAGATTCAAGAGGATGCCATACAGCCAAGTGTAGAGGCTACTGCGACCCTCGAACCGGTCGGACTTCTGCGCCAACTCGAGAAACGTTTCCTGGGCGAGATCATCGGCGTCCCAGGGACTGCCCGTCATGACCAGCGCCGCGCGGTGAATCCGCGTGAAGTAATCTTCGCTGGCCTGTTGCACGTCGATTTGGGGCACGATGCTGTCACCCGGCGCTATGATCTGGCGAGCGATAACAGCCGCCGCCGTCTGTCCGCATTCTATTCCCGGCCCGGACTGCTGCGAATTCGCAGCAGCGGCCATCCGCCCCCCTTCGGCCGACCAAGTCCCCCCGCCGCGAGCAGGCGCCGGGACAGTTTGGGCCGCATCTGGCAACGAGGGCTATGGTTTAGTGTCACCGGGGGGCCAAAAAGTTCCGCAACTCGTCTCCGCCGGGCCTGTGATCGGGCTGCCGCCCACAGGCGGTGCCCTCTGCCAGTCGCCCGTCGGGCGGCGACGCGTGGCCGTAACTCTAAGCGCACTTTGCGTTTCAGGCAGCTTATGCTAGCCTTGCTCGAGCCCTCGACGGTCGCCAACCAAGTGGCGTTCTGAGGGGGCCGGCATACGATTGGCTGTGCGTGCCGCTGCGGACAGAGAGCGTCTGAGACATGGAAATCCTTTACGTCACCAGCGAGGCGGTCCCTTTCGCCAAGACCGGCGGATTGGCGGATGTCTGCGGGACGCTGCCCAAGGAAGTCGCCCGACTCGGGCACCGGACGGCCCTGATCCTGCCCGGCTATCGCGCGGCCCTGGAAGAGGCAGGCTCGGTAGAGCCGGTGCCGGTCGACATCCGCGTTCCAATAGGGAACAAGGTGGTCGCCGGTTCGCTCGTGCGCACGACTCTGGCCGGCAGCGATGCCCCGGTCTATCTGGTCTGTAACGACGAGTACTTCGACCGTCCCGGCATCTACGGCGACGCAGCAGGAGACTATTCCGACAACTGCGAACGCTACGTCTTTTTCTGCCGTGCGGTGCTCGAGGCGATTCACGGCACCGAACTCGCGCCGGACCTGTTGCACCTGAACGATTGGACGACCGGGCTGATCGCTGCCCTCACCAAAATCGAATACGCCGGCGTGCCTGGATTCGAGCGACTGGCACTGCTGTTCACCATTCACAATCTGGCCTACCAGGGCACCTTCTGGCATTGGGACATGCTGCTGACGGGCCTGGACTGGAAGTATTTCAACTGGCATCAGATGGAAGCCTACGGGCAGTTGAATCTGCTGAAGACCGGCTTGGTGTTCAGCGATGCGATCACCACGGTCAGCCCGCGCTACGCGCAAGAGATTCAGAGCGCTCCGCTGGGATGTGCGCTGGAAGGCGTGCTGCAGCAGCGGCGCGACGTGCTCACAGGCATCCTCAACGGCTGCGACTACGGGCAATGGAACCCGCAGACCGATCTGCACATCGCGGCACAATACAACGTCGATTCGTTTGCGGAAGGCAAGGCTACCTGCAAAGCGGCACTGCAAGAGGAGCTTGGCCTGCCCGTCCGAGCGGATGTCCCGCTGCTGGCCTTCGTGGGGCGGCTCTCTGAACAGAAGGGGCTCGATCTGCTGGGCGAGGTGCTCAAAGAGTGGCTGCAATCGGCCGACGCACAGTGGGTCGTCCTCGGCACGGGCGACGCGGGCTATCACGAGCTGCTCATTGATCTTGGTCGCCGCTATCCGCAGAAGCTCGCGGCGCGCATCGAGTTCTCCGACCAACTGGCGCATCGTATCGAGGCCGGCGCCGACATGTTCCTCATGCCCAGCCGCTTCGAGCCGTGTGGCTTGAGCCAACTGTACAGCCTCAAGTACGGCACGCTGCCGGTGGTTCGCGCGACGGGTGGATTGGCCGACACCATCACGGATCTGACGCCCGCATCTCTGGCAGCCGGCACAGCCAACGGCTTCAGCTTTCAGGATGCGAGTCCCTTGGCCCTGTCCGAAACCTTGCACCGCGCCTGCAATGTGTTCACGCAGCAAAAGGAAGTCTGGGCACAAGTCGTGCGCACCGCGATGCTGCAAGACTGGTCGTGGTCGCGCAGTGCCGAACAGTATGTCAGCCTCTACGCCGACACGATTCAGCGTGTGCGACAAGGCGTCTACGCACGGTAGCGATTTGTCTGGGGCCTGGCTTGCCCGAATGATCCCACTAGCAACCGCCTGAACGGATTCCGCTGCGCCCGCTCACGGCGCTGCGTCACGGAGGAAACCTCGCCATGCACGACATCGCCATCGCGTTTGTCTGGCATCAGCATCAGCCCTATTACTCGGACGATCTTGGCACCGAGAACCCCATGCCGTGGGTCCGCTTGCACGGCACCAAGGACTACTGGGGCATGGCCATGCACCTCAAAGAGGTGCCGGAGCTCTGTGCCACGATCAATCTCGTGCCGAGCTTGCTCGATCAGATTCTCGCCTACACCGATCGCGGCGCCAGCGATGCCCATCTCCGCGTTTCGCGGCTCCCGCCCGACGGACTGAACGAAGCCGACATGGTCTACCTGCTCGACAACTTCTTCATGGCCCACCACGAGCAGATGGTCCGTCCCTATCCTCGATTTGCCGAGCTGTACCAGAAGCGCGGATGGGGAATCGATACGGCGCTGCGAGCCGCCAAGCGCTTCACGAAGCGCGATATCCTGGATTTGCAATGCTGGTCGAACCTCACCTGGATTCATCCCATCGCGTTCGAGATTGACGCGGATCTGGCGGCCTTTCGTGACAAAGGCGGCCACTACACGCCCGACGAGAAGGACTGGCTGCTCGATCGGCAGATGGACTTGCTGCGCGAGGTTATTCCACTTCACAAGGAACTGGCCGACCGCGGGCAACTGGAACTGACCACGACGCCCTTCTATCACCCGATCATGCCACTGTTGTGGGACAAGCGGCTGGCGCGACAGGCGATGCCCGACGTCGCGCTCCCCAATCAGCTCACCTCGTATCCGGAAGATGTCCACCGGCACCTGGCCAAAGCCGTGGCGGCGCACAAACGCATCTTCGGTTCCGCTCCCCGCGGGCTATGGCCTTCGGAGGGTTCGGTCTGCCAGGAGATCATTCCGGCGATCGTCGATGCGGGCATCCAGTGGATCGCGGCGGACGAAGAGATTCTCTCCTGCTCGACCAACGGCTGGGTCGCGCGCGACGGGAACGGCTTTCTGCGCAACCCGGAAATGCTCTACCGACCCTGGCGAGTGGAAGAGCAAGGCAAGCAACTGCAGATCATCTTCCGCGATCACGCGATGAGCGATCAGATTGGTTTCCACTATCAGCGCTTCGCGCCCGAACATGCGGTGGGAGATTTCATTTCCAAGCTCGAGGCCATCGGGCACGCCACGCGCAGCAACGCCGGGGAGCGCCCGACCTTGGTCAGCATCATTCTCGATGGCGAGAACTGCTGGGAGTACTACCCCAACGGCGGAGTGGAGTTCCTCCGTAAGCTCTATCAGCGGATCGTCGAGCATCAACACATCAAGCCGGTCCGCGTAGGCGACCATCTCCAGGCGCATCCGGCCGGCGACAGGCTGGGGCGGCTCTTCGCGGGCAGTTGGATTCAACACAACTTTGCCATCTGGATCGGACATCCCGAGTGCAATCGGGCCTGGGACTTGTTGCACGCCGCGCGAGAGCACCTGCTGGCAGCCCGCGCGGGTGGCGAGAAAACCAAGAAGCAACTCGAGCTGGCGCAGACCGAGCTCGACATCGCCGAGGGCAGCGACTGGTTTTGGTGGTTTGGTGACGATCACTCGAGCAGCCAGGATCGGACGTTCGATCGTCTTTTTCGGCTACACCTGCAAAACATCTACACGGCGCTGGGTGACGAACCGCCCCTCGAACTGACGCGGCCCATCAGTCACGGACACGGGCACCGCCGGGCTCACACCGAACCCACCGGCTTGCTGAACGTCAAGATCGATGGGCGGCGCACGTACTTCGAGTGGCTCAACGCCGGCGAGTGCATTCCTGCCCGATCCAGCGGAACGATGGCTCAGGCCAGCGAAGGAATCGTGGCGGCCGTCCACTTCGGCTTCGATACAGAAACCCTGTTCGTACGCGTCGATGCCCGGGATGGCGCCGTCCGTCAGCGGCTGGCCGACGTCGATACCGTAAGGCTCATGTTCACCGAGCCTGGGGGCTACGAACTACTCGTCGGCCATCCGGACTGGCAGGAACCGCTCTTGCAGCTCTATCACGAAGACGTAGCCGTGGCGGACTCCGGAGTGAAAGCCGCCGCCGATGCGATCTTGGAACTCGCGATTCCGTTTCGCAGCCTGGGAACGCGCACGGACAGCCCGATTCAATTCCACGTGGAGTTGCTCAAGGACGAACAGCCCATCCAGCGCATTCCCAGCCAGGGCGCGATCGAGCTGACCGTCCCGTCGCCTGATTACGAACTGATCATGTGGCAGGCGTAGCGCGACGCCGCCGAGGTCAAGCGCAACCCGTCAGATGATTTCCTTCTTGAATAGAGAACGCACCACATGCCTGATCTGCGAAAAGACCCGATCGTCGGCCGCTGGGTGATCATTGCCCGCAGCCGCGCCAAGCGCCCGCACGACTTCCAAAGCACGCCGCGGCTCGGCGTTGGCGGCTTTTGCCCCTTCTGCGAGGGCAACGAAGACAAGACGCCCGGCGAGATCGTCGCCTACCGCAACAGCGGTTCGGCTCCGGACCGCGAAGGCTGGCGCGTGCGCGTCGTCCCCAACAAGTTTCCCGCGCTGGAGATCGAAGGCGAGCTCTCAAACCGGGGCGAAGGCATCTACGACATGATGCGCGGTGTCGGCGCCCACGAGGTCATCATCGAGAGCCCAAAACACCTGCTCAGCACCTCCGAACTCTCGGTGAGCAACTTGCAGGAGGTGCTCTGGGTCTATCGCGATCGAATGGTCGACCTGAAGAAGGATCCCCGACTCGTTTACGGGATGATCTTCAAGAACGTCGGGGCCGCGGCCGGCGCATCGCTCGAGCACACCCACAGCCAGTTGATCGTCACGCCCATCGTGCCCATCTCGGTGTGGGAGGAGATGACCGGCTCGCTAGAGTTTTTCAACTATCGTGGGCGTTGCGTGTACTGCGACATGATCCAGCAGGAACTGGCGACGGAGAAGCGAATCGTGCTCGACATGCCCGGCTTCGTCGCGTTCTGTCCCTTCGCCAGCCGGTTTCCCTTCGAGACCTGGATTCTGCCGAAGCGACATTCGAGCCACTACGAGAATATTCAGAAGAACGGCGTCGACGAACTGGCCGGCATGATGCGGCAGGTGATGGCCAAGATTGAAACCGCGCTGGATCGGCCCGCGTACAATTACATCATCCACACGGCACCCTTTGACAGTCAGGAACTCGGTCACTATCACTGGCACATCGAGATCATTCCGCGCCTGACCAAGACTGCTGGCTTTGAGTGGGGTACGGGCTTCTACATCAATCCGGTACCACCGGAAGAGGCGGCCGCCTTCCTGCGGGAAGTCGAGATAGACGCGCAGTTTGCTCAACCTTTATCGATCGGCGAGTCGAGTAAAGAAGGGTAAACGGCAACGCCCCGCCGCCGCTACGCCCGGCACATCCCGTCGTGGAGTTTGCGACGGTCCGTACTCCCCCATTCAGGACATGTTGGCGCAACGATGTCAGCCCCTCTCCGCCTCGTTCTGACGCTGCACAACCATCAGCCCGTCGGCAACTTCGATCATGTGTTCGAAGCTGCCTATCAGGAAAGCTATCGCCCGTTTCTGGACGTCTTCGCGGGCTATCCAGAGCTGAAAATCGCGCTGCACACCAGCGGCCCGCTGATGGAGTGGCTCGATGCGCACCATCCGGAGTACATCGACCGCCTGGCCGAACTCGTGACGGCGGGCCGCATCGAGACCATCGGCGGTGCGTTCTACGAGCCGATTCTCACCATGCTGCCCAGCCGCGATCGCGTGGGTCAGATTCGCAGCTATACCAGTTGGCTCGAAAACCGCCTGGGCGCGCAGATTCGAGGATTGTGGATGCCCGAGCGGGTGTGGGAACAATCACTGGTCGCCGATTTGGCCGCCGCCGGCATCGAATACACCGCGCTGGATGACTTCCACTTCAAGAACGCCGGCTTGACTGAAGAGCAACTTCACGGCTACCTGCTCACCGAAGATCACGGCGCACTGGTCAAGGTGTTTCCCGGCAACGAGCGACTGCGGTACACGATTCCGTTTGCCGAGCCGCACGAGACGATCGAGCACCTAAGCCACATCTTCAAACACCACCCCGCGGCCGTCGTCACCTTTGCCGACGACGGCGAGAAACTCGGCACGTGGCCCGGCACGCACGAGCATGTCTATACCAACGGCTGGCTGACGCGGTTCTTCAACGCCCTGCTGGAGAACTCCGAGTGGATACAGACTGCCACGCCGAGCGAAGTTCTCGACAGCGTGCCGCCCTTGGACACGATCTATCTGCCGGACAGCAGCTACCGGGAAATGACCGAGTGGGCCCTGCCGGTCGGCCGGCAGTTGGAATTCGATCGGCTCGCGCATCACTTCGAGCACGATCCGAACTGGCACGCGCTGCGCGGCTTCATGAGGGGAGGCTTCTGGCGCAACTTCAAGGTGAAGTATCCCGAAGCCAACGAGATGTACGCCCGCATGATGCAGGTCAGCGGACTACTCGAAACAGCGCGCAGCGAGCTCGACGAGGCGACGTTGGCGGACGCCCAGCGCGAGCTGTACCGCGGCCAGTGCAATTGCAGTTACTGGCACGGCGCGTTCGGGGGGATCTATCTGCCGCATCTCCGCAACGCGGTCTACAACCATTTGATTGCAGCTCACAACCTGCTCGACCGCGCCTGCGGTCGCAAGGGAGCCTGGGTCGAAGCGTCCGCGAGTGACTACAACCTCGACGCGCGACAGGAGCTGTGCCTGGCCAACGACACGTTGATCGGGCTCGTCGCTCCCAGCCGGGGCGGGCAACTCTACGAACTCGACGTGCGTTCGATCTGCCACAACCTCTTGGCCACACTCGCCCGCCGGCCCGAGGCCTACCATGCAAAAGTCATGGCCGGCCCCAGCGCCGACGGGAGCTCGGTGGCCAGCATCCACGACCGCGTCGTGTTCAAGCAAGAAGGTCTCAACGAACGTCTGCACTACGACGCGCAGCCGCGCAAGAGCCTGCTGGATCGCTTTTATGACGCGGACGTCACGCTCGAAGACGTGGCCGTCGGTTCGTACCAGCAGCATGGCGACTTCATCTCCGGCGTTTACGACGCCCGTCTGCGACGCAGTCCCACTCGTATTCAAGCCGTGCTCAGGCGCAGTGGCAACGTGGGCGACACCACGTGCACGATCGTGAAGACCGTAACGCTCGAGGCCGGCAGCGGCGTAATTGAGATCGGCTACCAGCTCGAAGGATTGCCGCTCGATTCCCGGCACCACTTTGGCGTTGAGTTCAACATGGCCGGCATGCCCGGCGGCGCGGACGATCGCTACTTCCAGGATCTCGCAGGCGGCCGTTTGGGACATCTCGGCACTCGATTGGATGCGCATGACCTGATGGGGCTGTCGCTCACCGACGAGTGGCTCGGCATGGCCGTCCAGTTGGAGATCTCGCGTCCGACCGGTGTTTGGACGCATCCGGTCGAAACCGTCAGCCAGTCAGAAGGTGGCTTTGAACTCGTCCACCAGTCGGTTGCCGTCATCCCGCACTGGCACATCACGCCCGATCAGGACGGACGCTGGAGTGTGGCCATGCGACTGGCCGTCGACACGAGCATGGCCGAGCAGCGCATGGAAACGTCCAGCGCCGTGGCCGCTGGTTGATTCGCGACTGAGGCCAGCTAGGCGCTGATCATTCGCGCGGCTCCGCGGCCAGCGCCTCCCAGTCCACTTCGCAGTCGAAGCGATCGGCGCCCCAGGCGACTTCGGCCAACACGTCGGCAATCGCCCGACGCTTGAGTTCCTGGCGGTTCGATTGCCTGCTCACGTCGTCGACGGCCGGGTCAGACGCGTTGAGCACGATGCCCGCCACGTCGAGTCCTTCGCCCCAGGCCGCGGCGGCGATCAGCGTCTGCAGAGTTTGATTGATCACCCCCAGCGCGTTTCGCGCCACTACGACCAGCGGGTAGCCGATGTCCTCTGCCAGAGTGGCCACGTAGTCGTCGTCGGTCATCGGCGACATCAGTCCACCGGCACCCTCCACGATCAGCACGTCGCACTCGCCCGCCCACCGAGCCGCGCCGGATCGCAACAGATCTGCATCGACTTCACGCGCTTCGGCCCGGGCAGCCAAGTGCGGCGCCAGCGGTGCGGCAAATCTTTGGGGGCACACGCGCTCCAGCGTCGCCGGCCGTCCCGCAGCGTCCCACAGTACGGCAGCATCGTCTGCCACGAGCTCGCCATCGACCAACTGGCAATCGCTCGCGGCCGGCTTGTAGACGCCGACGCGCACTCCGCGCGCCACGAGATCGCGCGCAACAAGCGCGGCCACGTACGTCTTGCCAACGCCCGTGTCGTTGCCGACGATGAACAGTCCGCGAGGCATTTCCGCCATGACATCCCCTAGTGGAGCGTCAGCCCGATTCATTCGGGCGACGCGAAACG
>CALKYM010000266.1 GCA_938003525.1 uncultured Planctomycetales bacterium | reverse complement strand
TCGCGGGCGAACTCGACAATCAAGATCGCGTTCTTGCTGGCCAGTGCCACCAGCAGCACGATGCCGATTTGCGTGTAGGTGTTGTTGTCCGATCCGCGCAGGAACAGCGCGATGACGACGCCCAGCGCTGCGAGCGGCACGACGGAAATTACCGCAGCGGGGCTGGTCCAGCTTTCGTACTGGGCGGCGAGCACCAGAAAGACAAACACCACAGCCAGTAGAAAGATGACGTACTGCCCGCCGGCGGCCTCTTTTTCCTGATAGGACATGCCGGTCCACTCGTAGCCCATGCCGGGTGGCAGCGCTGCGGCGGCGATTTGCTGCATGATGTCCAGCGCCTGCCCAGAACTGGTGCCGGGGGCCGCTTCACCATTCACCTGGGCCGTGGGATACATGTTGTAGCGCTGCACGATGGGTGGACCGAGCGTGGGTTCGACGTTCACAACAGTGCCCAAAGGCACCATCTGACCATCGCGCGTGCGCACGTCGAGCGAACGAATGTCTTCAGGGCGAACTCGGAAACCGTGGTCGGCCTGTACGCGCACTTGATAGGTGCGGCCGAAGAGATTCAGGTCGTTGACGTAGGCCGAGCCGAGGTACGCCTGCAACGTGCCGAAGACCGCCGACAGCGGAATGTCGAGCGTTTGCACCTTTGTGCGGTCGATCTCCGCAAACAATTGGGGAGCCGACGCACGAAACGTCGTGTTCAGCGACGCCAGCCGCGTCTGCGAGCTGCCCTGCTGGACGAGATTGATCGCGGCGCCTTCCAGCGTACTGAGGCCCAAATCGGCGCGGTCCTGCACCTGCATCTGAAATCCACCAGCGGCGCCTAGACCATCGATGGCCGGCGGAATGAAAGCGACGACGATGGCTTGCTGAACCTCGCGAAACGCCGCCCGCAGGTTCGCCACAATGGCGTCCTGGCTTGTCTCGGCAGTCGTACGATCTTCCCACGGCTCGAAAACGATGGCCGCCATTCCGACGTTCGAACTGTTGGTGCTGGTGAGCATCGAAAAGCCGGTGATCGCGATCCAGTCGGCCACGCCGGGGGTGTCTCTGATGACTTCCTCCAAACTGCTGAGCACCGCGTCGCTGCGCTCCAACGATGCAGCATCGGGCAACTGCACGTTGAGGAAGGCGTAGCCCTGGTCTTCGGTTGGCAAGAATCCTGTGGGCAACTCGGTGAATCCCCACCCGGTGATGCCCAACAGCGCCACGAAGACGATCATCACCAGCGCCACCCGACGCACAAAGGCCCCAATGATGGCCCCGTAGAGATTGGTGGCGGCATCGAAGACCTTGTTGAACGCCCGGGCGAAGATGTTGTGGTGTTCCTTGCTGGGGCGAAGCAACAGTCCGCACAAGGCCGGGCTCAGCGTCAAGGCGTTGATCGTGCTGATCACCACGGCGCCGGAAATCGTGAGCGCGAACTGCCGATAGAGCTGCCCGGTGATTCCGCCCATGAATGCAGTCGGAACAAACACGGCCAACAGCACCAGCGTCGTGGCGATGACCGGACCGGTCATTTCCTCCATGGCCTTTTCGGCCGCCTCGCGAGAAGGCAGACCGTCGGCAATATGTCGCGACGTGTTCTCCACCACCACGATCGCATCGTCGACGACGATGCCGATCGCCAGCACGACGCCGAACAGCGTGAGCATGTTGATCGAGAAGCCGATACCGGCCAGCACCGCGAACGTCCCGATCAACGAGACGGGAATCGCCGCGCAGGGCACCAGTGTCGCGCGCCAATCCTGCAGGAAGATGAAAATCACCAGCACGACCAGGATCACGGCCACGTAAAGCGTGGAGTAGACCTCGGCGATCGACGCTTCGACAAACCGCGTCGTGTCGAACGGTATCGCGTAGTCGAGCCCGTCCGGCCACTGCTCGCTGTTTTGCAACCGCGCCATAGTGGCTTCGACTTTTTGGGCGAGATCGAGTGCGTTCGCACCGGGCAGCTGATAGATGGCGATCGTGGAGCACTCACGACCATTGAATCGCGACGCGCGGTTGTAGTCCTTCGCACCGAGTTCGACGCGGGCCACATCCTCGACGCGGGTGATGCGCCCATCGTCGGCTGTCTTGACAATCAGCCGCTCGAACTGCTCCTTGTCGCGCAGCCGGCCCATCGTGTTCACAGTAAACTCAAACGCGGTGCCCTGCGGGGCTGGTGGCTGCCCGATGCGTCCCGCGGCGACCTGAACGTTCTGCTGAGAGATTGCGTCGACTACGTCCTGCGTGGTGATACTGCGGGCCTTGAGTTTGCGCGGGTCGAGCCAGACCCGCATGCTGTAGTCGGCCGCGCCGAAGATATTGACGGAACCCACACCGCGGATGCGGCTCAGTTCATCTTTGATGTTGATGGTGGCGAAGTTGCTCAGCTCGAGGCTGCTGTACGAGTCGTCTTCCGAGTACAGGGCAATGAACTGAATGATGCTCGTCGACTGCTTCTTGGTGGTCACTCCCTGGCGGCGGACATCTTCAGGCAACTTGGGTTCGGCAATGGCGACGCGGTTTTGCACGAGCACCGATGCCATGTCCATATCGGTGCCGATGTCGAAGGTGACCGTGAGCGTATAGGAACCATCATCGGCGCTGGTCGACGACATGTAGATCATGTCTTCGACGCCGTTGACCTCCTGTTCGATGGGCGCGGCGACCGTTTCGGCCACCACTTTGGCGTTAGCGCCGGGATAGAAGGCCGTGACCTGAACGGTAGGTGGCGCGATCTCTGGAAACTTGGCGACCGGCAGCGCGCCCTGCGAGACGACGCCGGCAATGATGATCACCAGCGAGATGACCGTGGCAAAGATCGGACGACGGATAAAGAAGCGTGACATCGCAGTCGCGAACTGTAACGCGAGGATTTAAACGGATCAGGGAGAAGCGTCGTCGGTCGATGCGTCGTTCGGCAATTCGCGAGTCTCGTCGTCACCGGCTTCCGTATCTGATTCGGCCGGCACATTGACTATGTCGGGCGTCGCCAGCTGGGCATCTGCATCGCTCGCCGCCAAGTCAGCGCGTTCGGGCTGCACTTCGGATTCGGGGCGGACGAACTGGATCCCGTCAGTGATCACCCAGTCGTCGCTCGAGATTTCGCCCGTGACGACGATCATCTCGCCGACTTTGATTCCCGGCATAACTTCGTGACGCTGAACGATGTTGCTCTCATCAACGACGTAGAGATAGCGGCCAAACTGGCTCGTCCCGATAGCCCGTTCGGGCACGAGCAAAGCTCCCTCGGTCGTTCCGACGGGCAACCGAACCTGCACGAACAAACCGGGCACGAGTTCCAGTTGCGGGTTTGCGAACACACCTCGAATCGCGTAGGTACCCGTGCTCTGATCGACGGCCAAGTCCGCGTAGTCGAAGCGACCGTGGAAGCGGTACTCGTCGTCGATACCACGCCGCAACTCAAGCTTGATATCGGGCCGGGAATCCGCCTCGGCTTCCGCTTCTTTGCCTTCGAGAAGTTCGAGCAGGCTTAGCTCGCTGATGTTGAAGTTGGCGTAAATCGGATCGTATTGCACGATCGTCGTTAAGTGAGTCGCTTCCCCATCGCCAACCAGGTTGCCAACCTTGACCAGAGTTTTGCCGACGCGGCCGCCGATGGGAGCACGGACTTCCGTGTATTCGAGATCCAACTCGGCCAGGTTCAACTCCGCCTCGGCAGCGGCGACCGCTGATTCGGCTTCCTGCTGTTGCGCGCGAGCCAGCACGACTTGTTGCTCGCTGGTGGCGTTGTCCGTAATCAACCGCTGTTGGCGGTCGTATTCGATTTCGGCGCGCTCAAGCTCCGTCTTCGAGGCATCCAACGCCGCCTGGGCGCTGGCAACCTGGGCAGCGTACTTGTCGCGCTCGATGACGTAGAGCACATCGCCTTCGTTGACGAGCGTGCCCGGCTCGAAGCGAATCTCTTCCAGGAAACCCATCACGCGGGCGCGGACATCGACCCGGTCGACCGCCTCGGTCGTACCCGTCTCTTCAAGATAGTTGGTAACCGACTGCACCAACGGCTGCGCCACCGTCACTTTCGGCGGGGGAGGCGGTTGGAACTGATTCGCCTCTTTGCAGCCGGCGAGTACCAAGCCGAGAAGACCGAGCGCGGCAATTGCGTGACGACAGGTCTCGGGCAGACGACCGGTTCGTGGCGAAATCAGCATGCGTCGTGGGAGTCAGCAGATCGGCGGAGAAAGATCGACCGCCGTTTCGGTCGCCTGGAGCACCGACTGGCAGTACCCGCGACGCGTCGCCGCGCCCAAATCGGGTCGGCGGCCATTCTATGTTGACTCCCGACTTAACGTCCAGCCGCGACGGATTTTTGGCCATGTCGCGAGACACAGCAGAAGATCGCCCCGCTCAATGAGCGCAGGATGGACAACAAACCGGCGGCGGGCACTTCAGTTCGATGCAGGGCGGGCAGTGCAGCGGCGGCAGCGGCTTGCCGCAGTAGTCGTCGCAGCAGAAGCACCGAACGCATGCCGGGCAGGGGAGCGGCTTCGCGCAGTAGACGCCGCAATCGAAACAGTGCGGCGGGCAGACCGGTGGCAAGAGCTTGGGGCAGTAATCGTCGCAGCAGTAGCCGCCCACGCAATCCACGCAGTCCGAGGTACAAACCCCAGGACAGCGTGCGCAACCGAACTGCCAACAGGCAGCTGCTCCGAGCAAAACCACCAGCGGGACAAGGCGGCTCATCGCGGTGGGTCCTTCGGCAGTAGCGCGACACCATGCACTATGGGCTGAGCCGGTGGCACGGGCGCTTCTTCGACGGGCGGGGCTTCGAGGGGCAGTTCCTCCGGCGCGAGAGGCAAGTAGGGGGCGCAGCGAATCTGCCAGCCGCCACCGAGTGCCTTGTAAACGAAGATCAGATTCAGCGCCACGTCCGCCTGCGCGGTGGCGAGCTGATCCTGCAGGGTGACGAGCGAGCTCTGCAAGTTGAACACCCGGTTGTAGTCGATGGCGCCTTCGCGGTACTGGATCAACGCGATTTCCACCGATCGCTGCGTGGCCCGGACGCTCTTGTCGAGCGCCAGCACCTGCTGCTGGGCATTGAGGAAGCCGACGATGGCGTCTTCAACTTCGGAGTTGGCCGTGAGCACCGTTTGCTGATACTCGACGGCCAACGATTGGAACAGCGCGTCTTGCGTGCGGACGTTGTTGATGATGCGACCGTAGTTGAGGATG
>CALKYM010000265.1 GCA_938003525.1 uncultured Planctomycetales bacterium | reverse complement strand
AACTAGCTGTCTCCCCCAAGTTGTCCATCCGGTGGCCTGAGAGCGATCTCGGCCGGCTTCTCGCCACTTCGTGGCAAGCGATTGGAAGCACGACTAGATTGGACTGCGCGAGTGCTGCAGTCGTCGTCGTGCGCGAAGTTGGTCAGTTTGCAGGGCCAGCGGAGAACCAATCCAGCTCGCCGAGCGACAAAGCGTAATGCCGCCGGTGCGCTGATGAGGATCACCGAAACTGTTTGTTTGCCGCGCGCCGCAAGGGGCAGCGTTATGATCGGGCCGCAACGCATCGGCGCGGGACGAGTCTCTGCTCGTCTATTCTGGCCTGCTCTCTTTTGGCTGCTGCTGGGCGCGTTCGATTCATCGCCAAGCGGTGCTTGCGCTTTCGAGCCTCCGACTGGCCAACCGGAGTCGTCTGAGAAGGAGCTCCTGGCCGAACGCAATCGGCTTCAAGCCGAGGCGCAGGCACGGTTGCGAGAAGGGGCCCTTGTGCAAGCCATCGCGGCGGCAGAGGCGGTGCTGGCCATTGAGTGCGAACTGGTCGGCGAAGGTCATCCTGATACAACAGGCACGCGCGCGTGGCTGATCGAACGCTATCTCGAAGCCGAAGACTTCGTCGCCGCACGCGCGGCGCAGGACCAGCAGACCGCGATCTTGGAGGTGCTTTACGGCGCTGGCAATTGGCGCGTTGCGGACGCCCGCTGGCTGCGCGCACACGTCGATGTGCTGGCGAAGCTCTCTGCGGCGGATCGCGCCGCGCTGGTAGCGGCCAGTGCTCAAGAAAACGAGGGGGTCGTGGCGTATCACCGCGGCGACTATGCGCGCGCCGCCGCAGTCGCGCTCGAAGTGCTGGACGTGCGTCGGCGGATCCTGCCCGATCCCCATTCCGAGTTGGCCAAGAGCCTCAACAACCTCGGGCTGATCCGTCACGCCCAGAGCAAATTCGAGCAGGCCCATGTGGACTTCGAGCAGGCACTGGCGATTTACCAACGCCTCTTTCCAAGCGAGCGATATGCCGCCGGGCACCCCGACATTGCGACGTGCTTGGGCAACCTCGGAATCCTCTCGCACGCTACCGGCGATTACCAACGTGCCCGAGAGTATCACGAGCAAGCATTGGCCATCTACCAGCGCGCTTATACGTCCGACGACTACCCGCAGGGACATCCCGATCTGGCCAAGAGCCTCAACAATCTGGGGATCCTGCTCGACACGATGGGCGACCACAGCGGCGCGCGCGAGTACTACGAGCGGGTGATCGGAATGTACGGGCTGCTCTACCCGGCCGAGCAGTATCCGCAGGGACATCCCAACTGGGCCATGGCCTTGAACAACCTTGGCGCGCTACTCGAGTCGCAGGGCGACTACATCGCCGCCGAACTGCACCACCGGCGCGCTCTGGCGATGTACGAAGGCCTGTACTGTGCCGATGAGTACGCCTACGGGCATCCCGATTTCGCGCGAAGCCTCAATAACCTAGGGCACCTGTTGCAGTTGCAAGGCAGCTACGCCGCAGCCCGCGAATACTACGAGCGCGCGCTCGTCATGCGACGACGGCTCTACCCGGCTGACGCCTATCCGGTGGGCCATCCAGACCTGGCAATCAGCCTCAGCAGTCTGGGGTACCTCTTGCTGGCGCAGGGCGACCTCGCCGGTGCTGGCGAGTACTTTCAGCAATCACTCGCCATGCTCACCCGGCTGTACCCGGCTGACGAGTACCCCCAAGGGCACCCGCTGCTGGCAGGCAACCTCAACAATTTGGGCTACGTGCACTACTCGCTCACGGAGTACGAAAAGGCGCTTGCATGTTACGAGCAAGCGTTGGCCATGCGCGAGCGACTTTACCCGGCCGACGTGTATCCGCGAGGACACGCCGAGTTGGCAATGTGCCTCAATAACCTGGGCGCGCTGTTCGAGATTCGACAGGAGTACGCGAAGGCGCAGGCCTATCTGGAGCGGGCGCTCGACATGCGCCGCAGGCTTTACCCGGACACTGAGTATGGTGACGGCCATCCTCGGATTGCCGAGAGTCTCAACAACATGGGCGTGCTGCTCATCGGGCAAGGTGAGCTCAAACAAGCGCGTCGCTACCTGGAGGAGGCGCTGGCCATGCGCGAGCGGCTCTTCGCGGAGGACATCTATCCCCGCGGGCATCCGGAGCTGGCAGCGAACCTCACCAACTTGGGCATCCTCCTGGTCTCGACAGACCACCCATCGCAGGCGATAGAGTTGCTCGCCCGTGCCGAACAGATGCAGCGCGACGGCCTGCAAGACTTTTTCAGCCTGTCCTCGGCCGATTTGCTCAGTCAATTCCTCGACGCGCGAAGCGCGATCATGGACGGGCTGATCGCCCTGGCCAGTGAGAACGAATCGGCGCTCGAACTTGCCTATCGCGCCGTGCTCGGCCGCAAGGCGGCTGTGCTCGATGCGCTCATCCGGCGCCGTGAGATTGAGCGGCTCGCGGCTGCGGATCCCGTGATCGCGCTTCGGGGCAGCGAGTTGCGGACGACCCGGCAACAACTCGCTGCCCTGGCGTTGCAACCGCTCACGCCCGAGACGGCCCAGCGCCGCGCGGAGCTGGCCGCCGAGGCGAGAGCGGTGGAAAACGCTCTGCTGCGGGCCATGAATCAGGCAACAAGCGACAATCCCGCGCATCCCCAGAACCTCGATGCCCGGTCGCTCACTGAGCAACTTGAACGGGGAACGGCGCTGATCGAAGTGGTGCGGTATCGTCCTTACGACTTCGCCGCGCGCGGGGACGAGCCGCGCTGGTTGTCGCCGCGCTACACGGCCTTTGTGCTGCGCGGCGCGGAAGCCGATGTGGCGCCTGCTCTGCTGGACCTGGGTGAGGCCGAGGTGATCGACACCGCAGTAGCCGAGTTGCGTGCCGCCGTCATCGACGCCGGCCGACAACTGGCGTTTGCTTCCGAAGAGGCGCTGGTCGAGCAGTACCGAGAAGTTGCACAGCCGCTCTCGGCCGCCGTCTTCGCGCCGTTGGAAGAGCATCTGGACGGCGTCGAGACGATCTATCTGGCGCCGGACGGCGAACTGACGCGGGTACCGTTTGAGGCGCTGGTTGACTCGGAAAGCGAGTATCTGATCGACCGCTACGCTTTTGCCTACCTCTCCAGTGGCGGCGATCTGCTGCGAGCCAATCATGAGCCGGCGGAGGGTACGATCGTCTTCGCCGCGCCGGACTACAACCTCGACGGCGAACTGGCCATTGCCAGCGATACGCTGCTCGCGCAAGTCACGCGCAGCACGACCGATGTGTGGCAGGGTGAACTGGCCCCCGGAACACGCGGGCTGACCTGGAACGAGCTGCCGGCCACGGAAGCCGAGGCTGCTCAGATTGCCTCGCTGCTGGGACTGGACGAAACGTATGGTCCGGTGCAGTCGTTTCTGGGGCCCGAGGCGCTGGAAGGCGTTCTCAAACGCATCGCGGCCCCTCGCTTGTTGCACTTGGCCACCCACGGCTTTTATCTGCCCGTTCCGCAGAGCGAGCCTTCGGAAGATCTGTTGGGCGCAACTGCGAGCATGACCACCGCCGGTCGGCTGGCGCGGCTCGGCGCCGATGAGAATCCCTTGCTCCGCTCCGGCGTCGTGTTGGCTGGCGCGAACCGTGGCGACGAGACGGATGATGTCGCCGCCGCAAGCAACGACGACGGACAGCCAGTTCCCGACGACGGTTGGGTGACCGCCGAGGAAATCGGCTTGTTGGACCTGGCAGGTACAGAACTGGTCGTGCTTAGTGCCTGCGAGACCGGTTTGGGCGACGTGCGGACCGGTGAAGGCGTTTCCGGCCTGCGACGCGCGCTGATCTACGCGGGCGCAGAGACGTTGATCACGAGTCTATACAAAGTCCCCGACGAAGCCACCCAGGCGCTGATGGCGGCGTTTTACACCAGGCTCGCCGCCGGCGAGGGCAAGTTGGCCGCACTCCGCGATGCCCAGCGAGACATCATCGCCGCCCGCCGCGACGAGTACGGCGCTGCCCACCCGTTCTTTTGGGCCAGCTTCGTGCTCGTGGGCAATCCAGATTGACGCGCCGCGCGTCACCCTTCGCATCGCATTGCCTCGCCGATCAACGCACTGCCGTCGCGAACAGGGCCTCTTGCCTGTTCGGTGCGCGCGAGATTTTTATACACTTGGCAGACATCGATACCAGCAGAGCTCCGACGGGTCGCAATGGCGCACCAAACGGATTGGCAGCAGAAAGTCGTGCTCGTCACTGGAGCGTCGGCGGGCCTCGGCCGCGCGATCGCTGAGGAGTTCGCTGCCGCTGGCGCCGCAGCGGTGATGGCTGCGCGCGGCGCTGAGCGGCTGGAGGCAGCGGCCGACGCGTTGCGACAAGCGGGCCATCGTGTGCTGGCCGTGCCGACGGACGTGGGCGAGACATCCGAGGTCGAGGCGCTCGTCGCGCGCGCCGTCGCCGAGTTCGGCCGACTCGACGTCTTGGTCAACAACGTCGGGCAATCGGCCCGCGGACTGGCGCTGGAGACCGGCGTCGAACAGTTCGTCGAATCGCTCGACGTGAACCTGTTGGCGACGGTCCGCAGCACACGGGCCGCGGCGCCGCACGTCATCGCCGCCCAGGGCAGCATCGTGAACATCAGCTCGCTGGCTGGGAAGGCAGCCGCGCGGTTTCTCGGCGCGTACCCGGCCGCGAAGCACGCTCTCTCGGCCTATACCCAACAGCTCCGTCTGGAGTTGGCCGCCGATGGCGTGCATGTGCTGTTGGTTTGCTCGGGCCCCATCGCTCGCGACGATGCCCAACAGCGCTATGTCGAGCAATCCGCCGATTTGCCGGAAAGCGCACGCAAGCCCGGCGCGGGAGTGCGGGCCAAAGCCACCGATCCGCACTGGCTGGCGCGCCGCATCGTGCGGGCCTGCGAGCGGCGGCAAGGTGAGATCGTCGTGCCCGCCAAGGCGCGGCTACTGTTCGCGCTGGCGCAACTTTCACCACGCCTGGGTGATGCACTACTGCGAAGACTCACCGGCTGAGTCCGCTGGCCATTTACTCGGCGCGACTTGTGCGGCCACCCTGCCGGGCCTAGCATCGGGCGGCGGAGCGAATCGATCAGCCCGAGATGGGGAGCGATGAGATGATGCTGCAAGTCGCGCGGGGCGGTTGGATGGCGGTCGCGTTGCTCGCACTCTGCGTCACCGCAGCTCGAGGCGACGACGCCCGGCCGAACATCGTGATCGTCTTTGCAGACGACCTGGGCTATGGCGACTTGGGCTGCTATGGACATCCCACGATTCGCACACCGCGGCTGGATCGCATGGCGGCCGAAGGGCTGTTGTTCACGTCGTTCTACTCGGCTGCGCCGGTCTGCACGCCCAGTCGCGCGGCGCTGCTCACGGGTCGCTATCCGATTCGCAGCGGCATGGCGGGCAACGAGCGGCGCGTGTTGTTCCCCGATTCGACGACCGGCATTCCGGCAGACGAAGTGACGCTGGCCGAGGCATTGGCCGACTCGGGCTACGCGACCGCCTGCGTGGGCAAGTGGCATCTTGGACATCTACCCGAGTATCTGCCGACGCGAAACGGCTTCGAGCGTTATTTCGGCATTCCCTACAGCAACGACATGCGCGGGCGTCGCTGGTCGCCGCTGCCGCTGGTGCGCGACGAAGAAACGGTCGAGACCGAGCCGGACCAGGCGCAGCTCACCGTTCGTTACACCGAAGAAGCGATCGAATTCATTCGCCAGTCGGCCGCAGCCGAGCGACCGTTCTTTCTTTACCTGCCGCACACCATGCCGCACGTTCCGCTCTTCGCCGCCGAACCTTTCGCCGGGCAGAGTCCGCGCGGACTATATGGCGATGTGGTGGAGACGATCGACTGGGGGATGGGGCAGATCCTCGACACACTCGCTGAACTCGGCCTGGACGAGCAGACGGTCGTGTTCTTCACCAGCGACAATGGGCCTTGGCTGGTGAGGAACCTCCACGGAGGTTCAGCCGGACTACTCCGCGGCGGCAAGGGCAGCACGTGGGAGGGAGGAATGCGCGTGCCCGGCGTTGCGCGCTGGCCGGGTACCATCGCGCCCGGCGGGCGCACCACACAGCTCGCCACGACGATGGATCTCTATTCGACGTGCCTGGCGCTGGCCGGAGTGGAAGTCCCGACGGATCGGACCGTCGACGGTGCTGATCTCTCCGCCTTGTTGCGCGGCAACGCCCAATTGCCCGAGCGGCCATTCTTCTACTATCGCGGTGCCGAACTCTTCGCGGTCCGCCAGGGCCCCTGGAAGCTGCACGTAAAGACGCAAGCCGGCTACGGACAGCCTGAGCCGGAGGTTCACGACCCGCCGCTGCTGTTCCACCTCGATCACGATCCCAGCGAGCGGTTCAACGTGGCCAAGCAGTACACAGAGGTCGTCGAGCAACTGCTCGCGGTGATCGACGCGCACCGCACGGAGCTGGTGCCCGGCGAACCGCAGTATTGAATCTGCGCAGGCGCCGATCCGCGCTTTGCGACTGTTTCAGGGATTTGATGCTGGCAAGCCACCTTGGAAACAATGCAACAAAGACAGTTTCATGGGTGAGTCAACGAAACGCGTTTGCGCGTTCCTGATGATCATGGGAGTTTTTGCCGGAGTGGTCGCGTGGTACACGGATGGCGCGGGCGCGACGACCTGGGCATTTCGCATCGGCGGTCCGGCTACGGTGATCCTTGCGCTGGGTCTGATTCTCGTGCTGCACTTTCGCGCCGATCGCGAGCCCGATTATCTGCGATCCGTCGCTGGCAAGTATTTCAACCGGGATGGATTTTGCTTTGCGTTCGACGTGAGTGCGATCGATGGCATCGCATTCATGGAGGCGTATTTCCAGTCGCAGTTCGACAGACCGTCGCTGGGGCGGATTGCCGCGCGACCGGCTCGCGGGTTCTTTTTGACGCGCGCGAAGATCGATGCGATCACCTTCGAGATCGAATGCCCGCCTGCTGGCTTCGGCTACGCCCGCATCGCGATCCCGATTCCCGAAGCGTTGCAGGGCAAACGACAAGCATTCGATGTTGGGGCATTCGTCGACTATCCCGAAGGCCACGGACGCCGTGTCCGATTCCACGACGGTGTGCTCGTGCGGCGGAATTCCGACCTCGGCGATTCGTTGGGAACCACACTGAAGATCGCCGGTGCTGCAACCGGCTCCGTTGCCTTGGTCCTGTCAAAACCAGCAACCGCCAAGATCGACTTGCCCATCGGCGTCGCCGAAGACATTCCCGACAACCTCGCACCCGAGATCACGACACTGTGGCAGTTGGGCGACCCAACCCTCACTGAGATTGCATAGCGAAGCGTGCCGCCCGAAATGGACGTGACTAGCTCCAAATTCTCGTACCCGTCGGTATGAGCGTTGGGTGTGGGGATGTTTCTCGGTGCCGATCGAGCGGAGGCCGAGGCGCAACCGAAACGAGCAGCTGCTTGTTCTTAGGTTGCGATCGGAGACTGGTCGCGCGTTGCCCCCTGCTACGTGATCTGGCACGATTGGTGCCCTCGACGCGGGCCACGTACATCATCGCCCGTGCGTTGATCGCATCAACCCAATTCGCATCTGACACCAAAAGCAACGGGCGCATCACACATGGCGGCTTTCCCCGACATCGAGCGGATCGCGTTTGAAGGACCGGACTCCAAGAACGCGCTGGCGTTTCGACACTACAACGCGGACGAGCAGGTCGAGGGTCGCTCGATGCGCGACCACTTGCGGTTCAGCGTAGCGTACTGGCACACGTTTCGCGGCACCGGCAGCGATCCCTTCGGCGCGCCGACAATGGAGCGGCCCTGGGATTCCGGCGATGAATCGCTGGAGAACGCCATCGCGCGCGTCCACGTGGCGTTCGAGTTCATGGAAAAGCTCGGCGTGCCGTTCTATTGCTTTCACGATCGCGACGTCGCGCCCGAGGGGGCGACCTTGGCCGAGACCAATCGCAATCTCGACGCGGTGGCCAAAGTGCTCAAAGAGGAGCAGCAGCGCACGGGCATCAAGCTGCTGTGGGGCACGGCCAACCTCTTCAGCCATCCGCGCTACATGCACGGAGCCGCCACCAGCCCCAATGCCGACGTGTTCGCCCACGCCGCCGCGCAGGTGAAGAAGGCAATCGAAGTTACGCACGAGTTGGGCGGCGTGAACTATGTGTTCTGGGGCGGACGCGAGGGCTACCAGAACCTTTGGAACACCAACATGCGCCGCGAGCTGGATCACCTGGCCCGCTTCATGCACATGGCGGTCGAGCACGCCCAGAGCATCGGCTTCACCGGGCAGTTTCTCTTCGAGCCCAAACCGAAAGAGCCCACCAAGCACCAGTACGACTTCGACGCGGCCGCCTGTCTCAACTTCCTGCGGGCCTATGACCTGACCGACCACGTGAAGCTGAACCTCGAAACAAACCACGCCACGTTGGCCGGACACACGATGCGTCACGAGCTGGAGTACGCCGCCAGCCAGGGCTTTCTAGGATCGATCGATGCGAACACCGGCGACCTGCTGTTGGGATGGGACACCGACCAGTTCCCCACCGACATCTACCTGACGACCGAGTGTATGCTCGTGATCCTCAAGTACGGCGGACTCGATCCGGGCGGGATCAACTTCGACGCCAAGGTGCGCCGCGAAAGTTTCGAGCCGGTCGATCTGTTTCACGCCCACATCGGCGGCATGGACGCCTTCGCGCGCGGGCTGAAGATCGCGGCCGCTATGCGCGCGGATGGCGAGATTGACCGCCTGTTGGCCCAGCGCTATCGCTCGTGGGATGGCGGCATCGGCCAACAGATCGAATCGGGCGATGCGAGCTTCGCCGCGCTGGAGAAGTACATCGGCGACAACGAACCGATCGCGGCCAACGAGAGCGGCCGGCAGGAACTGCTGGAGAACATCGTCAATCGCTATCTCTGAGCGCCCGGCGTCGCCGCTTCATCCAGCGGGATGTTGCCGTCGAGATAGCGCCAGTGCTTGACGAACGCGATCAGGTCGGCCATCGCCTGAGGCGAAAGTTCGCGTTCCAGCCCCTCGGGCATCAGCGAGACGCCGCCGGCGCGGAGTTCGTCGATTTCTTCCCGCAGCAACACCACCTGCTTGCCCTCGGCCTGACGTAGCGTGACGGACGCGGCGGTCTCAGCGGCCAACACGCCGACCAGCGCGCGGCCATCGACGGTCACCACCGTGTAACTCGTGTAGTTGGCATCGATGGCACGATTGGGATCGAGGATGTCGGTCAGCAATTGCTCGGGCTTCTTGACCCGCGAATCGGAGATATCCGGAGCGACGTCGACCCCGATTCCCGCAACCCGGTGACAGGCCGCGCACTGCCGGCGAAACAGCTCTCGCCCGCGAAGCGGATCGGCCGGCAGTTGCAGGCAGTCGCGGTAACTTGCGACGACCTCGGCACGCTGCGCGGCTGTCGCGCGGGCCAGAAGTTCGAAAGCCCGTCCGCGTATCTCCTCGTCCCGATGTTTACGCAGACGATCAGCGCGCAGCGGATCGATCTCGCTGGCGGGAATCTCGCCGGACTCGATGGCGTCCAACAGATGAGCACAGCCACTGGCGCGCAAGAGCAGCACGTCGAGTATCGCCCGCCGCAGCGCGGGCGTTTGCGCATCGAAGTGCTCAATGAGCGTCGTCGCCACTTCAACTTGTGCGAATGGCGACAAGGCGGCCATCGCCCGGCGGCGCAGCGCGACGGGAGCATCACCCAGCGCCAATTGCAGCAACACCCGGCCCCCCGTTTCGAGCGTGGCGTGGGTCAACAGCTCGATGGCCGTTTGTCGGCGTTCTGACGGCGCATTCTCGTCGGCAGCCGTTTCTGCCGCCTGAGAGATGATGTGTTCCAACGACTCGACGAAGTCGGCACCCGACTCGCGCAACGCGGCCTGCCGCTTGACGAGCGACGAGCCGCTCCGCCTCAAACCGCGGGCCACCGCGGCCAGGGCAAGAGTTTGAGATTGCAGGTACGAACTTGCAATGTCGGGAGCACCGGCCGCGATGGAAGCCAACAAACGATTGGTGGCCGCCGCATCCGCACCGCTGGCAACCTGTTCGGCAAGCTCGCCTACCAGAGCCAGCTCGGCGGATGTTGCGTCGGCAGTCGCCAACACTTCCTCAACGACGCGGGCCGCGAGTGGGGCCACCAATTCAGGCCGCGCGGTGGCGACCGCCCGGCGGAGCCAGACGTCGCCGACATCGCGACGCACGATCCCGTGCAGTGCCGACACAACTTCGTCGCCGCCAAGTCCGCCCAGCGCCAGGGCTACTTGGAAGCGCAGCCGCGGCGATTCGGCCGCGGCCAACTCAATGAGTGCCGCGCGCAGCGCCGACGAACCCGCCAGCAGCGGCTCGGCGACCTGCACCGCAACCTCTTGGACGCGCGGATCTGGATCTGCGAGCGCCGCTAGCGCCGTCGCTTCATCGATCTTCCCCAGTGCCGAGAGGAGCCAAAGCGCCCGAGCGCGTGCGACTGTCACCGGGAGTTCCTGCGCGGCAGCCACAAGCTGCTCTGGCGAGTCCAGCGTTTTGCGTTCGTAAAGCAGGCGGAACGCGGTTTGTAGATGCCAGCCGCTCGGAAAGGAAAGCATGGCCGTGATACTGGATTCGAGAACCTCCCGGCCATCTTGGGAGAAAACTTGCAGACGGTTGCATCCCGGTGAAGGGCGCGCAACGACGCGATAGATCCGCCCGGCGTCCCGTCCGAACAACAAATCGCGCCGGGTGCGCAGCTCCTCGGGCATGAAGTCGGGATGCTCGATCACGGCGCGGTGCATATCGACGATGTACAGTGCACCACCGGGTCCGGTCGCGATGTTCACGGGGCGAAACCACTCGTCGTGTGAGGCCAGCCATTCGACTCCGTCGCGCTCCGGCTGCGAACGGAACGTGGCGCCGTCGGGCTCCATCAGTTCGCAGCGCACGAGATTGCCCGTGGGCTCGCAGACGAACGCGGCACCGTTGAACCGCGCCGGCAGCGCAAACCCCGAGTAAAGGTGCAGACCGCAGGCCGCGGTGAACTGGTGCGCGTGCAGGTTCGAGGTGGTCCAGGCAGAGGTGAGCGGATAGACCCGCGACCGCTCGGCCGGCGGGGAAACATCGTGCAGCGTGGCCGGTATGGTCGCCTGCGGATTGCGAGCCAGATACCGCTCGTCGAGCACCACGTGCATCAGCGGGTTGCGATTGCTGCACAGAAAGCGGCGGCCGAACAGGTCGAAAGTCTGACCGAACTGACCGGGGCCACTGCACAACTCGATGCCGGGTGCGAAAGGATGAAAACGCAGATCGCGGCTGCCCAGCGTGAGCGGCTCGGGGAGCCCGCCCTCCCGGCGGTCGAAGACTTCGCCGCCGCGGAGACCGTTGGCGATGTAGATGTATCCATCGGGCGCGAGCCGCGGGTGATTGGCCCGGAGCTGTTCGTTTTGCGCCGTGAAGCCTTCGAGCCACGTTTCCAAGTCGCTCGCGCCGGCCGGCGATTCCAGGTACTGGTCGACATCCGGCAGGTACGCGACACGACCGGCCAGCGTAATGATCAGCCCGCCGCGCCACAGCTGGATGCCGGTCGGCATGGGCAGCGCTTTAGCGACCGTGTGGGCCGTTTCGTAACGACCATCACCGTCGCGATCTTCGAGAACTCGGATGCGCGACTCTGGCGGCTGGCCGGCGGCCGGACCCTGAGGGTAGTCGCGCAGTTCGACAACCCACATTCGACCGTACTCGTCGAATCGAATCTCGACCGGATCGACGACATCGGGCTCAGCGGCAGCCAACTCAATCCGCACATCGTCTGCGGTCACGAAGGCCGCTAGTGCCTCAGCAGGACTCAAGGGCACCCGCCGCACATCGTCGCCGCTTGCGACAAGCGCGCGACTGCTTGTGAGCGCGATCAGGGCTATCGTGATGATGCGCGGCATTTGCCCACACGATAGTCGCCCCCCTGGCAAACGGCCAGCGGCAAGCAGACGCGAAGCAGAGTACAATGCGTCGCATCGAGCGAGCGGTCAGGGCAAACCACCTGCCTCTGCCATGCACCACCGGGAGTCGATTGATGGAAATCAAACAGCTCGCCCAAGTGGGGGCGATTGTCCTTGCGGCGCTGATGTTCGGCGCCAACGCGTCCGCGGCCGCAGACGAAGCGCAGGTCGAAGCCGCGCACTTCCACCACGTCCGGCTCAACGTCACCAATCCCCGCGAGACGATTCGCTACTATCGTCGCGTGTTCGGCGCAGTGCCCGTGACCTTCCGCGGCGCCTCCGACGCCCTGTTCACCGAACGCTCGTTCATCCTCTTGAACGAAGTTGACGAAGCGCCCGACGCGTCGCTCAACACGGGCATCTGGCATATCGGCTGGGGCGGCGTGGACGTGAAGAGCGAGTACGAGTGGTGGAAACGGCACGACGTCCTCTTCCACACGCCACTTTCGCCACTGCCGGGCAACGACAACTATTACATGTACCTGCTGGGCCCGGACCGCGAGCTGATCGAGATCAACACGATGGGCCATCATCGCTTCGGCCACGTGCATTACTTCTGCACGGACGTGAACGAATCGGTGGCCTGGTATCGCGACCATCTGGGACTCAAACCGCGGGCACCCTTCCGCCCCAAGCCGACCGGCGATCCAAACACGTTCGCCGGCATCTGGATCAACACGATTCAGTGCGACAACGTGAACATGATCTTCTTCGGCAAGCCCGACTTCGAAGAGCCGCCGCGGTGGTGGCCCGACCCGCCGCTGCGCGACATCCGGCCGACCGACGGGCGTCCCATCGATCACGTGTCGTTTTCGTATCGCGACATCGATCCGGTCTTCGAGCGGATGAAGGCGGCGGGCGTGGAGATCGTTGAAGAGCCTTCGACGAAAGAGCAGTTCAACATGCGGAGCTTCTTCGTCCGTGGGCCCGACAACGTGCTCGTCGAGATTGTGGAAGCCAAACCGCTGCCCGAAGGATTGTGGGACGAGTGAGTCAGACTTCGGCACAAAGCGAAACCCCGAGGGAGGGGGCGAGCGCGCCTCCGTTCTTTCTGAGTGAAGGCGACACGTGGATTCCGCAGCGCGCCTGCATTGGTCCGTGGTCGCCGGAATTGTTGCATGCCGGACCGATCGCCGCGCTGTGCGTCTCGCTGGGCGAAGAGCTCGCGCCGGGCGAGAACGTGGTCACTTCGCGACTGACGCTCGACCTGCTGCGGCCCATTCGCGCACTGCCTTTGCAGGTTCGGTGCGAGTGGATCAAACAAGGGCGTCGCGTGAGCATCCTGCAGATCCACATGCAGCAAGACGGCCGCGACACGGTCTGGGGCAGCGTGCAGCGAACGGCGCTGGCGCCGGTGCAACTGCCCGATCTCTCCGGCAGCGGCGTCACACTCGAACCGCCGCCCGATCAGCCGGAGGATTTCCACGCCCACGCAGAAGCATACTCCGGTCGCTCGTTGGCACCGTTCGTGGACGAGGCCTGCCAGATTCACACGCCCGAGCCTGGCGGATTCCTCAAGGAGCCGGCCACCATCGCTTGGCTATGTGTGACGGCCGAGATCGAGCCGGGCCGGCCGCTCTCGACGGCCGCCGCCGTGGCCGCGGCCGCCGATTGTGGCAATGCGCTCGGAGCCCCGGTAACGCTCGATCCTCCACCTTTGATGTTCATGAATGCCGATCTGACGATTCATCTCGTGCGCGCGCCGCACGACGCCTGGGTGCGAATGCAGCCGGACAGCATTTGGCAAGAGAACGGGCTCGGC
>CALKYM010000264.1 GCA_938003525.1 uncultured Planctomycetales bacterium | reverse complement strand
GAAATGGAACTCCAGCCGGGGCGGTCGACGATCACCGCGGGCACTTTGATCGTGCGGTCGTAGCCACGCAGCTCGACGCGTTCGACTTCCAGCCCGATGTTCTTCCACGCCGCAGCGCTCAGCTCGACGACGTCGGGCTCTGCCAGATGAAGCTGGAGTTCGTGCGGCCCGTGTCCTGTCGGCGTGTCCTCTTCACCGTGCTTGCCCGCACCGAGCGCCGCAATCGTGGTCGTGCCGGCCAACAAATGCAGCGCGTTGGGAAACGCGCGCAGCGTGGCCAACGTCAGCAAGCCGCCACAGAGCGCTGCCGCCAGCCAGCCCGGCCAACGTCGTCGGTTTGTGTTCTGAACGTCTGACTTCATCGCCTGACCCTAAACACTGAATCTCATATTGCGAACCGCGTATCCGTTCGCGGAGGTCCGGTACCTGACCCCTGATGCCGATCTGCAGCCACATGTCCGCTGGTCGCCTCGACGAACGATGCGGACGGCGCGCAACCAAACGCACGAAGAAGCTCAGAATCGCAGCAATTTGCCGCAATCAGATGAGCAGAATGCCCAGCGCCAGATGGACCCGGCAGTGTCCCGGCGGCGCGGCAGATCCGTGTAGCAGAGAGAGCGCGTGCGCGTTGACGTCTTCAACGCGCGACAGGCACGTCAGCCCCTGCGCAGAGGCGTACGCCACGGGCCGTAATGAAACGACCGAGAGAACCGCTACGCAATCCTGCCCGCAACACACAGCGTCCGGATGGCTGTGCTGCGAATCGCCTGTCGACGACCGAAGTTCGCCCTCTGCTCGCGACGTGTGCGACTCCTCATGCGCACAACACACCGCTGCCGACATCGCCGCATCGTGGCCAGGCTCTGCATGAGCGTGCGGGTGGTGCCAGCAACAGCCCAACGCCATGTGGGCCAGCCATGAGTACCCGGCAATGATGACAACGTAAGGGCGCATGGGCGATTGGCACTCGCGCGCTGCGGACTCGTTACTTCAATCGTCTCCCACAAACGTGGAATGGTCAACTCCAGATCAGGCTCACACCGACCCACGCCGAGCGAAATCCCCGTGTTAGCGCCGATTGCCCGCATTTGAGCGCATCAAACAGCGCCTTACCGGTCGTCCGGAAACCGCCGCCGGCAAACGCTGTCACTACGACGCGTCATCCGCCTGTCTGGCCAACAGGTTCTCCAGGTTCGCCCGCGCCCCTGCATGAGTTGGGTCCAGTCGCAGCGCGACTTCGTATTGCTCTTGCGCCTCGCGCAGGTACCCCAGCGATTCCAGCACGGCACCCAGGTAGTACGTCGCATCGACGTTGTGCTGGTCGATGCGCAGGGCCGCATGAAAATGACGCTGGGCGTCGACGTACTGCTGGCTTCTCAAACAGATCACACCCAGCGCGTTGTGCGCCTCGGCGCTATTCGGCTCAGCTTCAATGCTCGCATGAAACGCCGCCCGGGCCGCGTCGAGATCGCCCTGCTCGTAATGACACAGCCCGACGAGGTAGTGTGCTTGCGCGTCGCCCGACCAAAGCTGCGTCGCGCGCAGTGCCAGTTCGAGCGCCTCGCCGTGTCGCCCCTCCGCAACAAGTTGCTCGGCATCGCGGGTCAGCCGATACGCGCCAGCCCGCGGGTCTTCGTTTGTGGGCCGCGATAGCCACAACACAGGCATCAATACAATCAGCCCGCCAACCGCAGCGGTCGCCAACCGCCTTCGCGAGCGTTGAGGATGGCTCACCGACTGGGCGCGCCAGGCCTCGAAGGCGAAGCCGCAAACGGCCAGGGCGAGTGCACAATCGAAGCTCGTCGTATTGCGGTCGACGGCCCAGTACCAGAAGCCCGTCGCCGCAAACAGGACCGCCAACGGTCGACTGGCCAGGGGCACACCAACGCTGCCCAACGGCGCTCGCATCCCGGGCGAGAAACTCGCGATAAGACTCAAGCAGCCCAGATGCGCCACGACGGCCAGTCGGACGAAGTCACTGAGTGCCCGGGCCGCAACCGTTGGCCCCTGAGTTGCGCCCACAACCGCTGGGCTCTCGACATCGAAAACCCGTGCGCCCCAATCCACGAACATCCCGCAGGCCATCAGCGCGGCGGTTGCCGCTGCCAACCAGATCCAGCGCGGCGTGCGAATTGCGGTGGCGTCATGTTCCGTTTCTCCTCCGCGCATCCAGACTCCAAGAAACGCCATGCCGGCAACCAAACACAGCGCCGCTGTCAGGGCGGTGTAGATTCCGTGTGGAGTGGTCAGTTCGTAGGCCGTGGCGCCGTGCCGCGCCGCCATCAGCCCACCGGGCAACAACTGCACGGCAACCGCCACCAGCAGTAAGGCCGAATACGCATAGCCCGGGCCGGCCATCGTTTGCTCGATCGGGTCGTGCGACTGCTTCGGCGGTCGGCCGAGGAACTTGATGTACTGGTTGGCCGGGTGCTCGATGTACTTGAACAACAACACGGAGATCAGATTGAGCAGCAGAAACTGCCCGAGCCGGCTCGTCGTCACGTAACTGCCCAACAGCGCCGTCATCGCGCCGAAGTGGAGCAGGTAGAAACAGTACGACGCGCGGCCCAACAGCACGATCAACGGCAACCGCAGAAACCGGCGTACCGCGCTGTCCTCGGTCATCATCCCCCAGAACCAGACGACCACCACACCCGGAAATACGAAGTACGTCAGCAGAAAGCCCAGCGGGTGTTCGGCTCCGCGCACCAGGTCGCCGCCGGGACGGTTCGCTTCGGCGATGGCCGCCAACTCCGTCTGCGCGAGCATGATGCCCAGCGCCACCGCCAACGCCGAGTACGTCAGGATCGGGTGGCTGCGTTCAGGTATCTCGCCCTGCCGCCGCCGCACGAACTTGGCCAGCGCGATGCCACAGCCGAAACAGGCGATCGTCCCGCAGATCGTGCGGCCGAACACGTGCGATGGATTGCCGAAATACGGATTGCCCGGAAAGTCGATCGCCACCAGCCCGATCCCCAAGCCGACGATCGCCGCGCAGGGAATGAACAAGCCGACCCGCAGCGCGATCAAGAACAACAGCGGCGCCGTGAAGTAGAACGTCTCCTCGATCGTCAACGTCCACGTCTGCGGGATGCCCGCGTGAACCAGATCGGGAAAGAAGGCCTGCGTCAGCGTGTAGGTGATCGCCGTCTCGCGCGCCGTAAGGGGAAACCCTTCCCACCAGTACGTGAACGTGAGCAGCACAAAGTACACCGGGTAGATTCGCGCTACGCGGTTCTTGGCGTACTCGAACGCCCAGGCCCGATTCACCTTCCGCAGATTGTGTCCGTAGAGGTAATAGATGAGAAAGCCGCTGAGCACGTAAAAGATCGGCACGCCGACGTGCATCTCTTGCCCGAGACGATAGAGCCGCTCGCCGAAGATTTCCGGCTCGATGAAGTTGAAATGGCAATTGAAGATGCCGTACATCAGCACGGCCCGAATGCCCGTCAACTCCGGAAAGTAGCTCTTCTTGACAGGGCTCATAGGCGAAAGCGCAAGACGCGCGCAAGTTCAGACGACACCCAACACCGGCCGCAGGCATCGTGCCTCAGCCAGAAACGTAGCACGCGGACCACACTGCCAGAATAGCAGAGCAGGTAGCCGGGAAAGGTCGCCCGGCACTCCGACTCGCAACAGAAACGCGACTCACGCAGGCCGCAGCCGCCGCCACAGCGGCAGCAGCCCCAGCGTGGCAATGCCCAGCAAGACCGCGGTCGAAGGTTCCGGCACGAAGCGGCCGGTGGCGACAATCGCGCCTGTCACGGTGACGTTGAGCGTCACGGGGTCGGTCAAGACTTGAGTCGTGAACGAAATGGGGATCGACACCGTCATATCGACGAGCGTGTGCGGGACCCTCTGAGTCAAAAGCCCAACTTGTCCGATCGATCCCATCGAGAAGTTGATCGGGTTGCTGCTGAAGTCAATTGTCCCCGCGCCGATGATGCCGCCCAGTGCACCTGTTCCGTTGTACGTCAACAGCCCCTCGTCGACCGCGCCGTCGAGATCGTTTTCGCCGGGATCGAACGTGAAGGTGAACGGGTTGACGGGGTTGGTCAACGTCAGATCGACCTCGCCGTTGGTCGACAGCGTGTTGATCGCACCGGACCCGAATCCGAGTTCGACGTCGCCAAAGAGGGCCAGATCGAGCAGCAGCGAGCCGTCGCCCAGCTCGATCCTGTCGAATGGAGTGAACTGGATTTGCAGCGTGTCCCCCGGAAACGGATCGTCGATCAACGCCTCGAACTCGCCACTCATGCCAACCGTCATCGAGCCGGTGCTCGCTCCAGCCAGCGTCTCGACGAAGATGTTCAGACTCGAATCCGTAGTCAGCCTGAACTCCGCCAACTCCGCCACAGCCCCGCGTTGTCCGTATCCCAACACGGCGGCCAGGAGCAAGCCGATTAAAACCAGGCGTCTCATGGGCAGAGCTCCTAGTGATCGCAAGTAGCGGTTGTCTCGCTCAACCCCGCATCCGCCCCCAGAGCGGGACTAAACCGAAGCCCGCGAGGCCCAGCAGGACCAACGTCGATGGTTCAGGAATGATGTAGCTGCCCGTGGAGACGATGGCGCCGGTGATGAACACGTCGATGGTAACTGGATCGGTCGTGATCAACGTGTTGAACGAGACCGGGACGGAAACGCTCACATCGACCGTGTTGGCCGTCTGATTCTGGGTCACCAGTCCGATCTGTCCGACGGAACCCATCGTGAAGCTGAGTTGGTCGGCGTTGAAGTCGAACGTGCCCATCCCGATGATACCGCCCAACGGTCCGGTTCCGTTGTAGGTGAGAAAACCCTCGTCAATCGTGACATCGAGGTCGTTCTCGCCAGGATCGAACGTGTACGTGAACGGGTTGACGCCGCTGGTGTTGTTGAGGGCCACCGGGCCGTTCGTCGTGAAGCCGTTGACGCCGATGCCGATAATTGCGGCTTCGATGCCGCCGAAGGCATCCAAACAAGAAACAACGTGTTGTCCGCCAGATCCAGTTCCGCATCGGTCACATTCAGCGTCGATGAGATCGGCGATTGGTCGTCGATCGTGACGTCCATTGTTCCGGACACCCCGGTCGTTGCGCTTCCCGTCGTCGCCCCACCCAAGGTATCGACGAAGAACGTGATGCTGGAGTCGGTCGTCACCACCAGCGTTGTCGCAACCGGCGCTGCCCACACTTGGCGACTGCCGTAACTGGCAAAGGCAGCGGCCATTAACCCAATTGCTATGGCGATCTTCATGTGGCTTCTCCCTGCGTCAGACGTTGGTGAAACAGAACGTGCCTTACGCAATGAGCCAAAGGGGTTACTGGCAGAATCGATTCCCGTACAAAACGACACCGGCCGGCCTTCGCGATGGAAGGCCGGCCGGGCATCTCTGACTCAACCTGACTCTCATGGGCGTTTGGTGGTCCGCCCTGGGGTTGTCATCACTCTATGCGTCTACTACTTGCGGATCCGCCGCCAGGCCGGCACCAGACCCAGACCCGCCAGGCCCAACAGGACCAGCGTGGACGGCTCGGGGATGATGTACTGGCCGGTCGCGACAATCGCACCGGTGAGTGTGATGTCAATCGTCACGGGATCCGTTGCAATCTGGTCGATGAAGGACACCGGCACGGAGACGGTGACATCAACCGTGTTGCCCGTCTGATTCTGCGTCAGCAGGCCGATCTGACCGACCGAGCCAAGCGTGAAGCTCAGGTTGTCGGTGGTGAAGTCGAACGTGCCCATGCCGAGAATGCCGCCCAAGGGGCCCGTACCGTTGTAGGTCAAGACACCCTCGTCAATCGTGGCGGCCAAGCCGGTACCGGCACCGGGATCGAAGGTCGAGGTGAACGGGTTCAATCCGCCGCTGGTGTTCGTCAGCGCAACGGTGTCGCTGGTGATGGCGTTGACCCCGAGACCGATCGTCGCGGCGTCGACGCCGCCGAAGAGGCTCAGGTCGAGGAACAAGGAATCGTCCGAGAGATCGATCTCCCCGTCGTCAACGCTGATGGTCGAAGAGACAGGCGTCTGATCGTCGATGGTGACATCGAGAGTTCCGCTCAGTTGGCTCACCAACGAACCGGTGGTGGCGCCACCGAGGGTGCTGACGAAGACCGTCAGACTTGAATCGGTCGTGAGCGTCAGGGTCGGTGACACCGACGCCGCATTTGCATTCTGAATGCCGAAGCCAAGAACCGCGGCCAAGGTAATGCTCAGTGCTGCAAACTTCTTCATGTGGCAATTCTCCTCGTGTCGTCAAAAAAACTGATTTGTGTGGTTACTTACGCCGCCCTAATCGTGTTCCCGTTGCCGTTTAGTCTTCGACGCCGGGCCGGCCCCCTGGCCGGCCCGGCATCGGTCAATCGCCTTACTTCCGCAGTCGCCGCCAGACCGGCACCAGACCCAAACCAGCCAGGCCCAACAGGACCAGCGTCGACGGCTCGGGGATGATGTACTGGCCGGTGGCCACGAACGCACCCGTGATGAAAACGTCGATCGTGACCGGATCGGTCGCAATCTGATCGCTGAACGAAACCGGTACCGAGACCGTGACGTCCACGGTGGCTCCGTTCTGGTTCTGCGTCAGCAGGCCGATCTGACCCACCGGCCCCAGCGAGAAGTCCAGGTTGTCAGCGGCGAAGTCGAACGTCCCCATGCCGAGGATGCCGCCCAACGCCCCGGTGCCGTTGTACGTCAGCAGACCTTCGTTGATCGTCGCGTCCAGGTTGTTCTCACCCGGATCGAACGTGTAGGTGAACGGATTCACGCCACTGGTGTTGTTCAGCGTCATGCCGCCGTTGCTAGTCATCGAGTTGATCCCGACGCCGATCAATGCTGCTTCGACACCGCCGAACAACGACAGGTCGAGGAACAGGCTGTCGTCCGACAGATCAATTTCGGCATCGGTGATTTCAGCCGTGGACGAAATCGGCGAGGCGTCGTCGATCGTCGCGTCGATCGTGCCGGTCAGAAACGAAGTGGCCGAACCGGTCGTCGCACCGCTGAGCGTGCTGACGAAAATCGTCAGACTCGAATCGGTCGTCAAAGCCAGCGAAGTCGAGGCAGGGGCCGCTTCAACGTTTTGAATCGCAAATCCGGTCACAGCAGTCAGAACCATGCAAATAGTTGCAAACTTTTTCATCTACGCGATCTCCAATGAGAGTTGGTGTGTTTACTCGAATGACTCTTGCGTCGGGTTCGACGCCTCAGACGTCGCTTGTGTTCCGACGAAACACACTTCACTTCATTGGCAATCGCACCTCGGTGGTTTCTTTGTCCGCGTCGTTGTTCTCGTGGCTTAGCCTCGATTGCGCCGGCTGCGCGACAGCCAGGCGAAACCAACGGCACCGATTCCTAACAGCACAAACGTCGAGGGCTCAGGCACCCGCTGAATGTGCTTGTCTTTGCTGATGATGAACGAGCCGTTCACGGGCAGGACGAAGTCCCACTGGAAACCCCATTCCGCGTCCGTCGGCCCCAACGGCCCGATGCTGTCGTCCAAGGTGGTGGGCAGCCCGTCGTCGAGCAGATCCACCAGACTCGGGAACGTGTCGATTTGATGGTGCGACGGAGTCGGGATCACCACCGTCTCGCTGATGATCAGCTCCGGGTCGCTGACCGACACCGTGTTGGGATTCAGAATCTCGACCACGTCGTCGCCAATCGTCTCGTTCAGATCGAAGTCCGAGTATTGGAAGAAATGAAAGTCCAGCGGAGCCACTCCCGTATTCCTGATCCGAATGATCTCGGCCAGGTCCGATGTATTGCTTCCAAAGGTTCCCCCGGTGAGCACGTAGAGCACTTCGATGGCAAAGCCCGGTCCGGCGTAGCTGATGAAGGCCGCGTCGTCGTCGAGTTCTCCATCGGTCGACAGCGTCAACACGGTCGGTGCCCCCAGCGTGTCGATGGGCGCCTCGGGGCCTCCCGGCCCGACGCGGTACCAGAACCATTGCCGGAACAAGTGGTCGGTCCCGTCGACGAGCCAGTCGGTCACTCCACCGTCGTCTCCAAGTCCTGGATCAGGATCGATCACGACTTCGGAGTTTTCGTCGAGCAGCGTGAAGGGTGCTGCCGCTGCCGGGGTGACCAGCCAGCTAATGAACGCCGCCGTGCAGAGCATGAGTGCTGTGCGAGTCATCGAGAGATCCTTCATGGGCACCTGTTCTTGTGTCCGTTGTGTCAGTGGGTTGCTTGATCCGAGTTGTCTGCTCATGCACTGGCGAACACGCCGGTGCCTGTCGTTTCGTGGTTGCGTGCGTCTGAACTGCCAACATCGAGGGCGCGGCACGCGATCCGAGAAGCGGACCGCCGGGCTGTGAAGAAACCGCCGAGAACGACGGACGCGACTGCAGAGCAAGGGAGGGCGCACCAAGTCGGGCAGTTGTGAAACAGCTGCCGGGCGGACCTATTGGTCCGTGGTACGAGTCCCAGCCACACAGAAAGCGATACACAGCATCGCCGTGACTGAGTTGACTGAGAGCCGAGCGCGCAAGAGTCCGCTAGTGGATTCGTTCTGAACGTCTACCGAGCGGAGCCTGAATCTTGCCAGGGCTCTCAGTTCAGATGCACTAGCGTTCCTTCAAGAGGAAGTTTTCGTCGGCTTTGTCGTGCAAGAGTCGCGGGCCTCTGCCCACAAGGTTGGTGCTAAGATGCCCGTAACGCCGCGGTTTGTCAAGCAATTTCCAAAAAAATCCGGAAAATTCGCCAGCAGTGCCTGCAAGCCCCCTCCGTTGAGCCACCGACGGGCATCTCAGCTCGGCCGGCCAAACTGCGTCGAGTAGATCGGCAAATGCCGGTAGTAGACCTCTAAAATATAGACTGACAGGCAGGTTACGTAAAGCCTACCGCCATGATGGCCCCAGCGGTCGGCGGCCGGCAACAGCGGCTCCCAGCTCCCTCGCTCCCGTCCGTTTGGCACCTGATGCTCGACGATCAGATCGCGCATCAGCGGGTTCCACTTCTCCCACGGTTCGCCTTCCATGTGGTGCAGGACCTGAGTGGCGTAATACCAGTAGTAGACGTTCCGATCCCGCTCTTCCCACGAGGGCAAATTCTCCTCCAACAGCAGATAGTCGACGCCGGACAGCAATCGCTCGTCATCTTGATTCCACCCTAGATACTGCCGGCACAACAGTCCCTCGGCCGTCATGATCTTGCTCGGCGCTGCGCCGGGTGTGTAGCCATAGCGGCTGCCGCGCTCTTCTGATGCGCGATCGAGATAGCCCGTCACGCGATCGAGCGTCTCGGGCGGCACGCTCAAGCCGCCCATCCGCGCGCTCTGTAGCGCCATCACAATCCAACCCGTCACCGAAGTATCGCTGTCATTGCGCGGCCGATAGCGCCAGCCGCCACGACCGGGGTCCTGGCTCTCGACGCAGTAGTCCACCGCACGCTGCGCCGGCGAACTTAGCGTTTCATCGCGCGTCATCGCCCACAGTTCGCAGATCGCGATCGTTGCCTGTCCGTGCGTGTAAAAGCGATGGCTCGATCGCCCGCTCGCCTCGTCGTAAAAACTGCCGGTCTCTTTCGATTGCCCGGCCAACAACGCCTTCAAACCGCGCTGGACGGTCTCTTGAAACATCCCGGGCTTCTGATGGGTCTCGCCATGACCCAAGAAGGCCAACAAGGCCATCGCAGTGGCCGCCATACGATTCTCGACGTTGGCGCCGTCGGTGTAGGGCCCTGTCAGGCTCCAGCTCCCATCGCGTTGTTGCTGCCGCGCCAACCAGCGCAGGGCTTCGAGAACTGCATCTTCACTTGCAGGTGTGCCGCCGTACTTGCGCAGTAGCGCTTCGCGGCTTCCCTCCTGGCGACCGTCCAGCGCCGTGCCAATCGCCGGTACCGCGATGTCGCTGGTCGCGAACTCCGCGTCGAGCGCGACTTCGACTTCTGGAGGTGCGGCGAACGGATCGATCACTTCCGGCAGCGGGCTCTCGACGGTCACAGCGTCGAGCTCCTCGGGCTGCGGCATTTCCAGCCGCACGGGCTCTTCGTCGAGTTGCTCGCCCAACTCGTCGTCGATGAGCATGGTCAACTCGACCCGCGGAGACCGCGGACTGCTCAAGACCCACAGTCCCAGCACGAGCACCAGCAGCATGTGTACGATCGAACTGGCCAGCCACGGAGGAGCGCGACGCAGAGCAATCTCGCTCAGACGCTCGCCCCGCTCATCGGCGGGTGCCTGGCTGGCCGCGCTCACGGTGCCTGCCGCGGACAATGGCGGCAATGCGGCTGGATTCGCGATCTCCGCGCCGTTGCCACCGCCCGCAACGGGCTCTCGGCTGCTGGTCGGCGGTGGTTCCGCGGCCGCCGTCCGCTTCGGTTCTCGAGCGGAGCGGTTCATACTCTCAGGCGACGGCAGGGGCGGCGGACCGTGCACAAATCGGGCCTGTCCGATTCGCCACCGAGCTCCGCGCCGACGTCGCTTACGCGCGACCAAAGTGCCAGCTACAAGACAACATTCGCCAGCCGGAGCCATCGAATGCTGACCCCTTCTCCCATGCCCCAAGTCTATCGCACCGTGGACAGGCGACCAAGCAGAAACCGCAAGCGGCGCATAGATTTCCGGCGTTTACAGGCCTCTCAATCGCCGCCCTGCGCAGCACCAGATTGCTCGACCTGCGGGAAACTCCCGGTGCCGCGCGGTGCTCCTCAACCGGCCGCACAGAACGTGCAAAGCGACGGCCCGCGCCGCCCAATCGCGACTGGCTCCGGCGAATGTCGCAACCGGCCTCGACAGCAGGCCGAAATGTGTTATTGATAAGTTAGTAACAGACGCGGGGTGGAGCAGTCCGGTAGCTCGCGAGGCTCATAACCTCGAGGTCGCAGGTTCGAATCCTGTCCCCGCAACTTCAACGCCCCGGTGCCGCAATGACGACGCCGGGGCTTTTTCATTGACGCGGAGACTGTGAAACATCGCCGCCCGATGTCGCCGACGTCCGCTTATCGTCGGTCGCAAAGTTGCTGAGGATAATCGGCTAAGGTTCGGCTCACCAGGTCGAACGCGACAGTTGGCATCGCTCCATTCAGAAAAAAATTCGCCAAGGTGCGGCGCGTCTTGAGGCTTACGACAGGCGAACATCTCTCCCGCCGGAGGGCATCAAGTATGATTGTCATGACACGCAAAAAACACGAGTCGATCGTAATCAACAACGACATCACGGTCCTCGTCGTTGAAATCCGCGGCGACAAGGTACGGCTTGGCGTTGACGCACCGAGCGACGTTCCGTTCCACCGCCGAGAAGTCTACGACGCCATCATACGCAATCAGGAGGACAATCGCTCTCCGGAAGAAGTGGCCTTCGACCAGAAGAAATCTGCCGTTGAAGGACTGTGGCGGACCAGGCTGGCTGAGGCCAGAACCTTGGAGCAACTCGAAGACTTGCGACGCAAACTCGCGTAGCCGAAACGCAACGCCCGATCTCGCCTCTGCCGGCGGCGTGGTTCTCGCGCTCCACGTCGCTCGCGCTCGCAGCGGGCGACGTACGGACGAGTTCACGCCTCGACCAGGTCCTCGATCACACGCTGGCTCGCCGCGTCAGCGGGAAAGAAGGTCTCCAAGCGCAACTCTTGCAGCGTGATGTCCAGCGGCGTGCCGAGCGTCGTGATGGCTGAGAATATCCGCAGCTCCACATCCTCTCGCCGCAAGTGCATCTCGACAATCACCGAACTGGAGCCTGCGAGATCGGTAACCTGTCGGCTCGCATCTCCCCCGCAACACTCCACGGCTTCTGCCAACAGGGCCGCTGATTGCTCGTCGCCAGGATCCATTGCCACCTCGCGGCGGAGCCGGTGCAGCAGCGTTGCCGACAGCTCGTCCCAGTTCACGACGAACGGCCTGATCCCCTCCTGACGAAACAGCAATCGCATCGCGTTCAGTGGCAGAGAGAACGACGCCGGTTGGGCCACGAACCGCGACAGCAGATGCGACGTCGCCCGATTCTGCAGCAAGATGTCCCAGTGTCGGTCCACCACGATCGCCGGATGCGGATGGTGTCGCTCGAGCAGAAACTCCAGTGACTTGCGGACGGCCTCCAACTCGGCGCTTTCCATCGAGCTTTCGCGAAAGGCCGAAGCATATCCGGCCGCTTGCAGCATCGAATTGCGCTCCCGAAGCGGAACTTCGAGCACCTCGGCGACTTGCAGCACCATCTCGCGGCTGGGCGTCGACCGTCCCGTCTCCATGAAGCTCACGTGCCGACTCGAAATACCCGCTTGCACGGCCAGTTGTAGTTGACTCACTCGGCGCACCCCGCGCCAGTAGCGAAGCAGCGCTCCGAAGGGCGTCGTCGAGGTCGTCGCTGCGCTCGTCGCGGTCATCGGGTCTCGCGCCAGTGCTGGGGGTCGATCACACGGTTCGTTGTTTCGTGGGCATCGTCAGCTTATCGCGGGCCTGTCACGAATCCCATTACCTGGCAGGTAATTGCCGTGCCGACTCAAGCGTCCAAGAATCGTCGACGAGCGGGACTCGCCATCGAGTTGGACCGTGGGACCTGGAGATCAAAGAGTTCCCAGCACCGGCCACCAACGCAGCCATTGGTCACATGGCGAGTTGATACGCAAGCTGGTCGCAAGCAAGGCAGACAGCAATCACTTTTCCACTTCGAACTCCAGTAGGGCACAGCCATGCAGGAAGTCCCACTATCCCAGGGAACCATCCGCTATCTCGACGTCGGCAGCGGTCCTCCGGTCGTGTTCGTGCATGGATTCCTCGTCAATCACGAACTCTGGCTGCCGGTGATCGACTTGCTCAGCGAGTCGCATCGCTGCATAGCTCCCGACTGGCCACTCGGCGCACACTCGAGTCCCATGCACGCCGATGCCGATCTGTCGCCCCCGGGCATCGCCCAGTTGATCGCCGAATTCGTGCGTGCGCTTGACCTCGATGATGTCACGATCGTCGGCAACGACTCGGGTGGTGCCGTTTGCCAACTGGTCGCCGCAGACCATTGTGACTCGATTGCCCGACTCGTACTGACCAATTGCGACGCGCTCGAAGTCTTTCCACCGGCTGGGTTCGGGTATCTGAAATGGCTGGTGCGCACGCCCGGCGCCATGTACGCGTTGGCGCAAGCCATGTATCGCATCCCGATGCTGCGACGGGCAAAGACCGCATTCGGCGCACTGACGAAGCAGCCGCTGAGCGACGCTCAGCTCGAGCGGTGGACAAAGCCCATCGCCACATTGCGCGGCGTGCGACGCGACGCCACCAAGTTTGGACTCGGCGTCGACAACAAGCTCACGCTCGCAGTCGCCGAGCGATTGCAGCAGTTTCAGGGTTCGACGTTGCTGCTATGGGGTGAAGACGACCCATTCTTCACGCTCGACCTCGCCACCCGGCTCCAAACACGTTTCGCCGATGCGCGCCTGCAGCCGATCGCAAACGCCACCGTTTTCTCACCACTCGACCAGCCGCAGCAGGTCGCCGCCGGCATTGCGCGTTTCATCGCCGACGGTTCTGACGTGCAAGCCGCTCGAGCCGCGGGCTGAACGCGTCGAATTCCGGCCTCTAGACACCCTTCCGGCAGCCACGCGAAAACTCGTTTTGAAAAAGAGCCACCCTGCCGCTAACAATGAACACAGTTGGATGTTGCTAGTGCGACACGTGGGCGGGTGGCTGACGCGAGCCATCGGCCTCGGGTGTGCTAGCGGGCGCTGGCTGTGGTGGTTCGCCGCGACCAGCGACCGGAACGTCAAAGCGGCCGGCAGGAAAGTCCT
>CALKYM010000263.1 GCA_938003525.1 uncultured Planctomycetales bacterium | reverse complement strand
TGGGCCACCTGGTGCGAGCCGTGCAAGGCCGACATGGCTCAGATCAAGCAGCTCTTGGCCGAATACGGCAACAAGAACTTCGTGGTGGTGGGCATCAGCGTCGACAGCGACCGGCAGAAGCTCGACGCCGAGATCAAACGCATGCGGCTGCCGGGCAACTGGTACCAGCTTTACGAACCCGGCGGCATCGACGCCAGCCGCCTGGCCAACGAACTCGGCATCGTCTCGCTGCCCACCATGCTGCTCATCGACGCCAAAGGCCGCGTCGCCAACCGCAGCATCCACATCACCGAACTCGAAACCGAACTCAAAAAACACGTCCGCTGAGCCGAAGGTCAGGGTTCTCACTGACAACGGGTTGATAGACGCAACGTTGAGCTTTCACCAAGAGCTCGCGTCCAGTAAAGGTGCCACTGGCTGCTCGCCAGTCAGTGCCCTGCCGCCGCTCGATACGACCGCGACCTGCGGAGCGCGCGACGCATTCCTGTCCGATCGAAAGAGCACCGGGTTGACAATCAGTCAGCGGCACCCGGCGGCGGGCTGCCTCAGTGCTGCACGGACTCATCTGATCTGCATGTCGAGTGGCGAGTCACCGTCGGCGTAGATGCCGTACATGTCCTGCTGCTCGAATTCAAACGTACCGTACGTACTCGGTCCACCGTAGTCGTGGAACACGGTCAGATCTGGACGCGCGATGGCGAGGCGGTTGACGCCCTCTTCGGTCACATCGGTCTCTTGCACCCACAGCGAATTGAGACTCTCGAACTGTGTCAGTTGTTCCAGCGCCGCATCAGTGATCGCACTGCCGTGCAGGCTAAGTGTTTGGAGATGCTCAAGACCTTCCAGCGCAGCCACTCCCGCGTCGGTGATGGGCGCATACGCAAGCCGCAAGGTGCTGAAGTCTTTGCCGCGGACCAGTCGCGCCAGTCCCTCGTCGGTTATTTGCGCATGGGAGAGCGAGAGTTCAAACAGGCGCGGAAACGATCGCAGCCGATCAACGGCCGAGTCATTCAGCGGCCGCGCGCTCATCGTCAGGCTTCGCAGCTCTTTGGCGCCTGTCAGCCGCTCCAGGGCGCGGGGTGTAAGCTCGACGCCGCTCAAACTGAGCTTGCGCAGGTTGGGTAGTCCGCACACCGCAACCAGCCCCTGCTCGGTCATGTTCCGAGTTGAAGCTTCCAGGCGCCGCAGCGACTTGATCTGACTGACGTGTGCCGCGGCCGCATCGTCAAGCGACGTGTCGCGCCACGTGTGCAAGACGCGCAAATCCGGTACATCGACCAGCGGCGCGAAATCGTCGCCGGCGAGGTCCGGACCGTGAAGCGTGAGCTCTTGCAGCTGAGGAAGCTGGCTAATCGCGAGCACGCCTCGACCCGTGACGTTTGGCGTGAAACTCAAGGCCAACCGCCTGAGCGATCGCGCGTGCGCGACGCCGGCCAGACCGTCATCCGTGACCGCCGCGCCTTGTAGCGCAACGAGCTCCAGTTGCGGGAGCTCCGCCAAAGCGGAAAACCCACTGCCGGTGACGCCGGCGAACGGCACGGTATCTTCACCCGGAGAATTCGATACCTGAATGGAACGCAAGTTCACCAGCGGCGCCAACCGCGCGATTCCCGCGTCGGTCACCTGAGTATCGTACAGCCAGATGTCTTCGAGTTTCGCGCAGTTGGCGAGGTGCCCCAACGCATCGTCGTCGAAGGGAAAGCGCATGATTGAGAACCGGGTTAGCTCTTGCAGTCGCGCCAGCGGCGCGTAGTCGTCGCTGCGCAGGGAGCTTGGGCGCCTTTGGGTGTTTTCGATGATCAACCAGGGGAGCGACTCAAGCTGCCCGATCTTGGCGAGCGTATCCCGCGTGAGATTCGTGCATTGCAGCACGCTGACGTAATCCAACTCGCCCAACAATTCCCAGTCATCGAGCGTCCCCCGCCACTCATCACCGATCCGCACCGAAACCTGCGGCCGCTGGTCTGGGGCGATGCTGCCCACGTTCATGGAGGCCCCCAACTCGTGCAACCGCGCAGCTGCCCGCTCGTGCCGCTCGCTAAACTCGGGCGCCGGAGGTGATTCATCGCCTGCGGCTTCGCTGTCGATGGGCGTGAATGTGCCGTCAACTTCAACACTGCCGCTGATGACAACCGCGGTCTCTGCCGGTGGTGTACTGGTAGCCGAGTGGTCGCCCTCTTCTGCCGCGTTCTCTTCGTCGGGATAGATCTCGACGCGATCGAGGTCGATCAAAACATTGCGTCCGATATCCCAGAACCGGTTGCCGGGATGGATCAGGGTTTCGAGGCCGGGTAGCTGGTCCCGAAGTTTCTCGACGCCTTCGGCCGTGACATCCGTCCGGGCGACGACGAGAGTCTTCAGCGACTTCAAGGCGGCCAGCTTGAGCAAACCCTCATCGCTGATGCGAGTGCCGTTGAGGTACAGCTCCTCCAAGTTCTCGAGCGTCGTCAGGTGCAGCAGGCCGTCGTTGCTGACGGCGGTGTCTTCGAGATCGAGGACCCGTAGGTCGCTGATGCCCGAGAGGGCCGCGAGACCATCATTGGTGATCTGCGTGCGAAACAACGCGATGCTCTCATAACGCGCGCCGTCGGCAAGTTGGGCCAGACCCTTGTCGGTAACTCGGGCGCCGCCCAACGAGACGTTCCGCAGATTGGGCAGTGACCGTAGCGCCGGGATGGCGGAATCGTCAAGCCGGCTGCCATCGAACGTGAAACGCTGTAGCTCTGGCAGTTGGGCGAACTCTCGCAGTGCCGCCACAGTCATCGGGGTTTGGTCCATGTGGAGTATCCGCAGCTCCTTGAGCCCGGTCAGCGCGCGGAGTCCACGCGGGGTGAGCTGCTCGCCGCCAAAGTAGAGCGCGCGGAGCGTCGAGATCTTGGCCACGTGCTCCGCGCCAATGTCGTCCAACTTGGTGTCGCCGGCGAGGCTCAGGCTGCGTAATTTCTTGAGATCGGCGAGCGGCGAGAATTCGTCACCGGCTAGCTGTGCCTGCCACACTTCAAGTGATTGCAGTTCTGCGATTGTTGAGATGTGCCGAATGCCCTCGGCGGTCACGTTGGTCACGTTGTTCAGATGCAGATGTTTGAGCGCTGGCAGCGCTGCAACGCCGGCCAGGCCTTCGTCGGTGATCGTCGGGCCGTAAAGGATCAAACGCCCAAGGCGTCGTAGTCCATCGAGCTGCGCAAGTCCAGCGCCAGTGACTTGCAACTTGCATGGCTCGCCTTCACGGCGGCCCAGCGAGCTGGCGATTTGTAGCCCTTCGAGGTTCGCGAGCGTTTCTAACGCCGCCAGCCCAGCGTCGCTGATGTTCAGGCCGTACAGGTGCAGGTGTTTCAAGTTGCCGAGTTTCCCCACGTGCACCAGCGCCGCATCATCGAAGGGAACGTCGGCGATATGGAGCATCGTGAGATTGGAGAGCGCGGCGAGCGGCGCGATGTCGTCTGCGACAAGTTCCGCCGACTCCTCGGCGAGCGAGTAGAGATGCAGCAGTTGCAGTGACGAAGCCTTGCCGACTTTGGCCAGGGTCGTCGGAGTCGGCCGTGTCAGGGTGATGCCGTACAGCCCGTCGAGCTGGGCCAAAACGTCGAGGCCATCTTGCTGGTCGTCGGGCACATCGAGGTTGAGGACATCGACGTGTTCTAGGTCGGCCAACAGCCGCCAATCTTCGGTGTTGCCCTGCCAGGTGCGCGTAATGGCCAGAATGACCCAGGGCGACGGAGGATCGGTTCGCGTATTCCACTCGGCGCGATAGCCGGCACCGAGTTCTCTCAACCGCTGCACCGCGCGCTCGTGGTTCCGGCCGAATTTCGGTTCCTGCCTCGGCGAGGTAGTCTCTGCGCCAGTGTCCGACGCGCCCTCGCCCGGCGGTTCGACGATCGGCATGAAGATGAGCGGAAATGTCTCCGGCTCTTGCCGCTCGTCGTCCTGCTGTTCCGCTTGGACGTCGCCCTGCCCTTCATCCGCCGCGCTCGCGGCGTCGCGCGACAATCCTGCGCCGGGCAGACATACGGCCGCGGCGAGCAGCACGATCAGCCAGCACCAGCGCGGTGTGTGGCCGTGAAAGCGGGCGGCAGGGCTCAGGATGTGGCGCAGGCGGCGGTCGTGGACGTCGCCTGCTGTGGCGATGGGGAGCAAGGCGTCGAGTGCGTGGCGGTGTTTCAGTTCCAGCACATCGACCAGTGCCCGTGCGTAGAGCTTGGGCGGGCAGGCGAGCCGGGCCAGAACGGCTTCGTCGCAGCAGCGTTCGCGCTCGCGGCGGGCTTCGCGATTGGCCCACCACACCAGCGGATGAAACCACCACAGCATCTGCGTCACCAGTTGCAGGTAGCCGACTGCCACGTCGCGGCGGTGGAGGTGCAACAGCTCGTGCGCGAGTACGGCATCCAGGGCGTCGCGGTTGCCGGCTTCACTTTTTGATTCTGTAGTCGTTGTCGCGTCGCCGTGCGACGCATCCAGCAGGGCAGCCGGCAGCACGATTGTCGGTCGCCAAACGCCGGTTGAGAGCGGGCCGAGTGCCTGGGAACTGACGAAGACGCGCGGTGCTTTTCGCAAGCCAAGTTGCCGCGACAAAATGGCCACGCGCTCGGATAGCCATGCCGGATGTGCCGCCCGCCCGTTCGCCAGTTGGCGGCGCAAGCCAATCCACTTGCAGCCCATGAACGACATCAGCAGCGCCGCGCCGACAATCCAAACTGCCAAGAGCGCGAACGCGGGCGCGTGACGCGATACATCCGGCGTAGACTCCGCTGAAACGGCAACGGCGGGGAGCGTTTCGGTCGCCGTGTCGGCAACATCGTCGACGGCTGGCAGGTCCGGCGGCAAAGGCACCGGGGGCGGGGAGGGGAACTCCAGAACCGCGCTTGGCGGCCGCTCGTCGGTGATCGGAAGTGGCCGGCTGGTCTCTTCGATGGTTTCCGGCGTCTGCCATCGCGCCCAACTGAATACACCCGTCGGGCTGGCGACGATGGGCGGCGTGAGGCATTTGACGATCACCAGCATCCACAGCAAATAGGCCAGGTGCGGACGCGAACGGGCCGCCAAACGCACCACCAGCGCCACGACAACGGCCAGCAGGGTGACCTGCCACAGTTGAGCCACGGCGGCGTCGGTCCAGAACGCGAGATCAGCGTTCATCGTGTTTTCGCTCCAACTCTTTGAGCAGCTTTTTCAGCCGGCGAATGTCGCCCGCGCTGAGCTGGTTGTCGCGAATGAGGTGCTCGACCAGCGGCAGGGCTTCGCCGTCGAACAGCCGGGCGACGAAGTCGTCAACCGTCTCGCGAATCACTTGCCCGGGCCGCACCCGCGTGGAGTACCAGCGGCTCCGTCCGCGATGCGCGGACTTGAGATAGCCTTTGCTCTCCAGCCGGCGGAGATAGGTCTGCACGGTCTTGTATTCCAGACCGCGGTCGCCGGGCAGCGCCTCGAGCACATCGCGCACCGTGCCCCCGCGCAGTTGCCACACCACACGGGCAATCTCAGTCTCGGCCTTCGAGAGCGGCGGACGTTTGGCCATCTCTGAGTTCCCTGCTTCGACGCTTGGGGTCTGGCTCGTTTTTCGGCCGGAGTACGTTGCCCCGGGGAGAACTGCAACCGCCGAAAAACGTGCCTGACCCCCTGGCGCATTCGAGTCGTACAATTGAACGACATTGTGTCGTACATTTGTACGATGTCAAGGAGATTCTCGAGCGTGGAGCTGTCGGTAGGGGGCGACGCGAGCTAGCTCAGGGTTCACCCTGACTCTCTGGACTCTTCAGCGACTGGCAGAACTCCAGCAGCTTGCCTTCGATCAAGTCTTCGCGGTCGGGGCCCCAGGCGACGTCGTCGTGGCAGTTTTCGGATTGCATCTGCAGCACGGGCTCGAGCGGCTGGCCGTGGCCGAACATGCCGAGGAAGAGGTCTTCGGTGCCGGTGCGGGTGATGGAGAAGCGGGTGTTGGGCCAGGCGGCGTCGTTTTCGCAGTATTCGTACTCCTGGCCTTTTAGGAACAATAGTTTCCCGTCGCCGACGTCGAAGATGTAGCCGGCGCCTTCGTCCTCGAACGGCTCGATGTAGACGACGGCCGTCGCTTCGACTTCTTTCACGCTCACCATGCCGTCGCGCAGGGCCGCCTCCGCGCGGGGACGCATGTCACGCTGGTACCGGCGATCATCGCGGGCCATCCGAAAGTGATCGGTGAACACGATGCAGAAACAGGCCAGGCAGAAGACCCAGGCGAGAAAAGTGACGGCGAAGAGTACCATGCCCAGCGTCGATGTCTCACTCCATACCGCTGCGGCAACGCCCATCGCACCGAAGCCGATGAAGCCCGCCAGCCAAATGGCGGCCCACTTCAGCGTCGACCACCAGGAGGCCGTCAGCTCCGTATTGGTAGCCAGCCGCTGAACTTCCGCCAGCTCAGTCGCATTCAGCGAACGTTCATACTCGCGGTACACGATAGGCTCGCGCTCGAGAGGTAGGTCTGTATTTGTCCCTGACATCTGGCAACATGGCCCAATGCTTAACTGTCAGGGCCAGCCCGACCTGCTTGTCTACGTTACCGCGCGGGCTGCCGCGATTGCACCCAGCACGTAGGCGGGGAGCGTGAGCGCTGTGACGATGAGGATGGTCGCCAGCGCACCCGCACGGGAGAGTTCGGCGGCACGCAGCTCGCGAACGTCTTGGGCGAGGGACCAGGTTTCCATCGCCAGCCCGAACACCAGCAGCGTCCAGAGCCATACACCGACTGCGCGAGCTACGGACTCGTAGGCGAACGCCAGAATGAAGAGCACGCCCACCGCGAGTGTCACCAGCATCGCCGCTTGATACCAAAGCGGACGCCGCGACCGCCAATCCTCGACCAGCCCGGCTAAGCCAACGGCGACGAACACGACGAGATAGAAGGCGACATACCAGAGCATGGCACGATCACTGGTTTGTCGAGTCTCTAAGTTACTATTCCGCGCAACCCGATTCTGGATCGCGGGCGATGACGTCCCAGGAGGTAGGCGTCGGGTAGCCGGTGATGCGTTCGATTCCGCCGTTTGTGAACCATACGTCGATCGTGCAGCCGCCTGCGGCATAGACCTCGACCAGATCAGGGTGATGCCAGGTGCCGTCGTCGGGAGGTCCCATTCCGAAGCATTCGCCGGGCATCGCGTACTGCGGTCTGCCCAGCAGTGTCTCGAACTCTTCGCGCGTTTCACACTGCGAGGCAGGCCCGAGTATATCTCCGAGTTCGTCGCAGCGACGTTCGGAGCGCCGCTGGAGTCGCCTTCGCCAGAAACGTCGCACCAGCGGTTGCAAGAGCCACTGCCAACCCGGCACGTGCGTTGCCGGGCGTTCGGTCCGCAGCTCCAAATCGGGTCGTGGCGAAATCATGGCGCCTGCGCGCGCCGCAACCGGTCGAGGGGGCGGGAGTCGATCATCCGCCGAAACTACGCCTTCACGTTCAAGATAGGAACGATAGTACTTCAGGCCAAGCCTTTCGACATCGTCCGGGTAGTCCATGAACTCGTCCGAGAGCTCGTAGATCCGGTCGAGAACCGGGTCCGGGAGAATCGAGCGGGGTTCCTTCAGCCGTTCGCCATCGAGCCCAATCACTTCGTTGGGCATCAGTGCTTCTATTTCCTCGCGGGATGCCGTTTCCGTTTCAAAGTGCTCGTCAACCAGCGCTTGGCAACGATCAATAATCTCAGCCATCTTGCGCGCGCCGATCTTGTGCAGCGCTCGGCTCGCATAGACGTACGATTCGCGGCCGCAGTTCGTCAGGAACTGAAGGTAGGCGCCATTGTTGACGTTCATCTCAAGTCGATTGAGGGCGGCCAGCTCTCGCTGCCAGTCTTCAGGTAGCGACTCGAGGTCGTCGTCGAGGTCCCTGCTCAACTCGTCGTACTTGGCTGTGATGTCGAACCAATTCACTGCGCGCACCTCACCGAAGAGTACCGGGTGTCTACCCGGCAACCACTCGTGAGGATACGCCGCGAGGCTCGGCGGTCAATTCTGCGAGCGACCCGGGCCGCGGCCGCGGTGAGCCCTTAGTTCCAAGTTCGAGCAGACTCGCTACTGCCTGCTCTCCCCCTCGCCCGCCGTCGCCACGTGGGTCTCGGCTGACTGTTCGGGCGGGGCGAAGAGGTTGGGGTTTTGGTCGGCCAGGTCCTCGGCTTGCCCGTCGAGACTGTCGGCTTGCTGGACGTGGTTGCTGGCGCGGGCTGCGATGTCGGCGATTTGCGCGTCGACGGCTTCCATGTCGGGCAGCTTGGGGTCGATCACGGCGGCGGGCATTTCGCTCACTACGGTGGCGCCTTCCGCATAGCCGGTCATCGACTGCGCCTTGAGCTCGAAGTAGCGGCGGAGATTCGCTTCGGCCACCAGTTCCGCCGCGGCG
>CALKYM010000262.1 GCA_938003525.1 uncultured Planctomycetales bacterium | reverse complement strand
AAATCATGACGGGCGACAACCATGCGCATCCTTCGGGCGGTAGTGACAGAAACTGCGACTGAACTCAGTATCTCGCCAGCCAGAGAATGACTCAACCTCGCCCGTGAGCCAAGACCTTAAAGGAAGCACCCTACGTGCGGTAGTTCGGCGTCCGAAACACCACGCTGGCTCCGCTTGACCCCCTGTGCGCGCGATCCCTAGAATGCGCCGGGCCGTAAACTCGAGGGCATGCGAACGTGCAGGTGAGCGTCAACGGGCAGTCGCGCGAAGTCGCCGACGGGGCGACGATCGCCGAGCTGGTCGCTGAGTTGGGTGTGAAACCGCAGTACGTTGCGGTCGAGGTCAATCTGGAGTTGGTGCCACGCGAGCGGCACGCCGATCGTCGCTTGGTCGACGGCGATCAACTGGAAGTCGTCACGCTGGTCGGAGGAGGCTGAGGCCATGATGTCCGTTGCGGCCGATTCCGACGTGCTTCGCATTGGCCGACACGAACTCTCGAGTCGGCTGATCGTCGGGACCGGCAAGTATGCCAGCTATGAGTTGATGGCCGAGGCGCTCGACACGGCCGGTGCCGACTGCATCACCGTGGCGGTCCGCCGCGAGCGCTTGATCGACGCGCAGGGTCGCAACATTCTCGACGCGATCGATCTCTCGCGCTACACGATTCTTCCGAACACGGCGGGTTGCTTCACGGCGGACGATGCGCTGCGGGTGGCCCGCATGGGCCGCGAGATTCTACGCGGGCTCGAAAACCCTGGAGCCGATTGGGTCAAACTCGAGGTGCTCGGCGATACGCGTACGCTGCTGCCCGACCCCGTGGCCACGTTGCGGGCGACTGAGCAACTGGTGGCCGAAGGGTTCGAGGTGCTTTGCTACACCAGCGACGATCCGATTGCCGCCAAGCGGCTGCAAGAAGCAGGCGCGGCCAGCGTGATGCCGGCCGGCAGTCCCATCGGCTCGGGGCAGGGCATCCTGAACCCCAACAACATTCGCATCTGCCTCGAGTACCTCAAGGAACACGACCCGGACTATCCCGTCATCGTCGACGCCGGCGTCGGTACAGCGAGCGACGTGACGATCGCCATGGAATTGGGCGTCGACGGCGTGCTGCTCAACACAGGCATCGCGCATGCCGAGCGGCCGCTGGAAATGGCTCGGGCGATGAAACTGGCCGTCGAAGCGGGCCGGCTGGCCCATCGCGCGGGACGCATTCCGCGCAAGCTCTATGCCACGGCGAGCAGCCCGACTGAAGGCGTCGTGAGCCCCGCCAAGCCGCGCTAACCCGTTTGGTCGTCACGACCGCGCCTGCTGCGCGACGGGCCACCTCGGGCGATCGGTGAGAGCGCTGCGCCGCGCGCATTCTGGCAGCTAGATTTCCCCAGGTCCGTACTGGCTGCAAGTCTGCCAGCGTGGGGCCTTTCGGGGAACAAGAGTCAGCCCACCTAGACATACCCACCCACGACGTTCCCCGCCCCTGAGTCCTGCCGAGATCCGCGGCCCGGCTTCGATGGCTGTGCCTTGGGTTCGCGGCTGCATCCGTCTACTCTCCTCCGGCGCGGAGCGTGTGCATCGTGGAAACCGAAAAGCCTGAAGAACTCACCGATCTGGTCTCTCGGCTGAACCAACTGGAAGACCGCATTCGCCGGCTGCAAGGCCGCGCGGCGACGCTGCGAGCCGAATTCGCGGCGGCCTTGGTGGATCAAACCATGGAAGCCGACGACTTGTTCAGCGATACACTCCAACCGGCGGCCACGCCACAGGGGATGCCGGCGGCCAAGTTCAGCATCCATCGTCCCGCGAATACGCCCGCAAGTTAGTCGGACTGCTGGCTCGACAACTGCGGTAGCAGGACGCGAACGCTCGGTGGCGTGAACTTCGCAAGGCCGGTTGTTCTCGGCTTCGTCGCGGCACCTGCGCGGCTTTCACGGGCCCATCATTGTACGCCCGCGCAGTCTCTGCCGGCTTGACGCCCCCGGGCAGCCTGACACAATCCGCGCAAGGTGCAGCGCAATACGTGTATTTGGCAAGCGCTGCGCCCCACTGTGTTCAGGCCAACTCACACGGGCTTCCAGCTTCCCAGAATCGGTGAGCGACACCATGTCGAATCGAGAGCGGTGGATCATCTATCCTCTTCTTTTCCTGGCGCTGGGCGCTGCATTGCGCACGCGGCTCTTGCCGAGCTTTACGAATCTCGAGGCCGAAACCGCCGTGATTGATCGACTTCAGTCGGCCAACTTCACCGAGCTGAAGGGGCAGCGGATCGAGGTCGATGGACTCATCTGCGATCGGTTGCAGGTCAACAGCAGCCTGGTCGTCGTTGCTCCGGACGGGAAACCCCGTCTCGTCTTGACCACCGGTGAGCATGGAGATCACACCGAAGGAGAACTGTTCCTGCTCGGCGAGGAAGGACAGTTTCTCGCCGCCTTGCGCACCAACCAGAGCGGCGCCGGCCTGATTCAGCTCAACGACGCAGAGGGCAGCGTGCGGATGTTTGCCACCGAATCGCTCGGCGGCGGTGCCCTGGTCACGATGGGCGGCGATCAGCAACCGCTCGTCGCGCTGGAACACAACATGCAGGGCGACGGAGCCGTCGTGCGCTACAAGGATGGCAAGCGGTACGCGATGATGGCGCGGTTGATCGACGATGTCATGCCGCTGCAGGCTCCGCCCGTTACGCCACTTCCTGATACCGGTGCAGAAGGCGAGGACGATGCTGGGGAAGTGGGGGGCGAAGAGGCTACTGATACAGATGCCTCAGGTGATGTTCCCTCCGAAGATCCCGCGGACGCCGATTCGTAGACCGGACTGTATTCACGAAGAACACGCTCGCAGATGATTCCCACGCCTGCACTCGATTTCGCGCGTACGCCGGTGACGCTGACGGTCACGGCCATTGCGCTGGCGATTGAGCTGGTCTGCACGCTGGATCCCGACGGCGCGCGGCGCGAGTACTTGTACAACGACTTGCAGTTGGGGATTTGGCTACAAGTGTGGGACGGTCAACCCTGGCGGGCGGTGACCACCACGCTGTTGCACGGGAGCCTGCTGCACGCGGCCTTCAATATCTACTGGATGTTGATCTTCGGCGCCGCCATCGAAACCCGCTTTGGGCCGCCGCGATTCCTGGCCCTGTTCGTACTGCTGGCCGTCGTCTCGACCATGGCGCAGTACCTCTTGGTGCCCAAAGGAGCAGTGGGCCTCTCGGGCGTCGTCTACGGTCTGTTCGGGCTGTTGTGGGTCGGTCGCCGCTATGAGCCGGACTGGTACTGGTCGTGCAACGATCAGACCGTGCAGGTGTTGATGATCTGGTTCTGTTTCTGTTTCGTGCTCAGTTACTTCGGCATGCCCATCGCCAACATCGCCCATGGTGCTGGACTGGCGATGGGCGCGCTGTTGGCCATGGCCACGTTCGCACGGCAGCATCGCTGGGCCTGGCGCGGCGGTGCCGCGTTGCTTGCGCTTCCGTGCGTGGCCTCACTGCTGGGGGTCCCCGGTCATTC
>CALKYM010000261.1 GCA_938003525.1 uncultured Planctomycetales bacterium | reverse complement strand
ATCCCTCTACCCGAAAATCAAGCTGTGACGGAGCACTAGTGCTCCGTCAACACGTAATTTTCGGGTGCGAGTTGTCCGGCGGAGCACTACCATGTTGTCTGCGCCAAAGCACGTGCGTCTTTGGCGAACGCTTCGCGTCGCCCGAATGAATCGGGCTGACGCTCCACTAGCGCCTTTTCAATCGGCGCCGTGAACTTGGCATGACTTGGGACGCAGGAGGCGATCTGCGGCTGCTGACGAGGGTGACCGTCGTCGGCATCAGATTCCGCCGGGCAGCACCTGAAACAGGCGCAATCCCAAGCACCACATCCCCAGCCGGGCCGCTGCCGTGATGGAGCTACCGCCCCGGGATCCAAGCATTCACGACGCGCCCATACCGGCCAAGATTGCATACTCGGCCATCAGCCAGTCACGCACGCCGGACGCCGTGGCGCCCGCTGGTCGAGAACCTGAAGCACACCGCCGCACAGGCCGTGCGGCCGATGATGGCCGTCACCGGCGACTTTGCGCGCTCACCTTGACCACGATGCAAGCGAAAGGGCGCGGTTGCGGCCTGTTGATGCCGAGAAGCGTTCTTACGGCGTCTCGCGCAGGGGCCATTCGACGGGCTCGACCCGCGTGGTGGTCATGTTGCCCTCGGACTGCAACTCGTTGAGCACACGCACCGTCTTGGTCAGCATTTGGAATCCAAGGTCGAAACGAATGCGCTTGTTCTCGGTGTCGATGACCCCTTGCTTTTTCGCCTCTTCGATGCCGCCGGACACGATGTGGCCGATCTCGTCCAGCAGCGCGAGCCTCGTCCCGCCGCGACGTTCTTGGGCGCGTTGCAACAGCGCGGCCGAGTGCCGTGTGATGTTGGCCGCCCGGTCGACCAGCAGATGGTCTGGGTCGGGGCGGAATTCCTCGAGCACGCCGACCAGGTTCGGGATCGCTTCCAACGGCCGGCCTTTCGCTCCGCCCCTCGGCTCGGCGGCGACAAAGAAGCCGATCAGCATCTCGTCCCAGGTCTGTTCGCCAAAGGTGACCCACTCTGTGGGGTCGGGATTGGAGAGATTGGCCTCGGAGTTGTCAAACGTCGCAGTGCATCGCAGCTCGGTTCCCCGGGGCATGTACTTCGGCTGGGCCAAAACATATTCCAACTGCCAGTTGAAATCCCAACGGGGCACGTCCAGGAGCAACTCGCGGGTGCCGTTGGGGTACAGCGCTTCGTAGCGAAACGACTTCCCCCGCACGTGCATGTGGGGGATCATCCGCATCAGTACCGCGTCGCGCTGGAAGTGGTACGAGGCGGTTGCCCGGTAGTCGGCCGCCCCTGGTGGGATCTGAAACATGACGTTGATCGCCCGGCGAGCGGTCACCTCGTAGTCGATCTCATCCTCGTCGCACAGCGTGAAGGCCACGTGGCTCATGTCCTTCACTGGCTTGCCGCTTGGCGTGTAGTGCATCTGAAAGATGATCTTGGCGCCGGCCGGGATGCAAAACCCCATCCGCTCGTCCTGTGCGATCGTCTCGCGCCCGGGGACGTAGCCTCCGATCAATTCGCCGGGGTAGATCGCCTCGTACTCGACTTCGGGACGTTGCATGAAAACCAGGATGTGATGCACGACCGACCGCTGACCCGGGATGGCGTCGACCCGCGAGACCCACTTGTCTTCGGTCCAGCCGGGATCGATGGCGTAATACTGGTAGTCGACCACGCCTTCGGCCGGCACGTCGAACGGCTCGGCCGCCATCGGGTAAACCAGGTCTGGATGGAAATTGGTCCGCTCACCCGCCGGCGGCTCGAGCGTGCGGAGTCGTTCTTCATCGCCCAGCGGACAGCCGGCCTCGACCCAGCGCCGCAACAGATCGGCATCCTCGTCGCTCATGCGTCGATCATTGAGAAACGTGCCCGCCTCGTCGCCTGCGAACCACGGTGGCATGAGGCCCGCATCGACCACCTCGACGAGCGTTTCGGCCCAGCCAGCGACTTCGTCGTACTCCGTCAAGGCAAACGGACCGATCTCACCCGCTCGATGGCAGTCGACACAGTTTCGCTCCAGCACGCCCGCGATCTGTTCGGTGAAGGTGACCTCGGCGCCGTCGGGCTGCGTCTCTGGCGCGCGCCCGATGATGCAGCCGGCCGCTTCGGTGCGTGCTTGGGGCACCTCGCGCCCGGCGAGCAGCGATTCGATTGCGTTGGCCAGATCGTGCATGCGCGCCTCGGGCCGCTGATAGCCGACGCCAAACTGGTCGTCGATGCGGCCCCGGTAGCGCACATGCCGCGCGGAATCAAGAACGAAAATCTCCGGCGTGCGTCGCGCATCGAGCCGATCAGCGATGACATTCCCTTCGTCGCGCAGCACGGGAAACGGCAGCTCGAACTCCTCGACGAAGGCGGCGATATCGTCGGCTGAGTCCTGCCGGTTCGAGTCAATCGCCAATAGGGCCACGCCGCGCTCGGCGAAGCGCTCGTGCAGCTCGATCATGCGCGGCGTGTAGAGCCGGACCAGGGGACACTCGGCCCCAACGAATGCAATGACGACCAACTGGCGATCCGCGTAGTCCGCCAACGAGTACTCGGCACCCGAAGCATCGGAAAGCGTGAAACTGGCGACCGGCTGGCCCGCGCCTTCGGAGGCGGGCAGCCGTGTGGCCGGGGCAAGTACGGGTGCGATCAACAGAGCAGTGGCAAGCACGCGCATCGACGATCTCCGTAACTTCTATGCGAATCGTGACTCTCGGCAATCGATTCTAGCGACGCCGGCGGATGAGTTGTACCTGGATCGTACTTCCTCCTCGAGCGGAACACACAGAGAATCGACCTGCTGCTGGGAGTACTGAGCCAATCGCCACGCCCAATCGCACACCGGCGGCAGCGCCCGATCACCCCAGCGGGCATCCTCGAGCCCGCTGGTCGAGATCACGAGTCCATACAGACGCCTGCGCGCGAGCACGCCGCTCTGGGCATGGCCGTGGCTCATCGCGACGCATGACCATTCGCGCGGCAAGCGGGTTCACCAGAGCCGCTGTTGACTCAGACGCTCAATCACTATGCACGTTTTCGGCAGAGAGCTCGTCGATCTCTGACAGATTGACTTTCAGCACCTCGACGGTCTGCTTTGCGCCGGAAAAGGCGACCAGCAGGTGCCCCTCATGTTCGATCGCGTGCGGGTAATCGACGTGGCGCCCGCCAACCAGGTATGCCATCCGGTCGAACACGATGCCGTCGTCGCTGGTGGAAAGTACCAGCGGATCGCGCTTCCGCGGGTTCGCGTTTGAAACCAGCACGTAACGTCCGTCGGTGAGCCGTAGTCCGTAGATCTTGGACGTCGCATCGGGGAAGTTAGTCTTCACCGGCTTGCTCCACGTTCGGCCGTCGTCTGCCGAGCACGACCGGTAGAGATACCCACTGCGGTGATTGTCGCGGAATAGTGCCGTCAGTTCTCCGCTGGGTAGCAGCCACCACAGCGGCTCTTCGGCTGCGAGCTCGCTGCTGGATCCGAGGACCGGGAAAGACTCCCATTGGTCAATGCTTTGGTCCCCACCGATGAGAAAGTGGACACCGACTCTTTTGTAGTCGTGGGGGCGGCGCGACATCATCCATTGCCCGGTGGGCAGTCTCTGCGGCGGAAAGTTGTTAATCGCGTCGTCAGCGATCACTCCCAGGTCGTCGAACGATTGGCGGTCTCGAGCAAGGCGAAAACCGTGGAGTTCCAAACTCGGTCCAAAGAAGCCGGCCGCTTCGTCGAGCGAGGCCAGGGCGATGAGCTCACCCTCTCTGATCCAGAAACCGCGAGAGATCCACCGCAATCCTTCAGCGCTTCGCGTTCCATAGTGTTCCGATTTCGGTCCAGAATGAGGTGGAACCGGGGTCAGATACTTCGGTTCACTCCATTGCAAGCCATCAGGGCTCGTTGCATATTTCACCCGTTGCCCCACTCGATCTTCGACGCCGGGCCCGTCGCTCCACATGGCCCAAAACATGTCGGCGTAGTGGGCCAGGTAGTTGTGCTGGTTCACGCCGTCGACCGCGCGGACGTCGCTCACGACGGCATGTTCGCCCGCTAAGCGGGGCAACTGTGCAAAGTTGATTTCATGGGGATCATCCGGGACCCAGCCTCCGGCAAGCATCAACGGCGAACGCGGATCCGCTTCCACTGCGTGGGACACGCGCGCGTGCGCCATCACCTGTCCTTGCCGCTGCAAACGTTGCTGGAGCATCGCGATCGGAACGGCGCGGGGAACGACGTCGAGTTCAACGGCCAGAGATGCGGCGACGCCGGCTGCTTGTCCCAGCGCCATCCAGGTTGGTTCCATACGGATCGACGAAAAGGCCACGTGCGTGGTCGATGCCGCAACTGGTACGAGCAAACCGTCGATCTGCTCGGGCAGCATGATGCGATAAGGAATCTGGTAGGGACGCGTAATGTGATCCAACATCCCCAAGTAGCCTTCGAGCACGACTGTGTCGCCGGGCTGTCGCTTTCGGGACGGGAAGCTGTCGATGGGAAACTCGCCGATCGCGATGGCGTCTCGATGGCGTCTTGGCTCGTGTTGCCGGTCGGTCGCCGTTATGTCGTGCTCGGTTAGGGTCGCTTCGCCCACCAAGCGGCGTCCTTCGCGCACATAGAGCTGAAAGGGAAAGTGGTCGTTGTCGACGAATTCGTCCCTGGGCAGGTGGAGTTGGCGCGCCAGTTGGCGGTGTGCCTCGGGGACTTCCGGGTCGTTCTGCAGGAACCACAACAATCCCAGCGTCAGGTTCCGGTGCCGCCGGCAGATTCGCTGTCGCGTTGCTTCGTCGCCCCCGATATACCCGAGATTCTCCTCCGCAAACGGGAAAGCGAGTGGACGGGGATTGATGTTCACGTCCGTCTTGTCGTTGGGCAGCTCGGTCACGGAGAGAGCTCGAACGAGCGTGCCGAAGTGCGCAGGGTTGTAGCCACGTCCGGGCTTGAACGTTTTCGGCGCGCTCAAGCGGCCGGCGCTGAGATCATCGAAGTAGCCGACATAGTTCCGACGGTCGTAGTCTGGGGGAGGCTCTGTCAAGCGATGAGAGTTCGCGGCGTCGGTGGTCAGGCAAAGCCGGTAGGTATACGCCGGCAGCCTTCCATCCGCTTCCCCGGTCGTTCCAGGAAGTATCCGTTTCGCTTGATAATCGTAGTAGATCACTCCCGCGTGCGGCTCGCCGTACGCTTCGCGCGACTCACGTCCGAGCCGATACTCCGCACCTGCGGCAGCGTACAAATCACCTTCGTACGTAGCATCCACAAAGGCATGGCCGCTGAGCGTCCGCGCTTCTCCCGTGCGCCGGTCGACGACGTCGACTGAGCGGATGCGATCGTCCACCGTCGAGGCCGATACCAGGCGCCAACCCTTCATGACGGTAGTGGATGATTGTTCGCCCACCATGCCTTCCAGCACGGCTTCGGCTACCGACGGCTCGTAGTAATAGCCATCGCGACACAGCCGCACGTTCTCACTGTCCTTCCCGTATGTCGACACATAGTGCTCGTATACCCGATCAATCATCTCCTTGAACAACCCGCCGATCATGGCACGGTTCTCGATATCGCTCTTGCCCAGTCCACTGGCCATCATTCCGCCGAGATGATGGTGATACGCGACGAGCGTGACCGAGCATCCCATCCGAGCGGCCGCCACGGCCGATGCAATGCCGCCCGGAGTCCCGCCGACTACGACCACATCTGGCCGCTCTGCGGCTGCCGGTATCGTGAACGAACAGAGCGCAGCCGATAGCCAAGACAGGAAAAGGCAGATGCGCATCGACGTCCTCCAACGGAACCTGACCAATCTCGACCATATTAACGCCCGGTAAACGCCACCAGATACGGCCCCCACAACGTCCGCGGCCGGCCTCGCGGTAATCACGCGTACCCTGAGCCGAGTTCAGGTTGAGAACGGCAAGAACTCTCCCTCGGATTGGATCGGATCACGACCGCAAGACGCAGCGCGAGCTGCCGGGCATCCTCTTCCGAATCCCAGCCGCCTCAAAGGCACCGCCCCCGCGCAACTTCGACGGGAGTCCTACCGCCCACTGGTCGAGATCACCAGTGATGGATCTTTCTGGCGACGAATAGCCCTCGGTGGACCTCACGCGGGCGTCGTCGTGCGCGGTGGTCTTTGTGGACTACGGTGAACTTTCATGGAGACGCTCGGAGGCGCGGTAGGCGGCGCGGCGATGGCTGATTCTTTCCGCCAGGTTCGTGGCTCCGGATTGCTGGGCGAGCGCGACGGCCATGGAGGCGGTAGCTGCCGCGCGCTGGAACTTTCCGCTAGCGGCTTGGGCTACGGCCAGTGTGTCGAGCGTGATGGGATCCTTGAACCTTGTCAGCTCGCAAGCGTGCTGTGCCCATCGCAAGGCTTCCTGATTGTCGTTCGACGACAGATGTGACTGCGTCGCCAACAGCCAGGCCAGGTTGTTGGCCGCTGCGGCGCAGTCCGACCGGAGATCGAGAGCTCGACGATATTGGTCGACGGCGAGCCGGGTCTCGTTCGTCGCCTCATAGGCTTGGGCCAGCCGCAGATGGGCGACGGCGTCGTCGGCGCAGTGTTGCAGGCATCGGTCGAAGCACTCGATGGCTTCGGCGGCACGCCCCTGGCCGAGCATTACTTCTCCGAGTCGTCGGGCGGCCTCGCTGTTGTCGGGATCGAGGGCCACGACTTGTTGCAGACTCGTTGCCGCCTGCTCGAACATCCCTTGTTTCCAACAGATGGCGGCGAGCAGCTCGTGCGCCTCGACGTGAGTAGGTGCTTTGCGCACGACGCGCTTAAGCAAAGAGCACGCCTCGGCGTAGTCACCGCGACGATCGCAGATCGCGGCCAGTACCAGGTTGGCCGCGGCACTGGTCGGCTGCGCCGCCAATATCTCGCGACACCGCGTTGCGGCCTCCTCAAAACGTCCTGCGGCATAGAACAGCTCGGCATCCTGTACAGCAAGGTGCGCGGGCCACAGCATCGCTTGATAGGCGAGTTGTAACTCTTTGTCGGGCGTATCGCGCGGCCACGTCCGTTTGAAGACCACCAGCGGACAAGCCTGACCGTCGTCATACAGAATCTCGTCGCCGGGTGCCGGCGTCGGCAACATGCCCGGCGGTGTCATGGCGTTGACGGTGCTGACGACAATCACTTCGCGTGGCAGATCGGTGAGAACTTGATCCGGTTCATCGAAGTGCGGTAAACGGATCGGACTCACCGAGTACCCATGCGATGGCCGTTCAACATAACCCAAGCGCGGCAGCGCCAGGCATTCCACGTACGGGCGGCCCGCAATCACCGGCAGGCCCTCATGTTCTCGGGCGATGAGACGAACGGCTTCGATGTTGGAACGGTGTTCGCCGAGGTATTCCCGCGAACGCTCTAACACCGCACCAGTACGACCGTTGGTATCGAATCGCGGCAACAGCGCCCCCTGCGCGTTGACGACGTTGAGCACACACAACGATGCGACGGCTCCTGTGGCCAGCGGACGGAACCTCGGGGCGGCGAACAACAGCGTTCCGACGGTCACGTAGAGAAACGGCATCAACAGCGAGAAATAGCGAGGGAGGCAGTACGCCTGGGAGAATGCAGCTAGGCTTCCCAGCATGACGATCCACCCGAAGACGATCGCGCTGTGTGCGTTCATCAGTTCGCCGAAGCCACGCGCGAGTCGCACCGCAATGCCGCCGCCGTGGCGACAAACTTGGCGTGCGAGCGCGGCGATCAGCAGCAGCACGAAGCCACACGATGCCATGGCAAAGATCGTCACCTGGTCGGGAAACCAGTCCCACGTGTTGGCCAAATGCCGCCGACCGACCGAGGCGATCGTCTCGTCGTTCAGTGTGGCCGCGTTATTGGTCGCGACAATCTGGCTCCAGTCCTCCGCCGCCGAACCCGGACGGCTGTTGAGCCAAGCATTCGCACTGAACTGAACGCCAAGGACTGCAAGACCAAGCAACATCGCGATGACGAGCCGCAGCTTGAACTGCCGGGATTGCCAGGGGGCCATCGTTGTGAGCGCCAGGATCAGATAGATCATCACGCCCAACGACACCGCCCGTCCGGATGCCTTGATTGAGAAGGCGAGCGCCCCGCACAGAACTGCCAGCGAGAACTGACGGCGCGCTAGCAGCCACGCGCATGCGAGAGCCGCCACCACGACGGGCAGGTCCATTCCCAGCAGGTCGATCTGGACGTTAAACGCCGGCACGCTCAACAGTGCGACAGCGGTGAGCGCGGCGCCAATTCGACTCGTATGCGGCACCGTGAGCGCGTAGACCAACATCGCGACAAGCGCTGCACAGGCAAAGTTGAAGAGGTGAAAGACGATAAGCACATAGTCGATCGAGGGGGCGTACCACATCAGCAGCGCCAGCAGCGTGGGCCAGATGCTGATGAGGTAGACGGCCGGACCACCCTGCGACCATCGAGCCTCGCGACTGAGACGGGCGTAGTCGAAGCCGGTTTCGACGAGATAGTTCGCTTCGACGAAGAGGCCGGTCGCCTGATCGTAATAGGGCGGCAGCATGACGACTTCCCATCGCCAAACCGTGACCGCCCCCCAGACAGCGAGAAAGACAAGCGACACCTGCCTCCAACGTGGTGCACGAGTCAGCCAAGGTAACGGCGGTGACGCCTGCAAGTCGCTTGCAGGCGTCGCCAGGCCGCGTCGCGGGGGAGCCGCCGGTTTCAGCTTGGGTTGGGCAGCGTGCTTGGAAATGGTGCACCTCGATCGTGTTCGGCGGCGCTGCCCGAGACACGTGATGCGCCTAACGGGCAAGCCGCCGGCGACCACACGCGATCAGCGCGACGATCCCGATGATCGCCAGCACGATGCTCGACGGTTCGGGGATCAGGAAGATCGAATTGCCGCCAAACGTTTGGAACCCTTGCAGCTCCCAGGAGTCCTGAAACGCCGGCGCCGCCCAGGGTTCGTTCGTCGTCTCCGACAGCAGTGGACCGCCGTTGATGCTCACATCGGGAATGGGAACATTGATCGACGGCCCTAGAAACGGCTGGAAGATGTCCGGCACGTCGACGTCGATATCGGGAATGGGGAAATTGATCGCCGCTTCGAGCGCCTCGATCGTCAGCGCGGCGTCTCCGGCGATGTCCGTGGTGTTGGTGAACACGTTTGCCAGGCGGAACGACGGCGTGATATTGATGCCTCCCTCTTCGGGAAGCGTGATGGTCACGCTTTCACCTGCCGCGAACTCGACGGGCGCCTCTCCGTTCCCCAGATCGAGGCTGATGATCACGTTGGCATCGAACAAGAAATCCTGCGCCGCGCCCACCGATGTGATCGTGTCGACGTCGAGCAGCTTGTAGGCGATGTCCGCACCGAGCGATGTAAAATCTGCCTCGAAGAACTTCGACGCCAATTCGCCCGCGGGAAACGGCAGCAGATCGGACATGAGAGCGTCGAGATCCCAGGCCAGCGACAGCGCTGCCGGATCGGCGCCCATCGAATGCAGAGACGTCCCATCCAAGACACCGGTCGTCGTGATGTCCGGGGTTCGGCCGCTCAGCGCCTCGAAACCGTAGGTGGGGGCAAACTCGGCGATTGCTTCAGCGGTGACCTCAAAATCGGGCGGTGGTACATTGGCCAGAATGGCACCGAATGATGCCAACGTGGCGCCAAAGCCTCCGATCATGCTCTCAATATCGTCCGACGTGATGGCCACTGGATCTTTGCTGGCGTAGCTCACCAATTCGGTCAGAACGGATTCCGAGAAATCGACCGGAGTTTCCGTGATCGGAGTACCGGTGGCGAGCGTGTAGGACTGGAAGGCGTCGATGTTGGCAAAGCCATCGACGGCGAGTCGCGCCTCACCAATCTCGGTTGTCAGGCTCGCGCCCGGCAAGACGGTGTACGAAGACGAGATGGTGAACGACTGCCCGGGACTGAGCGTGCCGTGATCCGGCACATCGAGCGATACCTGCACGGGATAGGAGACGTCGACGCTGCCGGGATCAAACTCGGCCCGGAAATTCAACCCAGCATTGCCGCTGGTGGACGAGGTGGACAGCGCCCCGAACTGTCCCAACGATTGACCGCCAAACTCACCCACTGGAGTGGAAACCGTCGGCACTGTGACCTCGGTAACTCCACCGATGTTGAGAGGCCCCACATCCCACGGAACGTTGATGATCTCGTGGTTGAGTGAGAAGGTCGTGGCGGCCCCCGCCCCCCACATTCCCTGGTTGCTGGTGGCGAAAGACAGATTGAAATCGTGGCTTTCGGCCATCGCCCGCGAACTGGCGCAAAGCAGCAAGATGGCGAGCAGGACTCCCGCACGGCGCGTTCGAAGCTCAAGCGGGATCGACGGGTTGAGCGACTGGATGACGACTCCAGGTGAGCGGTCCACGGTGGCGACTCCCGATTGCGAGTGACGTCTATCAGACGGGTGCAGCGGCCTGCCCACAGAATCCGCGACCTCGGGAGTGCTGGCCCCACTTGGCCGCGGTACGATACTGAGAAGACGTGCGTCGAAGCGGAGCGGAGTCGGCAGAAAATTCTTGAGATTTTTTCAGATATTTGGCGTGCCGCTGAACCGAAGTGCGGCCGCCGTTCAGCCCAGCGACTGACCACATCGATTGGTGGCCGGATGTCGAGTGAATCGGGAGAGAGCGTCACCGATCTGCTGCACCGCGCCCAGCAGGGTGATGCCGAAGCCACTGACCGCTTGTTCGAAACCGTCTACGGCGAGCTGCGGCGCGTGGCCGAAGGCCTGATGCACCGCGAGCGGGGCGACCACACATTGCAGCCGACGGCGCTGGTCAACGAAGCCGCTGCGCGACTGATTCAGCCCAGCGCGATGGACCAAATTGGCAATCGATCGCAGTTCTTTGCCGCCATGGGCCGCGCGATGCGGCGCGTGCTCGTCGATCACGCCCGTCTCAGACTGCGCAAGAAACGCGGCGGCGATCAGGCAAAGATCCCGCTGGACGAGACATTGGCCTTCGTTGAAGATCAACTCCAGGCCGAACTCCTCAGCCTCGAAGAAGCCTTGGCCGAATTAGAAGCGATGCAGCCGCGACAAGGTCGCGTCGTTGAGCTGAAATTTTTCGCGGGCCTGCCGATGGACGAGATCGCCCGGATGCTCGAAGTCTCCGTGCGCACCGTCCAGGGAGACTGGATGATCGCGCGCGCCTGGTTGAGACGGCGGTTGCATGAAAACGACTAGAGTGCACCCCGACAAGTGGCAGCGGATCACCGAGCTGTTTCTAGCGGCGGTCGATCTCGACGTGGCCGATCGCCGATCGATGCTTGACGAGGCGTGTCGCGATGATCCCGCCATGCGGCACGAACTGGAGCAGATCCTCGCGTCACATGACGCCGAACAGGTCGAGCCGATCTTCCAAGCGTCACCCCTGCAGACGTTCGTCGAGCAACGCGGCACGGACGAGTTGATCGGCCACCAGCTCGGGACGTACGAGATCGTACGTTCTTTGGCCGAAGGCGGGATGAGCCGCGTCTATCTCGGACGTCGCACCAGCGGCTACGAGCAAGAAGTCGCCATCAAGCTGTTGCGGCCCGGCTTGGATACGGCTGACGTATTAGGCCGCTTCCACCAAGAGATCGAACTGTTGGCGGCGCTCTACGAGCATCCCAGCATCGCCGGCTTATACGACGCGGGGGCCTTGGACGGTCGCCCCTACTTCGTGATGGAGTATGTGCGAGGCCAGTGGATCACAAAGTATTGCGATGCCAATCAACTAGCGCTTCGCGAGCGATTGAAACTCTTTGCCGGCGTGTGCGGCGCCGTCGCCGCTGCCCACCGGCACGCGATCATCCACCGCGATCTCAAGCCGAGCAACATTCTCGTGACCGATGAGGGGTTGCCGAAGCTGATCGACTTTGGCATCGCCAAATTGCAGACGGTGGATCCCGGCGCAGATTCCGGTGAGCTGACCGAAGAAGGTTCGCGTCCACTCACGCCCGACTACGCGAGCCCTGAACAGGTGGCTGGCGGAGCCGTGACAACCGCCAGCGACGTCTACTCGCTGGGCATCGTGCTTTACGAACTCCTGTCAGGCTGCCGGCCCTACCGTGTGGGATCGGCCGCCATGGCCGAGATTGTCGACACGGTATGCCACCAAACGATCGACCGCCCCAGCCTTGCCCTTCAAAAACTGATCGCTGGCGACGACGATGCCCAACAATGCGCGGCAGCACTCGCCCAAGCGCGAGAACAGACTCCCGAAAGTCTATCGCGCGCGCTGAGCGGCGATCTGGATAAGATCGTCTTGATGTGCGTGCACAAGGAGCGCGACGGTCGCTATTCATCGGTCGAGCAGATTGCCCGTGAGATTGAACGATACCTGAACGGCTTTCCCATTCGCGCGCGGGGCGACGCACTGGGTTACCGCCTGGGCAAGTTCGTACGTCGCAATCGGACGGCCGTGACTTTGGCATCGACGGCACTGTTGGCGTTGGTCGTGGGCACCCTGGGCACGACGACGCAGGCCATTCGCGCCAGCAAGCACGCGCGCAACGCAGCGTTGGAAGCCGACCGCGCCAACCGCGAGGCGACTGCCGCCCGCGCGGTGTCCGATTACCTAGCGCGCGTCGTCGAAACCGTCGCGCCTTATCGCCTGGCCGGCTTCCAAATCGGTAGCGTGGGAGCCGATCGTGTCCCGATCGCGCGCACCGAGGCGCTCGCAGAAAACGCCGCATTGGTGCGGTCGGACCTTGGTCAACATCCGCTGGTGCAAGCCCGCTTGCTGGAGGCCATCGGCCGCGCCTACGGCGGGCTAGGCATGTTCTCCGACGCCGATCCGCTGCTGCTCCAGGCGGCGCAGCTACGAGACGAGCATCTACCTGGTCATCATCTCGACGTGGCCAATAGCGCAGAGAGCTTGGGCTGGGTGACGTTCGTGCAGGGTCGGTTTCGCGATTCGGTGGAGCATTGGCGGCGAGCCCTCGACATCCGCCAGGCGCAGTTGGGCGACGACCATCCGGAAACCGACCTCACCAAGTTTTCGCTAGCCACAGTCCTTGGATTCGCCGAGCGCCACTACTCGGAGGCCGACGCACTCTTTGCCGAGGTACTGCAATGGCGCGAGGAGAATCTCGGACCGGACCACGTCGACACGGGATATGCACTCTTGGGTTCGGGCCTGTTTCGGTTGCAAGCCGACGCAGGGAGACCCGAACAGCAGGCGGCGCTCACGATGATCGCCAGGGCGGGCGCTATCTTTGCCGATCATGCGGCGACGCAACCTATCGCGACGGTGATCTCCGACGTCGGCCAATCCTTGATGCTCAGCTCGCTCGCATCGAAGGAGGATGCTCTCGCCGCCGCAGAGCGAGCGTTCAACACCGCACGTTCATTGCTCGGGCGTCACCACCCGCTCGTCGATTTCGTAGGTTTGCTGGCCGCCAACGAACTGCTGCGACAAGGGAACCGTGACGAGGCAGTCCACATGTACCGCGACGCCTTGGCCGATCTTCGTGCTCGTGGATTGGAGAACAGCTACTTTGCGGGCCGAAATCACGAGCATTGGGGGCACGCGTCGCTCGACCACGACGAAACAGAACAACATCTGCGGCGGGCGCTTGCGATTTACGAAGACGTACTCGGACACCGCGCGTGGCGCACCGCCTGGTGCCAAGCCCATCTCGCCTTGACTATCCACGCCCAGGGCCGCTCGGACGAAGCACACGAGATGCTCGACGATGCGCGCCAAACCTTCCTTCAAATCCGTAACGAAGGCCGCGACACCGTCACCTGGATCGACGGCCGCATCCGCAACTTGCAGAACAGGTAGCTTGGCACGCCAGGCGACTCAACTCCAATGGCAAGCCGGGCTCTCGGCAAAGATTCAAGCAGCCGACGCTTGAATCGGCCATCAGCAGCATCGCCCAGGAGCAGCTCGGAGGACCACCGCATCACCCACTGGTCGAGATCACCAGTCGGTATAGTCGACTTAACCGTACATCCTCCCCGCCTCAGCAGGCCGCTGCCAGGCGGGCACTGTGCTGTCTAGGTGCTTGCCACGATACAGTAACCGGCCCGTGCTCTAATGCGGCTATCAGCCCGGCATGTTCAGGTCGATTACTTTTTAGTCGACAGGTCTACTTGCCACGATCGGGATCAAGTATCGGCATACGGATCGCGTTCAATACGTCAACGGCGGAACGTAGCGACATGCGAGTTCATAGATCTGTGCAAACCTTGACCGTACTGCTGGCGGCCTGGTGCTGGATGCAGTGCAGCGGTGAATGTCGTGCTCAACCACGACGCGCGGTCTCCGGCGCTGCGCAGCCGCCCGATGAGCAAGGCGAACTGGAGAGCAAGCGGGATCTCCTGTGGAATGCAGCGCAGGCTCAACTGGCCGAAGGCAATCTCGAAGTCGCCATCGCAGCAGCCGAGGCCATGCTCGCGATCGAGCGACAAATCTACGGCAACGAGCATGCCGAAGTCGCCTATACGCTGCGCTGGCTAGGGGAACGATACATCGAGATTGAGGATTTCGAGAGTGCTCGCACGGCACAGCAAGAGCAAATCAGGATTCTGGCTAAGTTGCATGGGCGATTGCATTGGCGCGTGATCGATGCGCGGTGGGCGCTACGACACGTCGACGTGGTGGCCAAGCTCTCCGCGCCAGACCGCGCGGCGCTGGTGCGGGCCGATGGACTGGAACGCGATGCCCTGCTGGCAAATCGTCATGCCGATTACGCCCACGCGCGGGAATTGGTGGCCGAGGTTCTGGCGATCCGACGTCGCTTGTTGCCCGTTCCGCATCCTGACTTGGCGAAGAGTCTCAACAACCTTGGCGCGGTACTCAAGGCCCAAGGCGACATCGCGAATGCCCGTCAAACCTACGAGCAAGTTCTGTCGATGTGTCGTCGACTTTACCCCATTGATATCTGCCCAGCAGGACATCCTCGCTTGGCGCTGTGCCTGAACAATCTCGGCTTGATGATCTTTGCCCAGGCCGACTTTGCGGCCGCTCGCCCGCACTTCGAACGGGCTCTTACCATGCAACAGCGGCTTTACCCGGCCGAAGAACATCCGCGAGGCCACGCGTTGGTTTTGCCGACGCTCAACAACCTGGGCTTGCTGCATCAGGCTCTCGGCGACTACGCCGGCTCCCGGCAGTACTTCGACCGGGCTCTCATAATGGCCCAGCAGCTCTATCCGTCCGAAGAGTACCCGCAGGGTCACTCCGCCTTGGCAACAGCCCTTAGCTCGTTCGGTGCGTTACTCCAGGCGCAAGGAGATTACGCGGACGCCGTGCATCACTTCCAGTTAGCGCTCACCATGCGCGAGCGACTGTATCCGCCGAGCGAATACCGCAACGGCCATCCCGAATTGGCGAAGAGCTTGAACAGCTTGGCGTTGGCGATTGAGGAGCAGGGGGACTCCGCCGGCGCGCTAGTGTACTACCAGCGGCTGCTCGCCATGGATCGGCTCTTGTACCCTGCCGAAAAGTACCCAAACGGCCACCCTGACCTGGCGACCACTCTCAACAACACGGCGCTGTTTCTTCAGAATCAGGGCGAATTGGAGATCGCGCGCGACTATTTCGAGCAAGCGCTGGCAATACGCGAGCGGCTCTATTCACCAGAGACATATCCGCAGGGTCATCCGGAGCTGGCTGGAAGCCTCAACAATCTCGGCGTGCTCCTTGCCGCACTGGGTGAGTTCGAGAAGGCTCGGGACCAACACGAGCGGGCGCTGGCGATACGCGAACGACTGTACTCGCCGGCAGACTATCCGCGGGGACACAGGCAAGTGGCGGTGAGTCTCAATAATCTCGGCACCCTGCTGGCATCGCGAGGTGAGTATGACGCTGCAAGGGAGTACCTCGAGCGCGCACTGGAAGTCGAAAACCGCCTGTATCCGGCTATTGAATACCCACAGGGACACCCGGACTTGACTCGTGCCCTCACCAATTTGGGCTTTGTCTTGATTGCGGTCGGTGAGGAAGAACGAGCCCTCGCGCTGCTTGAGAGCAGCGATCACATGGATCGAATCAGCATGCAGCGGTTCTTTCTGCTGTCGTCGGAGGAGGCCATGAGCAACTTCCTCGACAGAAACAGTGGCCCTCTGCACTGGTTCACCACCCTTGCTGTGCAGAAAGACGTCGCGCTCGAACCGGCGTACACAGCCGTACTCGGCCGCAAGACTGCTGTATTCGATGCACTGATGCGTCAACGAGAATTCGAACGATTGGCCGCCGCCAATCTGGATGTAGCGCGGCAAGCCACGACTTTGCGGGCCAGGCGACAGCAACTCGCCGACATCGCGCTTCAACCTGCGACGCACGTCACTATCCGGCGGCGTGCGGAACTCGCTGCTGAGATCATCGAGTTGGAACGCGTTCTACTGCGTGTCGTAAACGAAGAAATCGGCGCGGCCGGCACAGGTGCGACAGAGGTAGACTTTGCGGAGCTCGCACACAGAGTTGGGGCTGGCAAGGCGCTGGTCGAGTTCGTGCGGTATCTGCCGTACGATTTCGCCGTCACCGGTGATGAGCCTCGCTGGCTACCTGCACGCTATGCGGCCTTCGTGTTGCGCGGGGGAGAGCCCAACGGAGGCTTGGCTGTGAAGGATTTGGGAGATGCGGGTGAGATCGATGCGCTAGTTGTAGAGCTTCGGGAACTAGTGAGCGACGCGGGGCAGCAGTTGTCGCTTGCTTCCGAAGCCGCGCTTGTCGAACAATACCGCCTAATCGCTGAGCCATTGTCGCACACGGTATTCGCGCCGTTGGCAGAGCATCTGGCGGGCGTTGACATGATCTACCTGGCACCGGACGGCGAACTGACTCGGTTGCCATTCGAAGCGCTCGTCGATCCGGAGGGCAACTATCTCATCGAGCAGTACGCTTTCGCGTATCTCTCCAGCTGCGGGGATTTGCTGCGGGCCGATCACGCAGTGGCTGACGGCACAGTGGTCTTCGCTGCTCCGGACTACAACTTGGGTGGCGAACTTGCCATACCGAGTGACACATTGCTCGCGCAGATCAACCGCACCACGACCGGCGTGTGGCAGGGCGAACTCGCAGCGGCCACGCGCGGCCTATCTTGGAACGATCTGCCGGCCACGGAAACTGAGGCCGCGCAGATCGCGGCACTGCTGGCAATGGACGACACCTACGGCCCGGTGCAGTCGTTCTTAGGGGCCGAAGCACTGGAGGGCGTGCTCAAACGAATCGCGGCCCCACGCCTGTTACACCTGGCCACGCATGGCTTCTATTTGCCCGACCCTCAGCGCGAGCCTCACAAGGACTTGCTCAGCACCAGTGAGAGCATGACGACCGCCGGACGTCTAGCACAGTTAAGTGCGGACGAAAATCCCCTGCTCCGCTCCGGCATCGTGCTGGCTGGCGCCAACACGCATGACGAGACGGATGGCGCCGCCCTTGACAACACTGCCGACCCACTGATCCCCGACGATGGCTGGGTCACGGCCGAAGAAGTCAGTCTCCTGGACCTAGCGGGTACAGAGTTGGTCGTGCTGAGCGCATGCGAGACAGGACTGGGCGACGTGCGAACGGGCGAAGGTGTTTCCGGTCTCCGCCGCGCACTGATGCACGCTGGCGCTGAGACGCTGATTACCAGCCTCTACAAAGTCCCCGATGAAGCCACACAGCAACTAATGACCGAGCTCTATACACGGCTGGCTGGACGGGCGACGAAGACCGACGCCCTCCGCGGCGCCCAGCTCGAGATCATCCGCCAGCGTCGCGAACGGCACGGCGCCGCCCATCCGTTCTTCTGGGCCAGCTTCGTACTGGTGGGTGATCCTGGATAATCGTATTCGTCGCCATGTTGGATTGGGGGGCAGCAGTGATGACTTTCCAGCCCACGAAACTGGCGCGACGCAGACCGGCTTGCAAAACGGCGACCATCGCAGTTCTGTTCGCTATGGGGCTGCTGGTCACCCGCTGCGGAGTTGGCCAGGCGCAGCAGCCCTTTGCTTCCGATCCTTCGCCGCGGCAGTCCTACGAGGAATCGCTTCGCGAGCGAAACCGGCTCTGGGAAGAAGCCAATGCGTTGCTGAGTGAGGGCAAGCTGCGTCAAGCGGTCGCCGCCGGCGAAGAGATGTTGGCCATCGAGCGCCGCCTGTTTGGCGACGTCCACGCGGCAGTTGCCCAGTCGCTGGCGTGGCTGGCCGATGGATACCTGGAGATGGGGCGGATGGATTCCGCGCGCGACGCGCGGCGTGAGCAGCTCGACATCCTGGTCGATCTCCATGGCGAAGGCGATTGGCGGGCCGCCGATGCTCGTTGGGCGCTGGCACACGTCGACCTCGTGACCGAGCTCTCGGCGGCCAATCGAACCGCGTTGATGGAGGCGAATGCGCTGGAACTCGAAGCCAACGAGGCCTACGGAGACGGAGACGATGCCCGCGCGGTGGCGCTCACTCGCCAAGTGCTGACAGTCCGCAACCGTCTGCTTCCCGACCCTCACCCCGACTTGGCGCGGAGCCACAAGAATCTGGGATACCTGTTCCGATCGCAGGACGATTACGCGCGTGCCGAGCCGCACTTAAAGCAGTCGCTGGCGATGCGTCGGCGATTGTTCCCCACACAGCAGTGTCCCCGCGGCCACCCCGACGTGGCGCAGTCGCACTACGAGCTGGCCTATCTGTACCAATTGCAGCGTGACTTCGACGCAGCGCGAGAACACTACGAACGAGAGTTCGACATTCGCCAGCGCCTGTTCCCCGTCGAAGAATACCCAAACGGACATCCGGAACTGGCCGAGTGCCTCAACAACCTGGGGTACCTGCTTAGCTTGCATGGCGACTACGCCGGCTCGCGGGAATACTTTGAGCGGCTGCTGGAGATGGTGCAGCGACTCTATCCCGTCGACGAGTACCCGAACGGGCACGTCGATCTGGCGGTCAGCCTGGACAACCTTGGCAACGTGCTGGAAGAGCAAGGGGAATCCGCCGAAGCGCTGGTACTCGTCGAGCTGGCGCTCGCCATGCGGCAGCGCTTGTTTACGCTCGACGAGTTTCCGCAAGGGCATCCCGACCTGGCGATTAGCCTCAACAACGTTGCAGCGGTGCTGTCTTCGCTGGGTGATTACGCGGGCGCACGCGAGCACTACACGCAGGCCTTGGAAATGCGCCGCCGGCTCTACCCGGCCGACGAGTGGCCCCGCGGCCACCCCGATCTGGCAAGGAGCCTCAACAATCTGGGGGTCCTGCTGTGTTCGAGCAACAATCATGACGAGGCGCGGGGCTATCTCCAGCTAGCGTTGGAGATGCGGCAGCGCTTGTACACGCCGGAACAGTACCCCCAGGGACATCCCGACCTGGCCAGTAGCTTGTACAACCTGGGTGCTCTGCTTCGTTTCCTCGGCGAAGAAGAGCAAGCGCTGAAATACTCAACGCAGGCTCTCGCCGCCTATCAACGTCTGTACCCAGAGGGGCACCCAAAGGTCGCGGCCAGCCTCAACAACGTCGGTGGCCTGTTGCATGCCACCGGCGACCCAGCGGGCGCCCAAGTGCACTACGAGGAGGCACTGAAGTTGCTTCGGCGGATCTATCCAGCCGAGGAATATCCTGACGGTCATCCCGACCTGGCGCTCTGCCTCAACAACCAGGGCGGGCTATTTGAATCACAAGGCAAATACGCGCAGGCGCAGCCCTACTTCGAGCAAGCGCTTGCCATTTACGAGCGACTGTACCCATCAGACAGATATCCACAGGGTCACCCCGATCTCCGCTTGGGCCTCGACAACCTCGGCGGTACGCTGGTCGCGACGGGCGACATCGATCGCGCGTTGGTGCTGTTAGAGAAGGCTGATCGAACCGAACGGTCCGGGCTGCAGCGCTTCTTCGACCTGTCGTCGGCCGAGGCGATGAATGCGTTCATTCGATCGCGGTACGGGACCATCGACTGGTTGGTGACGCTGGCCACGTCGCATGGCGAGGCTGTCGGGCCGGCATACCGCTGCGTGCTGGGGCGCAAGACTGCCGTGCTCGACGCGCTACTCCGGCAACGCGAGTTCCAGAGGGTGGCTGCTGCCGACTCTCGCATCGCCGATCAGTCAGCCGAGTTGCGTCGCTTGCGTCAGCAACTCGCCGACATGGCTCTGCAGCCGGTAACGCAAGATCGTGCACGGCGTCGCCAGCAGATCGCCGCAGAGGCCAACGCTCTGGAGCAGCGGCTGCTCGCGTCCGTGAATCGCGCGAGCGGTAACAGCGAATGGGTGGATCCGAAAATTGAAGACCTCCAAGCCGAGTTGGGGCCCAGGACGGCGCTGCTCGACTTCATTCGGTATCAACCCTACGACTTCACGGCACAAGGCGATCAACCCCGCTGGCTGCCCGCTAGCTACGTCGCGTTCATCGTGCGCGGGGAAGGTCAAGGCACCGAGCCTGTGCTCGTCGACCTTGGCGACACAGAATCGATCGATGCCCAGGTAGCACAGCTCCGCGAGCAGGTTGCGGATACCGGACGGCAGCTCCAATTTGCTTCAGAGTCGGCACTCGTCGACCAATACCGGGAACACGCTACCTTGGTCAGCAAGGCCGTCTTTGTGCCGCTTCGGGCCCATTTGGCCGGGATCGAGACGATCTATATCGCAACCGATGGCGAGCTGGCCCGCGTGCCGTTCGAGGCACTATTGGATGCTGACGGCAACTACCTTGTCGAACGCTTTGCCTTTTCCTATTTGTCTGGCGGGCGCGACCTCTTACGCGAGCCATCGGAGCCGGCGAAAGGCACGATCGTTTTCGCCGCGCCCGACTATGATTTGGACGGTCAGCCAGTCGTACCGAGTGAGACGCTGCTGGCGCAAGTGAATCGCCGTGCCGCTGAAACCTGGCAGGGCGATCTCTCCTCGGACACGCGTGGCATTTCCTGGGCCCCCTTGCCGGCCACGGAGAGCGAAGCAACCCAAATCTTGGGTCTGCTCGCCATGCATGACGTGTACGGGCCAGCAAATGCATTTCTCGGTAGCGACGCGCTGGAAGGGCTGCTCAAGCGGATGCGCGCGCCGCGGATTCTTCACATGGCCACGCACGGATTCTATCTGGAGCAACTGCAGCCGCCGCTCCCAGACGCGGGCTTCGGGCGCGGCATCGATGTCGTCTCCGATTCGGCGAGTGGAGCCACAGTGCTCCCGAACACGGCAGCCGCGATGGAGAGCCTCAGCAACTACGAGAACCCACTCTTGCGCGCCGGCATCATCCTGGCAGGTGCAAACCGGCGCCCCGGCGAAGAACTCGCGGCCTTCGACGAGTCCACCCAGCGCCCCGACGACGGCTGGGTGACCGCCGAAGAGATCGGCCTGCTCGACCTCGAGGGCACCGAGTTAGTCGTGCTCAGCGCTTGCGAGACCGGGCTGGGCGACATCCGCACTGGCGAAGGCGTCTCGGGACTTCGCCGAGCATTCATCTACGCCGGCGCCGAGACTTTGATCACCAGCCTTTACAAAGTCCCTGATGAAGCTACACAACAACTCATGACTGAGTTCTACTCCCGACTGGCCGAGCGCGCGACCAAGCTCGCAGCGCTGCGCGGCGCTCAGCTTGAAATCATCCGCCAGCGCCGCGAGCAGCACGACGCCGCCCATCCATTCTTTTGGGCCAGCTTCGTGCTGGTCGGCGATCCCGATTGAGCGGGGTCGGTGCCGTTACATTGTCCTCTGTCTCAGCGCCCACTGGTCGAGATCACCAGTGGAGATTTCTTCGCACCCTGACCTGAAGGCGATGGCGGCTGCCGAGCAGGTATGGTGATCTCATCTACAAAAGCGACCCTCCAGCACCTTCGATCTGTGCCGGGTGCAGTGGATAATGGCGGATTTGAGCTCGACGCGGCACACTGGTTCGGGCCAAGGTCAGAAGGGACGCTGAGCAAACGGCCGAGCTTCAACCGCCCGCGACACTGGCGAAGCATACCCGGACGTGCAGAAACCTCTCGGGGACTGCTGTCGGTGGGCGAATGTACTAATCTGGGATCGGTATCACTCCCTACTGCTGCAACGACCGTGCGGCACGCGTCCCCGAAAGGATCGGCTCGCCATTCCGAGTCAACGAAGAACGACGATCCAACGTCGCCTGATGGGCGACCTGCTACTGCTGATGGTGCTCGCTGGAGGCACAATCCTCCTTGCCACCTGGGTTTCTGGAGCGCGCACGATTGAAGATCTCTCAGGGACGCTGATTGATCGGGCCGCACAACGCACAGAGAGCGAACTGCAGCGATTCTTTGGCACCGTCCAGTCGAGCGTGCTATCGGCACGCGACTGGGCCGCCAGCGGAATCCTGGATGCCACCGATCATGAAGCGATGAACACGCTATTTGTTCCCATTCTTCAGCAGCATCCACAGCTCTCGTCAATGATGGTGGCTGACTCCAACGGCGCCGAGTATCTGCTTCTCCGCGATCCATTGGACTCAAATACATGGTCTAACCGCGTAGTCCAAGCGGATCGCTGGGGAACGCGCGTCTTGAATCGGACGTGGAACATCGCGACTGGTGAGGTCGAGGAGTCATTTGGTGAGCTGGAGTATGATCCGAGGAAACGAATTTGGTACGAGCAGGCGATCGAAACGACGCCTGAGGAACCGGTGTATTGGACGAAGCCGGTGATCTTCTTCGTCACCAAAGATCCAGGGATCACGGCCTCCAGTCACTGGAATCGCGAAGAAAATAGTCCGCCCACGACCGTTGTAGCCTTCGATCTGCTGCTGATGGATATCTCGAAGTTCACGTCAACGCTGGAAGTAAGTGAACGCGGCAAGGCCTTCGTGCTGGTAGAAGATCGAGACTCAGGTTTGTTCAGGGTTGTTGGCTTGCCCGCTGACCCGAAGTACGCTAGCGACGCGGCGATCCGAGATGCCCTGGTCTTTGCGCCGCCGGATAGCGCCGTCGCTGACACCGACGCCCAATTACCGCCGCCCGACAGCTTGGATGTCCAATCGGTCGCGGCTGCCATGAGTACGTGGCTCGACAGCGACCGATCGCGACAGCCGCTTCAGTTTGCCGCGTCGGGCGAGACATGGTGGGGAGGGCTGCGCTCGTTTCCGCTGGGGGAGAACACGTTTTGGATTGGCGTCGTCGTTCCTGAGAGCGATTTATCGGCCGGCATTCGGCGTCAGCAGTTCCTCCTGATGGCAATCGTCTTTGGCGTACTTGTCGTCGGCGTTGTGCGTGCTTCCATTCTGGCGCGTCGGTTTAGCGCTCCAATTGAACGGCTGGTGGAAGAGAGCGAAAGAATTAGCGTAGGCGAACTTGAGCCTGGGACGCCGATTGAATCGGACGTCAGCGAGATTCGCCGCCTGGCAAACGCGCACGAGAGTATGCGCGAGGGTCTCAAGTCGGTCATCAAACTCGAAAAGCTTGAACGTGACCTCGACATTGCCCGCGACATTCAGCGTGGCCTGCTGCCGGATGATCCACCAAAAACACCCGGATTCGAGGTCGCCGGATGGAACCGGCCGGCCGACAAGACGGGTGGTGACTATTTCGACTGGCTTGGGCTGCCCGACGGTAAAACTCTCTTCACGCTGGCAGACGTGACAGGACACGGCATCGGGCCGGCGCTGCTCGTTGCCGTGTACCGTGCATACATGCGGGCCTCCGCGAGCAACGGCCAAGTAAAGCTCCGCGAGGTGGTAGCTCGCATCAACGACATGTTGTGTGCGGACATTCCCGAAGGGCGCTTCATTACTGCGGCTTTTGGTGTGATCCATCCGACAAACCAGCAGGTCGACCTGATCTCAGCCGGGCAGGCACCGTTGTTGTTCTACGAGTCGGCGACTGCGACCGTGCATAATTGGGACGCGGACGACCTGCCTTTGGGCGTGACGGATGAGATCGACTTTGAAGCACCTCGCAAGATCAGCTTTGCCCCCGGCGATTCGCTCGTGCTCTTGACGGACGGTTTCTTCGAGGCGACGAATGCCGACGGCGAGCAGTTTGGCACGGCAAGAGTTGAGCAGTTCATCTGTGACCACCACGACGTTCGTCCGACAGACTTCATCGAGCGCCTGTACGATCAGGTGCAGGCGCATGTGGCAGGCGAAGAGCAAGGTGACGACTTAACGGCCTTGATCGTCAAGCGGACCATGGAAACCGCTTGAAACCAGGCTACCCAAGCTCCATGACCTCGATCCGGGCTGACACGGATCGACATGCAGCCTTTGTCCGAAGAATCAAGGTAGCTCAGCTGGGCTGGCCGCGCCTCGCAACGTCGGGTTGCCATCCTCGGCGGTGCTGCTCATCTCGCCTCAGTGGCATCGCCCGAGAGATATGCGGTGGTCGTGCCGCCCGCCGGTCGAGATCACCAGTTGAGGTTAGAACTGGTGGCGAACTGGATCCGGTGGGCTTGGCGGGGGGTCTAGAGGGGCCGGCGTGGCAGGAAGACCGAACTACGAGCGGTCAACCGCGTGGAGGGTTGCACGGCCTATGCGGCGATGCCTAA
>CALKYM010000260.1 GCA_938003525.1 uncultured Planctomycetales bacterium | reverse complement strand
GCACTTGCGTCTTTGGCGAACGTTTCGCGTCGCCCGAATGAATCGGGCTGACGCTCCACTAGAGCGTGTTTCCAACTGTCGCCGGGTGCCACTGCTGGCTTGCCCAGCAGTGCGAATCGCGAAAACGGCACGGCTCGCGACTGGTTACGGCGAACGCGCACTCCGCACGTCGGGAAACCGCGTGAACAAGTAGTAGGCCCGGGGCGTGCTCAAGTCGATCGCGTCGGCCAGCGACCATGTCGGCGAGCGCTGGCTGGCGAACAGCGGACTGAACAAACCGCCGAACGACTCATACGTCACCGTCCGCACTTCGTCGGCATCCAGTCCGGCCAGTTCGATAGCCCGCGCGATGGCGTCATCGAGGAAGCCCTCGCGGTCGACCAGCTTCAACTCGATGGCCCGGGCGGTGCTGAAGACCTCGCCGGTCGTCACTTCGGCGAACAGCTCTTCGTCCGCCGCCAGTTCGGGCCGCCCCGTGCGCACAACGTCTTTGAAGCGCTCGTAGCTGTGTTCGACGAGCCCGCTGAGAATTTCGCGTTCCTCTTCGCTCATCGGCCGGGTGGGCGAGCCGAGTTGTTTCAGTGGATGGCTGCGGATCGAATCGTCTTCGATGTGCCAAGATTCGAGCAGGCCCGTGAGATCGAAGTGCGGAATGATCACGCCGATCGAACCTATCCAGGAGGTCGGCTCGGCATAGATCACGTCTTCCGCGTCGCCGGCGGCCATCGCGACGTAGTACCCGCCGCTGGCGGCAACCGATCCCATGCTCACCACCATCGGAAGTTCGCGCTCGGCCACCAACTCGCGGAGGTGGTGATACAAGTAGTCGCTTCCGGTAACGGTGCCGCCGGGCGAATCGATGCGGAGCACGACGGCCTTCACCTGGTCGTCTTCCCGCACGCGATCGATCTGCTGCTTCGCGAATCCATCGCCATCGAGAATGGTGCCGGTGACCGAGATCACCGCGACCTTCTGCTCGGCGTCTTCGTCGCCCGAGTGTGTGCGTTCGCCGACTTCGAGCTCTTTGCCGGCCAGGCCGGCGCGGTCGAGCCGCTGATACTGCGCGACGTTGAACCACACGGAGACGACCAGCGCCACGAACAAGATCACCCGCGTCGCACAGCCGCTCCGCTGCTGGACGACAATCCTCGTACCGCTCGCGCCGGCGGGAGCTGCAGCCTGGTTTGCCATCGCGTGCCCCTTAGGTACAGGACTGGTTCATGCAGTCGCCTCTGGCCGGGCGAGCGCCGACCGAGGTTGCTTGCGGCAAGCCGTGCATTCTAACGTCTTAGAAGCCTGTTGAAGAATTCAATAGGCTGCGACGTCGCAAGGATGCGACGACAAAATTGCGACGTTGGTCGCTATTTTGCGAGCGGCGAGTCGCTGCGCTGCGAGCTTCGCGAGGTTGAAATATGCCACGACGGCATATTTCAACGGTCAGTTAGTCCCCCACCAGCAGTGGTCCCCCAGGGCGGTGTTGCCACGCGCCGAGGCAGCCGGGTAAATTGGTTCCCGCTCGGCCACGGGAGGCCGGCTTCGGTTCGCGACGTGCTGTCGCCTCGACGAGGAGAAACGGATTGTTTGTCGCCGGTTCAACGGATTGTTTTCCCGACCTGCCACTGTCCGAAACGCTGAGTCGGCTGGTCGATCTTGAGTACACAGCGGTCGAAATCACGTTGCGCGATGAGCCCGGCCAACTGGGCCCCTCGGACGTGAAGGCCAATCTCGAGCAGGCCGTACTCACCTGCAGTCAAACCCACCGCATGACGCCGGTGGCCTACAACGTCGACATTCAGGCCGAGGGCGACGAGTACTACGCCCAGTTCCGCGCCTGCTCGGCATTGGCCAAAGCCACCAAGGTCGTGCTGCTCACCGTGCCGGCCGCCGAATTGGGCACCCCTTTCAATGCCGAAATCGAACGCTTGCGAGAACTTGTGCGTATCTCCTCGTCCGATGGTGTACTGGTCGGCATCAAGTCGGAGGTCGGCCGCATCTCGCAAGATCCCGATACGGCCGTCGTGCTCTGCGACAACGTGAAGGGCCTGGGGATCACGCTCGACCCCAGTCATTACATCTGCGGGCCGCACGCCGGCGGCAAGATCGACCAACTGATGAAGTACGTCTACCACACGCAGTTGCGCGACACGTCGAAGGACAATCTGCAAGTCCGCGTCGGTCAGGGCGAGATCGAATACGGCCGGCTCGTCACGCAACTGGGCAAGGTCAACTACCAGCGGGCGCTCTGCGTTTCTATCCAGCCTGATCCCGAATCAGACATCGATCACCTGGCCGAACTCCGCAAGCTCCGGCTGCTGCTGGAAAGCCTCGTCTAGTCACACGTTGGTCGATCCGATTCGCGTGCGATTGTTGACTTGGCCACAGAGGTGTTCAGCACTGCTGGGCAAGCCAGCAGTGGCACCCTGAGTTTGAGTCACCCGGGTGTGTCGCGCGGCTCTTCTCGACTTCCGGCGTGCGCATTCGCGATCCTTTCTTGCTTTTCACGGCGTACGGTCCGGCGCATGATACGGGCGGGCTGGCCACGCGCTGGTGGCCGGCGTTGTCGAATTGGGGAGATAGCAACATGCCGCGCGCTGCGTTGAAGGCGGGAGCCGCTACGAGCAATATTACGCCACCGTTGGGCGTGTCGATCAATGGCAGCATGCGCAATCGCGTGGCCGAGCACGTGCACGACGAGCTGCACGCCCGCTGCATCGTGCTCGACGACGGGCAGACGCGGCTGGGTATCGCCGTGTGCGACAGTTGCATGATTCCCGGGGCGATTCACGATGCGGCCAAGCACCTGGCGCACGGTCATGTGCAGTTGCCCATGGACAACATCCTCACCAGTGCCACGCACACCCACAGCGCGCCGGCCACGGCGGGCGTCTTCCAGACCGACCCGGACGAGGAGTACGGCGAGTTCCTCATCGAGCGAATCGCTGATGGCTTACGCCGCGCGGCCCACAACCTCGCGCCCGCGCGCGTGGCATGGGGCTCGGTCGATGTGCCGTCCGAGGTGTTCAATCGCCGCTGGCGGATGAAGCCCGGCGCGATTCCAGCCGATCCCTTTGGGCGCACCAGCGACCAGGTGCGGATGAATCCGCCGCGCGCCAGCGAAGACTTGCTCGAACCGGCCGGGCCGACTGATCCCGAGGCCAGCTTCTTGTCATTGCAGTCGGCGGCCGGCGCTCCCATCGCGCTGTTGGCCAACTACTCGCTGCACTATGTGGGTGGCACCGGCGGCAATCATATCTCGGCCGACTACTTCGGCGCGTTCGCCCATCGCCTGGTGCGGCTGTGGGGCGTCGAAGACCAGGACCCGCCCGCAGTGGTCGCCATGTCCAACGGCACCAGCGGCGACATCAACAACATCGACTTCCGCGCGAC
>CALKYM010000259.1 GCA_938003525.1 uncultured Planctomycetales bacterium | reverse complement strand
TCGGCCGTGAGCCAACGGCCGCGGTCGTAGCGCTGGCCGGCCTCGTAGCGCGCGATGTGATCCTCGGGCAGCCATCCGAACTGCTCGTCCCACACCTGATCGGCATTGCGTTTGCGCAGCTCGAAAGGTGTGTACCAGGCTCCATCATCCCGTTGATATCCGAGCAACCGCCTTGCGGTCGGCTCGTTGGGCGTCTCCCGCGTGGCTTCGAGTACGAGTTGATAGGCGAGCGCTCCCTGATCTTCACGAATCGCGCGGCGGGCCAGCGCCAGCAGCGCGGCACCGTGTTTCTCGCGCAATAGCACGAAGCGTTCGGTCCACGCAGGTTCCGCAACACGTTCGTCCGCGGCAGTTGGAGAGCGCGAGCTGAGTTCGACGATCGATGCGTCATCCCGTCTGGGCACTTGGACGACGTGGATGCGGCGTGGGTCGTCAGGCGCTATCCACTGCCGCGTCCGCGCGGCTTCGGCGCTCCAACCTTGCGACTCGCAGTAGACGGCGAGGGCTTCCAGTTCGGCCGCGAAGGCCTCGTGAAGTGCGCGCCGTTCTTCACGCAACGCGCTGCCAGTGGGCTCGAGTCCGAGCGACGCGGCGCCCTGAGCGAACATCAGGAGCAGCACCAGGGTGGTTGACGTACCGCGCAACAACGGTTGGTGGAACAAGGTCACTTGACAGCCATTTCAGAAGACTGCAATTCAAGGAGAACGTGCGACCAGCGGCGCGCTCGGCCGCGGCAGAGCCCGACTTTCCAGTCTAGCACGCTCGTTGCACGGCCCGACGCTGTTGGGCTTACTCGATGCGCAATCGGGCGAGAATGGGGTAGTGGTCGGAAAGCAACCGCTGGGGATCGGGGCTTTCGAGCCGGCGCCACTCGATCGGCTGGATGCCCGATCCGTGGTACAGGATGTGGTCGATTCGCGTGCCATTGAAAAAGGTCGCCACGTTCTCGTCGCGACCGTCTTCGCTGGCTAGCGGCGAGGCAACGTAAGCGTCGTGCCATCCGGCAGAAACCAGTGTGGAGTAGTCGCCGCGCTTTTGATCGGTGTTGAAATCCCCCATCCAGATCATGGGCCGCTGGCGCTCAGCGAAGGCAGCGAGTCTTTCCTGGCAAAGGGCCGCCATCTTGGTTTGACTGGGCAACGAATTATCGAAGTGCGTATTGAACGCGAACAGCCGCCGCTGGCTGGGGCCGTGCAGCAACTCCGCCCAGACCAGCAGACGCGGAAGAACGTTTCCAAAGCCCGTCGAGACACGATCGGGCGTGGGCGAAAGCCACCAATGTCCGGTTTCTAAAACGTCGAAGACTTCTTCACGATAAAGCAGGACCGCGTCGGTGTAGCCGGGATCCGAATCTCGCTTGCGGTAGTAGTGAGCCTGATACCCGGGAAGCTCTTGGAGCAGGTATCCCAGTTGGCCCGGCGTCGGTTCCTGCAGGCCGATCAAGTCGGCGTTGGCATCGGCCAGCACTGCAACACACAGTTCACGTCGCTCTTTCCAACTGGGGAACTCCGCCGGCTTGCCGAGATCCACCAACACGTTGAAGCTGACGACCGTGAGCTCGATCGGTTCGCCGTCGTTCGCGACTGTGTGCGCCCCCGGCAGCAGCGCCACGATCAGAAGCGCGAGAGCGGACCAGCGCGGACGCTTGCGATATCTACCAGGTGGTAGCTGGCGACCGAATGTCATGAACCACCTTCTGCGAACGCGGCATCGAACGCGACATCGCCGCGGGCGAAATCGGTCCGCTTGACGAACTCGCACGCCTCGCGAGCGCCGGCTTCGCGGTCCATGCGGGTGTCTTCCCACTCGACCGAAAGCGGCCCGTCGTAACCGATGTCGTTGAGTGCCCGGATGATCTCTTCGAAGTTGACGCCACCGCGCCCCGGCGAACGAAAGTCCCAACCGCGACGCGGATCGCCAAAGTTCAAGTGGCTGGCCAGGATGCCGCTGCGGCCGTTGAGCGTGACGATCGCATCTTTGATGTGCACGTGGTAGATGCGGTCGGGAAATGCCCGGATGAACTCCACCGGATCGACTCCCTGCCAGAGCAGATGACTGGGATCGAAGTTGAAGCCGAATTCCTCGCGGCGGTCGATGGTCTCCAGCGCGCGCTCGGCGGTGTGCAGGTCGAACGCGATCTCGGTCGGGTGGACTTCCAAGGCGAAGCGCACACCGCACTCGCCGAAGACATCGAGAATGGGGTTGAAGCGCTTTGCGAACAGATCGAAGCCGGCTTGGATCATGGAATCCGGCACGGGTGGGAACGAGTAGAGCAGATGCCAGATGCTCGAACCGGTGAAGCCGTTCACCACATCGACGCCGAGTTTCTGCGCTGCGCGGGCGGTTTGCATGAGCATCTCGGCAGCACGCTGATTCACGCCGTCGGGATCGCCATCGCCCCACACCGATTCGGGCAGGATGTCCTTGTGCCGCTGGTCGATAATGTCCAGCACAGCCTGACCGACGAGATGCGTACTGATGGAGAACAGTTGCAGGTCGTGGCGCTCCAGCTGCGTCCGTTTGTTGGCGCAGTAGTTGTCGTCGGACATGGCGGCTTCGACGTCGAAATGATCGCCCCAGCAGGCGAGTTCGAGACCCTGGTAGCCGAAATCGCGCGCCATGCGAGCCAGGTCGTCGAGCTTCAAGTCGGCCCATTGTCCGGTGAAAAGAGTGACGGGTCGTGGCATCTCGTATCTCCTCGATTCGATTTGTGCTCGAACGGACTGCGCGGCGGGCCGACACGCGCGCTAGGGGAAATGTATTGTTGCAGCAGCCGAGCGCGGTGCAACACGCCCGAGCGTGCGGCTCAGGCCATCTGCTGAACGGTCGTCATCGCGAGTGCGGTATACTGGCTGATGCCGTTGTGTGGGCCTTGAAATCGCGGTGATCGCAGCGAAGGGTCGGCGAGATGCTTCGATTCCAACGGCGATGCCCGGATCATATGTCACAAGCACGATTGGGCGCCACGGCTGGCTTGCCTGGCAGTGCTCCGTGTCAGCCTCGCACTGTTGGGCGATCCAGCAGTCTCGCCTCTAGCCGACCGAATGGGGCTGTGAGATTCGCTTTCGCTGTCGGGCTCGCATTGACGTTCTGCTTCGAGGCGCGCGCAGCTGAACCGACCGTCGAGTTCGAAATCGCCGTGAGCAGAGAGCTGGCTGCCGGCGCAGCGCAAAACTGGCTGCGAACATTGACCGACGTCGGCGTGACGCAATTGCGGATCGCTCAGAGCGGCCGCTCGACGCGCCCTGAGATTGAAACGGTTGGATCAGGTGCCTCGACGCGCTATCGCGTAACCGCTGTCGTCACACGAGGCAACGAGTTGCTGGTGCCGGGCGGACGGTTCGGGCCGCGCGATCAGGCCGCGCTCGGCGAGTGGCTCCAGCGGCTCCGCGACGAGGGTCGGGAAGCGGTTATTGCCGGCGAGCGTCTGCCGTTCGGACTCAACAGTGCGCAGATCGCCGAGCTGCGCGAGCAATTGAGCCGACCGGTGAGTCAGGCGACGGCAGGCGAGAATGTGGCGGCGATCGTGGATCACGTTGCCAGCGAGCTCGCATTGCCGCTGCAGTTGACCCCAGAGGTGACAGCGCGGTTGCGCAGAGCGCCCGCAGTTACCGAAGAATTGAGCGGACTGGCCCGCGGCACCGTGCTGGCGTACGTTGCGCGTCCACTGGGATTGTCGCTCGTGCCGGGGCGCGACGAACGCCGGGAGATCGAACTACGGATCACTCGCGCGAACCCGGACACCGACATCTGGCCGATTGGTTGGCCGCTGGAGGAAAAGCGGCAGCAGCGTGTGCCCAAGATGTTCGAGATCCTGCCTGTCGAGATCGATGATTTTCCGCTGGATGGAACGCTGGCCGCCATTCAGCAGCGGATCGACGTTCCGCTGCTCTATGACTACAACAACATGGCGCGAGAGGGCATCGAGCTGGCTGCTGCCCGCGTGAACTATCCGGCGAAACGCACGAGCTACAGCGTGGCCCTGCGGACGATTCTCTCGCAGCACGGTATGAAGTACGAAGTCCGGCTGGATGACGCGGACGAGCCTTTCATCTGGATTACGACACGCAGGCGCTAGACGTTGAGTCGTCGTGCGGCGGCGACGATGGGCGTCGACTTGCGGACGCGACAGAGATGGTCGGGATGACCGAGTCGACAGAAATCTTTACCGGCGACGAAATCGTGGCGGCTCTGCACGAGCTGCGCGTCTCGCACGTCGTGTGGCTGCCCGATTCGGCATTGGGTCCGTGGGAAACGGCGCTGGAGGGTGCAGCGGGTCTCCAGCTCATCCGGGTCTGTCGCGAAGGCGAGGCTTGGGCGATCGCGGCTGGGCTCCATTTGGGCGGCGCCCGACCGTTGGTGATGATCCAGAACACGGGCCTGTTCGAGTCGGGCGATGCCCTGCGCAACGTGCTCTTCGATTTGCAGCTCCCGCTGTGGGCCGTCATCGGTTACCGCAGTTACCTGGTCGCCAACTCGCCCGACACGGCGCGTCGTTTCACCGAGCCGGTACTGCAAGCCTGGGGGCTTGAGTATCTGCTGATTGAGAATCGCTCGGCGGCAGGCAACCTCGTCGCGCACTTTCAGACGGCGGAGACGGACGGCAAACCGGCCCTGGCTCTGATCGCCGAGGGCAAGATGTGATGGTGCAATCCACACGCGATCAAGCGCCAGGTCCGATGCCGCTGGTGGCGGCGCTCGAAGTGCTGCGCGCGCTGCGCAGCGACGAGATCGTCGTCACGACGATGGGCGCGGCTCGCGAGTGGCCGCGACTGAGCGATCATCCGCTCGACCTGCACTATATTCCGTCGGCGATGGGCGAAGCCCCGGCCTTGGGTTTGGGCCTGGCGCTGGCACGCCCCGATCGGCATGTGGTCGTGCTCAACGGCGACGGTTGCATGTTGATGAACCTGGGGGCACTGGTCACCATCGCTGCGGCATCGCCAGCGAATCTGACGTTGGTGGTGATGCACAACGGCCGCTACGAGGTGACCGGCGGGCAGCAGCTTGCTGCTGAGAAGTCCACGACGGACTTTGCGGTGCTGGCCACGGCTGCTGGAATCGGAAGCGTGGCAGCCTTCAGCGATCTGGATGCCTGGCGGCAGCAAGCCGCCGCGATGCTCGCTCAGCCCGGTCCGCGCTTCATCGTGCTCGATGTGGCGCCGGTCGAGGATTACGAGCTAACTTCGCCGGGACCGATGCCAGCGAGAATCCAGCGCTTCCGCGAGGCGCTGGGAGCCGCAAAGCCATAGCCGCGAGCAGCAACGCTCTGTTTCTTCTGCTCGATTCCAAGATCTTTGTTCGGACGCCGAATACCCGGTAGCTGATGCCGACTGCGCGGGCATGTTGCCCCAACGACTAGCAGCGGCCAACGATTCTGCAGTCGCAGAGTCTGATTTCGCTGGAAGCCGTTCGCTCGCAGGTCTTGTAGCCGCCATGTCTGACGCGTCGCCCAACTCGACTTCGATGCCTCGTGACGAGTACCGCGTGGCGGGGTCGCTGGCGCATCTCTCCGCGCTGGCCGGCTATTTGCTTCCGATTCCGCTGGCCAACCTGGCCGGGCCGATCGCCTTTTACTTCATCTATCGGGAAGAGTCGCAGTTCGTCGCGTTTCATGCCTTGCAGGCAATCTACCTGCAGGTGATTGCCCTGTTCGTGGTCGGTGGGGCGATCGTGGGGACCGTGCTGACTTGCGGACTGGGCTACTTCATCGCCGTGCCGACGGTGGCGGTGTTGGGCGTGGTGATGGTCGTGCTCACCATCATCGGCGGCGTCCGCGCAGGACAGGGTCGGATGGACGAACTGTGGATCGTCGGCCCTTGGGCCCGCGAGCGGCTGGGCATCTGA
>CALKYM010000258.1 GCA_938003525.1 uncultured Planctomycetales bacterium | reverse complement strand
GGCGTGCAGAACTTTCCCACCGTGGGACTGCTCGACGGCACGTTTCGCGCAAATTTGGAAGAGACAGGGATGGGCTTTGGGCTCGAAGTCGACATGATTCGTATGGCCGGCGAGCTCGAATTGCTGACGACTCCTTATGCGTTCAATTCCGATGAAGCGGCGGCTTTGGCCGAGGCGGGGGCTGACATTCTCATCCCGCACATGGGACTGACGACCAAAGGCACAATCGGCGCACAGACGGCGCGCACGCTGGAAGAGTCCGCCCGCGCCGTGCAGGACATGCACGATGCCGCACGGCGGGTGAAGGAGGACGTGCTGGTGTTGTGTCACGGTGGGCCGATCGCCGAGCCCGAGGATGCGCAATATATTCTCGACCATACCGAGGGCATCGTCGGCTTCTATGGGGCCAGCAGCATGGAGCGGCTGCCCGTCGAACCGGCCATCACCGGCCGCGTGCGCGAGTTCACGCAATTGCGGTTTCGACCGTGATCGCCTGGCGAAAACGCGGCGCACTTCGATGGTGAACTGTCCATGACCGATCAAACGTTGTCGTGGCAGCGACGAGCGGAGGAGCTCGCACGACGTTTCGATGTGGTCGACGACGCGGTCGTTATTGGGGGCCGCCGGTTTCAACTTCTGCATCCGCGCAGCGCCGATGATTTGATCGTCGAGGCCGATTTCGAGCGCGACGGGCGGATCCCCTATTGGGCGGAAATCTGGCCGTCGGCAGTTCGCCTGGCGGAACATCTCTGGGCCGAGCAGGGTGCGGGGCGCCGATGTCTCGAGCTCGGTTGCGGCGCGGGGCTCAGTTCGTTGGCGGCTGCGGCGGCGGGCTACGATGTGTTGGCCACCGACTACTATCAAGAGGCGCTGGAGTTCGTGGAGCTCAACGCGGCGCAGGCATCGATACACCTCGCCACTCGACACGTTGATTGGCGCGACTGGCCTCTGGATATGGGTTGTTTCGATCGCGTGATCGGTGCTGACATCCTATACGAGAAGCCCTACGCTGAGCTGATCGCCGACGTGATCGCACAGACGCTCTCGTCGTGCGGCATCGCCACTGTGACCGATCCGGCGCGGAAGGCCGCGGAGCAGTTTCCCGCCCGTTGTGAAGAGCGCGGGCTGGCGGTCGAACGCCTGCCGCAAGTCCGCCGCAAACACCACGGCGTCGAGCACTCCGTGGACACATATGGCATACGATGGGCCGAGTCGAATCAGGGCACGACGGCGAAAACTTGACAGGCGCCAGCTCGCGCGCGATTGTGCCAGCGGCAGATTCGAGCAGGCCAGCAGTTGGAACTGGAGGGGGCCGCTTTAATGCTTCAGCGCCTCACGATCGCGCTCATCGTTTGCGCGAGCCTCCATCTTGCAGCGGTCGCCGCTGATCCTACCCCGGCGGACGGCCTCGACTTCGCGGACGTGGCGCGGTGGGAGTTCGACACCGTGCGTCTCGCCGACGGGCGTGTGCTCGAGGGGCTCATTCGTAGCGAAGATCGTGGCTTTGTGCATTTCTGGAGGATCGAACGCCCGCCGGGCGAGCCGCTGCACGTGGTCGGTATGCGGGTTGCCGCCGAGGAAGTCGAGCGGGTGCAACGACTGGCATCAGCACAGCGGCTCGAGCTCTCGTCGCGGCTGCGCGCGCATCTGGTCCGGGCGCGCATCGAAGCCCAGCGCGCTGACGCGGTCGTGCTCGACGCGCGTTCTGTCGACGGCGAGATCGTACACGAGTATCGCGGACCGTGGTTCCTGCTCCGCAGCGCCGCGGGCGAAGAAGTGACGCGGCAAACCGTCGTGCGTTTGGAGCAAATATTCGCAGCCTTCACGCAAGTTCTACCGCCGCGACAAGTGCCGGAAGACCTACCGCAGATCGACCTCTTCGCCTCGGCGGAACAATATCGAGAACAGTTGCAGAACATCGGCATCGAGGTCGATCATCCGGCACTGTTTCTCGCCCAGCGGCAGACGGTGTTGGCCGTTAGCGATCTCGGCCGCTACGCCGACGAGGTGGCAGAAGTACGGCGTCATCACCAGGCGCTCGAAGAACAATACGACGACTTGGTGGCAACGCTGCCCGCAAGATTGCGCGAGGAGGATCGCCGGCTTGAGCAGCAGGGCGTGCCGGCCAAAGAGCGGCGAAGAATCACCCAGTTGACCCGCCGAAAGTTGCAGGCGCAGGTCGAAACGCTCGAAGAGGAGTTGGCCGCGAGCAAGCGGCGTAACGAAGCGCGTTTCGACGAATTGACCCGTGCCAGCTATGCGCGGCTCTACCACGAAGCATGGCACGCCTATCTGGAAAGCTTCGTCTATCCGCAAGCCCGTTACGACGTACCGCGCTGGCTGAATGAGGGGCTCGCGCAGATCTTCGAAACTGCGCAGTTCGACGCCGGGACACTCCGCATCGACGCGCCGGACCACGAGCGATTGGCACAACTGCAAGCCGATCTCTCGTCGGCATCACCGCTGGCGCTGGCCAACGTCGTCGCTGCGAATGACGCGCGGTTTCTGGTTGGCAAGGGCCAATCGCGCGAAGCATCCGGGCGCCACTATCTCTATGCTTGGGGGCTCACCTATCACCTGGCGTTCGAGCGGGTGATCGGCACGCTGGCGTTGGACGAGTATCTAAGGCCGACGAACAAAGACAGCCCGGTCGTGGCCCGGTTCGAGCGCTTTGTCGGCCAGCCGCTACCGGAGTTTGAATCGCAGTGGCGAGCCGCGATGCTCTCGCTTGGCAAAGGTGGCGAAGGCGCTGGAAACCCCTGAGCGAAGCGCCTTGGTCGGCTATCGGACCGGAGCGGTTTCTTCGCGTTCGAACGCGTCGATGGCCTCCAGCAACCCGGCACGGATGGCCTCGACCTGGGCTTCGTCCTCGATCTTGTTGGCCGACTGATCCGTGACGTAGAAGGCATCGACGACCTGGTCGAGGTAGGTGCCGATCTTGGCGTAGTTCACCGAGAGCCCAAGTTCGTAGAGCCGGCGGGCGATGGTGAACAGCAGGCCCGTCTTGTCGGGCGCGAAGACGTCGATGATCGTGTCGCGCGACGAATTGTTGTCGATGCGCACCTGGGTGGGCAACCCTGACAGACTGGCCTTGAGCGCCGCGTCGGCCTCCTGCCAGGTTCGGCGGAAATTCGGTGCCTCGCCGCTGGGAGTGAGCAGGGCTTGGCGCAACGCATCGCAGACGCGCTGCGTGCGATCGGGCGGGGGTTCGCCCTCGTAGTCCGGATCGAAGACGACGAATCGGTCGAGGATCAGCCCTTCGGCCAGCGTATCGATTTCGGCAGAGAGGATCTGCAAGCCCGCTGCCGAGAGCGCGCCGGTCAGCTTGTGAAATGCGCCGGTCGTGACACTCTCGTAGGTTGAAACCGAGTAGCGGACGGTGCCTTCGGCCGGCATGAACTCGGCCACGGCGCGGACTTCGCCCTCGGGCAGTTCGTGCAGCTCTCGCAGTTGCTCGGCCAGATGCTCGGGCGTCGAGTTCAGCAGGTAGTCATTCGGCAGCGATTCGACCTGTTTCTTGTACCAACGCAGCGACGCACTATCGCCGCAGCAGCGCAGCACGTCGGCCCGGCGCCGCTCGAGGGCTTCCTCTTCCAACAGGTGCGCTGTGTCGCCGGAGAGACAGCGCATGGTGCCATCGTACAGCTCGGTGAGAAGCTGACCCTTCCAGGCATCCCAGCGATTGGGGCCGACGGCCAAAAAGTCGGCGGCGGTGAGGACGTAGAGCATCTTCAGCACTTCCGGCGAACCGACCTCGAACGCGAAACTGGCCGCCAGTTGCGGATCGCGCGTGTTGCGGCGATTCGCCAAGTGCGACATCGCCAGGTGGCGATGCACGAGATACTCCAGAATCTCGCCTTCGCGCTTGCTAAGTCCCAACCGAGCTGCCGTGCGCTGGGCGATATCGACGCCGACATCGCAATGGTCCCGGGCGTGGCCTTTGCCGAGATCGTGAATCAACAGGGCCAGGTGCAAGAGCCATTTGCGATCGATGGAGCGATACACGCGCCCCACCGGGCCATCATCGTGCCAGAAGCCGGTCGCGTGCTCGACGGCGCGGATGCAATGTTCGTCGACCGTGTAGCAGTGGTACTCGTTGAATTGCAGCAGGCAGCGGGCGTGATTGAACTCGGGGACGACCTCTTCCAACACGCCGATGTCGTGGAGCAGCCGCAGGGTGGAGCCGAGATGGCGCGGCTGGGCCAACAGCGAGCGAAAGTGTGCCACGCCCGTCTCGGTGAGCGTACGGTCCATGGCGGGCACGGCCAGCCGAATCTCCTCGACGGTGAGGTGATCGATCTGGCGGTCGCGCGAACTGGCCAAATCGGCCAACCGCAGAACTTCGGTCAGGCTGCTGCGCACCTTGTGCAAACCACGTGAATTGGCCGTAATGCGGACGGGGCCAACTCGGAAGTCGCGTTCAAAGCGCGTGGTATACAGCACCTCGAGCCAGACGGGCGGGCGCCGTACGCCGAACGCCGTGGCCACAAAGCGACCGATGACGTTGCTGGCCGCGCGCGTATGGCGGAAGTACTCGCTCATGAACCGCTCGACGGGCAGCATGCTCTCGTCGCCGGGATAGTCGAGCAGTTCGGCAATGCGCTTTTGCTCGGCGCGCGGCAGGGCATCGCTTGTTCTACCGGCGGCGAAGTGCAACTCGTTGCGGACGCGCAACAAAAACTCCAGCGCGGTCTGGACGACTTGAAAGTCGCCCGGCGGCAGACTGCCCTGGGAGAGCAGCGTCTCCGGGTCGGCCGCACCGTAGTAGAAGAATCCCCACCAGCGCA
>CALKYM010000257.1 GCA_938003525.1 uncultured Planctomycetales bacterium | reverse complement strand
CCTCGCGGGGCGAGATGCCGAACAGCCCGGCGTCGAACTGATCGATGCCCGAGAGAAACGCGCCATAGCGAAGCGGGTCGTCACGCTTGGATTGCGATCGATGACTCGAATCTTCCAGCCATGACCAGCGCTCGGCTGGAACTTCGCCGATGGCGTGACGTCGTTCGCTTAATAGATCCCACAACTCCTGTGGCGTATTCACCTGTGGGAATCTGCAGGTTAGGGCGATGACGGCGATGGGCTCGGGGCCGGTGCCGAGCACGGGCGAAACCGGCGCCGGGGCCCCGGAGCTGGGGACATCGACCGCCGACTCCGTTGGTGTGGGCGGACCGGCTGGTGGTGCTGACCGACCCCCAGGCTCACGCCTAGGGCTCAGAGTGCGGGAAGTGGCAGACGCAGTGGGGGCGGCGTACCGGTCGGCGACAGTGGGCTGAACGAGCAAATGCTCAACGAGGCGGCGCGGGGAGGGATAGTCGAAGGCTGCGAGCGGCGGCAGTTCGACGCCGAGATCGCGCGAGAGCGTGCGGGCAAGTTGGACGGCGAGCACCGAGTCAAAACCCAGATCCATGAAGTTGGTCGAGGGATCGAACTCCTCGGGCGGCAACTCGATGAGTTCGCAGACTCGTTGGCGGAGCGTGTCGAGGAGTTGTCGCTTGGCGGCCATGCGAAGCGTTGAGTTCTCGACGGGCCGAATCGAGGACGCCGTGCGAGTCGCTGCGGGCGCTGTGCTGACCGACAGCGTCGGTGCTTCCCAAGCAGACTCCAACAACTGGGCTGCGGTGTCGTCGGGCGTCTTCGACGCCAAGAGTACAGCGTGATCGGTGCGGCTAGAGATGGCAGTTTCGAGCGACTCTAGCGCGGAATCGGGATCGAGCGGACGGAGGCCTAGGCGTCGTACGACGGGTCCCACAGTGGTGTGCTCGAGCATGCCTGCGGAGCCCCACTCCGAGAGAAGCACGGCAATCGTCGGCAGCGACATTGATGCCGAGAGCTTTGCTGCCAAATGCCATTGAAAGCGGCAGGCGGCCGCGTAGTCCGTTTCGCCGGCACCCAGTTCGCCGCTCAGGCAGGCGATGGATGAGAGCAGAACCAGTTTGTCGGCAGAGAGCTGCGAGGCGAGGTTCGCCAGGTGCAGACTGCCGTGCAGCTTGGGTCGCAGGATTTCGGCGAACGACTCGGGCGTCTTGTGTCGCAACGCGATGCGCTGGGTGTCGAGGAGGCCGGCCGCATGGATCACGGCGTCGATGCGACCAAAGCGCTGCGCGAGATCGTCGGTGAGTCGCTTCGTTTGTATGGCATCAGATACGTCGCATTGTGCGTAAGTGGCGCTCGCCGCGCCGGCATGTTTCAACTCCGCGAGCAGATCACGAATCGGCGTAGTATGTGCAGGGCGCGACGCGCGGCCGTGATGGTCGTCCAACGGCGTGCGCCCGCCGAGAATCAAATGCGCGCCGAATTGCGTGGCTAGCCTGCGCGCTATTTGGCGGCCGATCCCGCCGGCGCCGCCGGCGAGCAGGTAAACGCCGCCTTCGCGCCATGCAAACGAATCGGATGAGTCGTCCGTCTCAAGCCTCTGGGCGGCTCGCGTGTGGCGCTGGCCCGAGCGGTAGATGACTTCGGAAGGACCGGGAACCAGGCCGGCTGGCGAAGCGTGCAGTTCGCGAAGCTCGCGCCAGACCACATCGGAGCGAGCGGCGACTGCGTCGCGAGGATCGAGGTCGACCGAGCGCGTACGGATTCCGCGCAGTTCGTGCGGCCAGATCGACCACTGGCTCAAGAGCGGCGCCGCAGCGACATCGAGCGCGGCCCATTGCTGCTCAGCGTGGTCGTGACGGAATGGCTGTGCTCCGGTCGTCACCAGTAGCATGGTGGCTTGATCGAGGTTCAGTCGGCCCGCTGAGCGCGCTCGGACCAGAGCCTGGTTGAGGAGCAGGTGCCAGACGCAAAGATCCTCGCTGCGCGCCGCCATCGCGTCGGTGGCCAGTATGTCGTTCTCGACGCTTGGCGGCCCCAGTTGCAGAATCAGCCCCGAGAGGTGGTTGTCGCGCGCTGCGACGTGTTCGATAAGCCGTGCGACATCTTTCGGCGATCGCATCCCGACGTGAATGATCTCTTGATCGGCAGTGGCGTGACGCTGGCCAAGCGTCGCGCGCACTATCTCGGCGCCGGCGTCGTGTATTCGCGTTGCGAGCGTTGATTCAAGGTGAGATGGCGGGCGCTCGGTGATCCACAGCCAGGTGCCGGTCAGCGAGCAGGATTCATCGCTGGGACCGAGGTCCGGCGAATCCGGGCGCCAAGCAACTTGATAGAGCCCGGTCGGCAACCTAGCCCCGCCATCGCCGGCCGCCTCCTCCTTCGTACGCGGTTCAGCGGCCGGCTCGCTGGCTTCGCCCAACCAATAGGAGCGGCGGCCAAGTGGTGAGGTGGGTAGCGGCACGCTGCGCGGGTTCGGTCGGCCGTCGATCTGCGGCCAAGCGAATTCGCAACCGACTACGGCCAACTGGGCAATTGCACGCAGGAGCCGTTCTCGCGAAGCGGGCGTCTCGACCGACGTCGCTCGTTCCCATTGGTCCGCCTTCTGGTTCGCGAACCGGACGACAGTCGCGTCGTGGCTCCAATGCGCGAGCGTGCGCAGTTCGCGTGCTGTGAGCTCACGAGCCATCGCCGGCAAGACTTGTTCGACGTAAGCCGCGCGCTCGTCTTCGTCGAGCGCGCGGCCTGTGTACCGTGAATTGCCCGACGGGGCGACGCCCGATTCTGAATGGCGCGCGGTCGTGAGCCAGTCTTCAAGCGCCGCGAGCAGCTCTTGCGTGTTGTGCGCGACGACGGCGAGGCGATGGATGGCACGTGGCCGGCCCGCGTTGAGCGTGAAGGTAACGTCGGCCAATTCGACAGCGGGTTCAGCCGATAGGTGATCGACT